>NZ_CP078013.2:934583-1246111 GCF_024112395.2 Pseudomonas pergaminensis | reverse complement strand
GTTGCACGGCGATGGCCCTGCGTCGACCTGGGCCGAGCAAGTGCAGGTCGGCCAGCACCTGTACATCGGCGGGCCACGGGGCTCGATGATCGTGCCGGATATCTTCGACAGCTACTTGTTGATCGGTGATGAAACGGCGATCCCGGCCATCGCCCGCCGCCTGGAAGAATTACCCGCCGGGCGCACCGTGCTGGCGGTGATAGAAATCGCCGACGCAGCAGAACAGCAGGCCCTCAACAGTGCCGCCGATGTGCAAGTGAAATGGGTGGTGCGCGGCAAGGATGACTTGCTCGAAACCGTGCAAAACCTGACCCTGCCGAGCGGCTCGCTGTACAGTTTTGTGGCGACGGAAAGCAAGCGGTCGCGCCAGGTGCGGCGTGTGTTGCTGGACACGCACAAGGTCAACGAGGAATTCCTCAAGGCCGTCGGTTACTGGCAAGCCTAACCCAGACCTGGCAGGAGCCGGTTTGCCGGCTCCTTCGGTTTTACCGTGCCCGCTCGAGGTAACGGTCCATCCCCACCACCGCCAGCGCGATCACGACAAACCCCGCCAGAATCCCCCCGGCATTCACGAATACTTGTGGATAACCCAGGGTGCTCACGTCTATGAACGGGTACTGATACTGCCCGAGCAAGTCCCCGCGCAGCAGGGCATAGGCGAAGTACACCAGTGGGTAGATCACCCACGCGCCAATGTGCTTGAGCCGCAAACTGCCCTTGGGCACACACCGCCACCAGTAGATCAAGAACAGCACCGGCATCACATCGTGCAGCAACTCATCCGCGATGAACTGAAAACCCGTGGGCGTCCATAAATGCCGTAGCAGCAGGTTGTAGGCCAGGCTCACCACGACGATGCTCGTGGCAATCCCACTGCTGATCGAGGGCGCCAGGAAAAACCGCTTTGCCGCTGATTCGCGCTCGACCAGCGCATAACTCAGCACCACCACCGCCAAGGTGTTGGTGAGCACGGTGAAGAAACTGAAAAAGTTAATCAGCCCGCCGAGCAGGCTGGCGCCGGTCGACCAGCGCGAATAGAAAATCAGGTATTGCTGGATCGCCAAGCCCACCCAACCGGCCAACGCTGCCGCCGTAACAAACCGCTTCATGGGGTCAATCCAGCGGGCGTTTGGTGCGCATCAGCTTCACGTACAAGCCTTCGACTTTCTCCCGCGCCCACGGGGTTTTGCGCAAAAAGGTCAGGCTCGACTTGATGCTCGGGTCGCTCTTGAAGCAGCGGATATCAATGCGCTCGGCCAGGCCTTCCCATTCATAGTGCGCCACCAACGTGGTGAGAACGTGTTGCAGGGTCACGCCGTGGAGGGGGTCGTTGCTTGTCGCGGTCATGCCGGGCCTATCAAAAAAGGGTCACGAAGGTGCACACCTTATCACCCGCCTGCCGAGTTATAAAAAGTTCCCGTTCCCAGCGAAAAAGAGATGTTATATTGTAACTATAGTTAACCAATCTCTTTGCCCGATCTGCCAAGGAATGTCCGATGTCCCTCTCTTCTCTGTGGCGCCTGTCCCCGCTCGCTGCCGCCCTGCTGATCTGCTCCGAAGCCCACGCCCTTGAACTGCAACCCCAAGTCATCACCGGCAACCCGCTGGGCAGCGAACAACTCGCCTCGCCCACCACCGTGCTCGAAGGCGATGACCTGACCCTGCAACAAAAAGGCAGCCTCGGCGAAACCCTCAACAAGCAACCTGGCGTGTCGTCATCGTATTTCGGCCCTGGCGCCAGTCGGCCGATCATCCGGGGCCAGGATGGCGACCGCATTCGCATTCTGCGCAATGGCGTGGGTGCGCTGGATGCGTCGTCGCTGTCCTACGACCATGCGGTGCCACTGGACCCGGTCAACGTTGACCGCATCGAAATCGTGCGCGGCCCCGCCGCCCTGCTGTATGGCGGCAGCGCCATTGGCGGCGTGGTCAACACCTTTGACAACCGCATCCCCACCGAAGCCATCGAAGGCATCCACGGTGCCGGTGAACTGCGCTACGGCGGCGCTGACACCACACGCAGCAGCGCCGGCAAGCTGGAAGCCGGCAACGGCACCTTTGCCTTGCACCTGGACGCCAACGCGCGGGAATTCAACGACCTGAAAATCCCCGGCCAGGCCCGCAGCCGCCACGCCCCGGAAACCGAAGACGCACCCGGCAAAAACGGCCGCCTGGGCAATAGCGACGGGCGCCAGGACGGCGGCGCCGTGGGTGGTTCCTACACCTGGGACGACGGTTACGCTGGGCTGTCCTACAGCAATTACGACGCCAATTACGGCTCGCCCGCCGAGCAGGACGTGCGCATCCGCATGAAGCAGGATCACTACGCGTTTGCGTCCGAGATCCGCAACCTGCAAGGCCCGTTCACCTCGGTGAAACTCGATGCCGGCTACACCGACTACGAGCACCGCGAGATCGAAGGTGGCGAAACCGGCACGATCTTCAAGAACAAAGGCTACGAAGCCCGCGTTGAAGCCCGTCACCAGCCGATCGGCCCATTCGATGGCGTGGTCGGTGCCCAGGTGACCCGCAACGAGTTCTCGGCCCTTGGTGAAGAAGCCTTCGTGCCACAGACCGACACTAACGCCGGCGCGCTGTTTATCCTCGAAGAGATGCAGGCCACCGAGCGCCTGAAACTCAGCCTCGGCGGGCGGGTGGAGCACACCAGCGTGGACCCGGACGCCAAGGGCAACGCGCGTTTTGCCGGTGCGGACAAATCCAACGATTTCACCGCCGGCAGCCTGTCGTCGGGGGCGGTCTACACCCTCACGCCCATCTGGTCCCTGGCCGCGACCCTGGGCTACACCGAGCGCGCGCCGACCTTCTACGAGCTGTATGCCAACGGTGCCCACGTCGCCACCGGCACCTATGAACTGGGCAACGCCAACTTGAAGAAAGAAAAAGCCGTGTCCAGCGACCTGGCCCTGCGCTTTGACAATGGCACCCACAAGGGCAGCTTCGGTGTGTTCTACAGCCGCTTCTCCAATTACATCGGCTTGCTGGGCACCGGTCGTACCTTGAACGACGAAGGTGAAGAGGACGCCGCCGGCATCCCTGAGTACGAATACTCCGGCGTGCGTGCCCGTTTCGCCGGCTTCGAAGCCCAGGATCACTGGAAGCTGGGTGAAGGCGCCTACGGCAAGTTCGCCCTGGAGCTGTCGGGTGACTACACCCGCGCCACCAACCTCGACACCGGCGAAGCCCTGCCGCGCATTGCACCGCTGCGTTTGAACAGCGGCTTGCTGTGGGAGCTGGATCGCTGGCAGGCGCGCATCGATGTGGAACATGCCGCAGGGCAAGGACGTGTGCCAGATAACGAAAGCGGCACCGACGGCTACACCACCCTGGGGGCAAGCGCGGGGTATCGGTTCAATGTCGGTGGCAGCCAATGGCTGGCGTTTGTGAACGGCGAAAACCTCACCAACCAGACGGTGCGCTATGCCAGCTCGATCCTGCGTGACATTGCGCCGGCACCGGGTAGAAGTGTGCAGTTCGGCGTTCGAACCACCTTTTGAAAACACCGCAACTCTAACCTGTAGGAGCCGGCTTGCCGGCGATGGCGTCCTTGAAATCGCCATCGCCGGCGAGCCGGCTCCTACGGGTTTTGCAGTGCCCTTTGCAGCGACGTTCTGTCACTGTTACCAAATCGGAAATGATGCATCTTGCGATTTGCGCTTTCTCTTGGCGCGTCAGCACCTTATCCTTGCCGCAACAAACTGAAACGTTTCACGTCCGCGGTCGACCCCATCTTGCCGAATTCCCCACTTTTCAAAGACAGCGCTGTCTGACACCGACCTGCGCGTGGGGATAACTCGCCCGCCTGTGGATAACCCTGCTATCCCCAGAAAAACCGAATTAACGCTGAACCAAGCCCGCGCCGAATCGTCATCTACAGTGAAGCACGGGGTTACATAATTCCAACGTAACGGAGAAACACAACTATGAGCACTGACGGTGCCTCAACGCCAAGCCGCCTGCTGCCCAGGCTGCTCGGAGTCTTGCTGCTGATCATGGGCCTGGCCTTGCTGGCCGGGGGTATCAAGCTGACGATGCTCGGCGGGTCGCTGTACTACCTGCTGGCCGGTATCGGCATCACCCTGACCGGCATCCTCTTGCTGGCCACCCGCCGCGCCGCACTCGGCCTGTACGCACTGGTACTGTTCGCCAGTACGGTGTGGGCTTTGTGGGAAGTCGGCCTGGACTGGTGGCAGTTGGTGCCGCGCCTGGCGCTGCTGTTCGCCCTGGGCATCGTCATGTTGCTCCCGTGGTTCCGCCGTCCGTTGCTGCGTGGCCAGCCGGCCCCGCTGGGCACTGGCGCGCTGAGCGTGGCTGTGGTGCTCGCCGGTGCTGCCGCCGTTGCCAGCCAATTCACCAACCCGGGTGAGATCAAAGGCCAACTGGACCGCGACGCGGTACCCGGCATGGCCAGCGCTGCACCGTCCCAGGCCGATGGCGACTGGAACTCCTACGGCCGTTCGGCCTTTGGCGATCGCTACTCGCCGCTGGCACAGATCACCCCGGAAAATGCTCACAAGCTGGTCCCGGCGTGGACCTTCCGTACCGGTGACATCCCTGGCCCGAACGACCCAGGTGAGACCACCGCGGAAAACACCCCGCTGAAAGTCAACGGCATGCTCTACGTGTGCACGCCGCACAGCCAAGTGATTGCACTGGACCCGGACACCGGCAAGGAAATCTGGCGCTTCGATCCGAAGATCAGCAGCCAGGGTGCCGAAAACTTCAAGGGTTGGGCACACATGACCTGCCGTGGCGTGTCGTATCACGATGACGCTGCCTACGCTTCCGAGCAGAGCCCGACCGGCAGCGCCAGCCCCGCCGCTGCACCGAATGCCTGCCCGAAACGGATTTTCGTACCGACTGCCGACACCCGTCTGATCGCCCTCAACGCCGACACCGGCAAGATGTGTGAAGACTTCGGTGACAAAGGCCAGGTCGACCTGCGTGCCAATATCGGCAGCTTCGCCCCAGGCGGTTACTACTCCACGTCGCCACCGGCCGTGACTAAAAACCTGGTGGTGATCGGCGGCCACGTCACCGACAACGTGTCCACCGACGAGCCAAGCGGCGTGATCCGCGCATTCGACGTGCACACCGGCAAGCTGGTGTGGAACTGGGACAGCGGCAACCCGGACGACACCACCCCGTTGGCCGAGGGCAAGACCTACACCCGCAACTCGCCGAACATGTGGTCCATGTTCGCCGTGGATGAAAAACTCGGCATGCTGTACCTGCCGATGGGCAACCAGATGCCCGACCAATACGGCGGCGACCGTACCGAAGACTCGGAAAAATACAGCGCCGGCCTGACCGCTCTGGACATCGACAGCGGCCATGTGAAGTGGACCTTCCAGTTCACCCACCATGACCTGTGGGACATGGACGTGGGCGGCCAGCCTTCGCTGATCGACATCAAGACCGCTGATGGCGTGAAGCAAGCAGTCATGGCGTCGACCAAGCAAGGCAGCATCTACGTGCTGGACCGTGCCACCGGCCAACCCGTGGTGCCGATCCACGAAGTGGCGGTGCCGCAAGGTGCAGTCGCTGGCGACCACACGTCGCCAACCCAACCGAAGTCCGACCTGAACTTCATGCCGCCGCCGCTCAAAGAGCGCGACATGTGGGGCGTGACGCCGTTCGACCAGATGCTGTGCCGGATTGATTTCAAATCCATGCGCTACGACGGTGCTTTCACCCCGCCTTCGCTGCAAGGCTCGATCGTTTACCCAGGCAACTTCGGCGTGTTCGACTGGGGCGGCATTTCCGTCGACCCGGTTCGCCAGATTGCCTTCGTGAACCCAAGCTACATGGCGTTCAAATCGAAACTGATCCCGGCCGCTGACATCGCCAAGCAAGGTCCACGCGTCAGCGAAACCGAAGGCGTGCAGCCGAACAAAGGCGCGCCGTACGGCGTGATCCTCGAAGCCATGCTGTCGCCAATGGGCCTGCCGTGCCAGGCACCGGCGTGGGGTTACGTGGCGGCGGTCGACCTGACCACCCACAAGACCCTTTGGATGCACAAGAACGGCACCGTGCGTGACAGCTCGCCGGTTCCGATCCCGCTGACCATGGGCGTGCCTAGCCTGGGCGGCACCTTCACCACCGCCGGTGGCGTGTCGTTCCTCAGCGGTACCCTGGACCAGTACCTGCGTGCCTACGACGTGAAAAACGGCAAGCAACTGTGGGAAGGCCGCCTGCCTGCAGGCGCGCAAACCACCCCGATGACCTACACCGGCAAGGACGGCAAGCAGTACGTGCTGGTCATGGCCGGCGGTCACGGTTCCCTGGGTACTAAACAGGGTGACTACGTGATGGCGTTCAAACTGCCGGATTAAGATCGACTGGCAGCCAAACAAAGGCGGCTACCCTCACAGGTAGCCGCCTTTTTCATACCCGTCGGAGCCGGCTTGCCGGCTCCTACAAGTGGGGGGGGTCAGACGGGGGAGCGTTCGCGGCGCATCCACATTTCGAACGCCATCGCATTTAACGGCCGGCTGATGAGGTAGCCCTGCGCGGTGTCGCAATTCCACTGCTTGAGCAGCTTGAGGCTGGGGGCAAATTCGACGCCTTCGGCCACCACCTTGAGCCCCAGGTTGTGGCTCATCTCAATGGTGGAACGCACGATCACCCCGTCACTGCTGGTGCTGTTGAGGTTACGCACGAAGGACTGATCGATCTTCAACTCCTGCACCGGCAGCCGCTGCAATTGCGCGAGCGAGGAATAGCCGGTGCCGAAGTCATCCACCGACAGGCTGATGCCACAGTCGCGCAGTTGCTCCAGCACGCTGAGCGCCTGTTGCGGGTTGTGCATGATCGCGCTTTCGGTGATCTCGAAGATCAGTTGCTCGGCCTCCACCTGATACTGCATCAACAGCGCGGTGACGCGGATCGCCAGGTCATCATCGGCCAGGTCGTCCACCGAGATATTCACCGACAGCTGGATCAGCATGCCGCGCTGCGCCCACTCGGCGATTTGGCGGATGGCTTCCTCAATGACCCACAGGGTCAGGCTGCTCATGCTGCCGGTGCGTTCGGCCAGCGGGATGAATTCGGCGGGCGACACCTGGCCCAGGGTCGGGTGCTGCCAGCGCAACAGGGCTTCGGCCTGGCGGACATGGCCGTGCTTGAGGTCGAGTTTGGGCTGGTAGCACAGGAACAACTCGCCCTCGATGGCGGCACGCCGCAAGTCACGGATAAGCGTGATCTGGCGTTGATGGGCGAGGTCGCGGTCCTGCTGGTAGATCTGCAAATGCCCCGGCAGGCTCGCGGCGTCATGCCGGGCGATGGCTGCGCGGCTGATCAACTCTTCCACCTGTTGACCGTCGGCGGGGTAAGCGGCGATGCCGATGCTGACTTCGTGGCGCAGCTCATCATTGCCGATGCGCTGGGGCTCGGTGAGCAGTGCGTAGAGGCGGTCGGCGCGGGCCACGGCGCGGTCGATCTC
Source organism: Pseudomonas pergaminensis (assembly GCF_024112395.2). Lineage (NCBI taxonomy): Bacteria > Pseudomonadati > Pseudomonadota > Gammaproteobacteria > Pseudomonadales > Pseudomonadaceae > Pseudomonas > Pseudomonas pergaminensis. The sequence goes on along the minus strand of NZ_CP078013.2, from coordinate 1,238,649 downwards.
GGTGTTCTCCAGCAACAACAGGAACTCGCTGCCGGTAATGCGCGCCGCCGTGTCGCTGGCCAACAGGCTCATCGACAAGCAGCGACTGGCTTCGCGCAACATTTCTTCCACGCCCTGGGGACCAAAACCTTCGTTGATCACCCGGTAATTCTCGATCCCCAGGTACAGCAACACCACCGGCCGCCGCGCACTGATCGCACTGCCCAGGCGTTCCATGGCCAGGGCACGATTGGGCAGGCCGGTGAGCGGGTCGTGCAGCGCGTTGTGGGCCAATTGCCGCTCGCGCACGGCGATGCCGCTTTGCATGGCGTTGAACGCGCGGGCCAGCAGCCCGAATTCATCATGGCTGCGCACGCGCACCGGCGTGCGGTAGTCGCCGGCACCAATACGCTCAGCCGCCTGCACCAAGGCATTGAGCGGGCGCGATACCCGTCGCGCCAGGAACAACGCACCGGCCAGCGACACCAGCAGCACCGCCAGGGCGATCCCGAGGAACTGCCGGTCCAGCGGCGCGAAGGATTCCAGGGCGTGGTCAAGCGGGCTTTGCAGTAACACCCGCACTTCATCGCCATCGCCGGTATTGGCCAGCGGCAAAACCTGGCTGAGCACACGTTCGCCATAGAACAGGTGGATCTTTGGTTCGGGGTCGACGTGCCCTTCGCGCAACAGGCTGAGCGTAGCGGCCTGGTAGGCATCCGGCTGCGTACTGAACAGCGGGCCGGGCTCGCCGTTTTGCACGCTGAGGAACGACACCTCCAGGTTGCTCATGGAGCGCAGTTCATTGGCGAACAGTTTGTCCATGGGAAAGCCCATGACGACACGGGCGATGGGCAGCGGGTTGAGCACTTCATCCTGCACCAGCAGATAGGGGCGCCCGTCCATGGCCACGATCAGCATTTGCAACCCCGTGCGCCGCGCGTGGCGCAGGGCATCGTCGTAGGGGAAGAACTGACCGCGCATGAGGATGGGCAAGGTGCTGACCATGACCTTGCCATCCAGGCCCAGTACGAACACTTCGCTGGAGCGGATACCCGTGCCGTGGCGACGCAGGGCGGCGAGGATCGGCGCGGTCTTGCCTTCGACCACGGCCTGTTTGAAGGGGAGATCGGCGGTCAGCCAGTCCAGGCCGTATTGCAGGCGACGTCCGCGCAGGTCGAGCAGACGTTCGAACACTTGGCTGCCGGTTTTGAGTTGGAATTGCGCCTGGTTTTCAACGGCGCGGGAGGTGGCGGTCTTGACGGCGAAATAGGTGGCGGCGACGACGACCAGCAGCAACAGCGCGAGCACCCCCGCGATACGGGTTTGAAACGTGTGGCGCCACCTCATTGCAGTGCCCTCTGGCGGCGTGCGCCTCTCTCTGCCACTGCGTCCTTTTGTCATGTGCATTCCTTGCGACAGCTGACCTGGCGTCAAAAAAACATCAATTTTAATGGAGTATTGGGTCTGAGGAGATTAGCTGGGAGTAGGGTTAAGTGCACCCAATAAAACCGGGGAATTTGGTGGTGGTTTTTTGGCGACAGAGGGTTGGCTTGATGGATCGGGCGTTGGTTACATATCCAGTATTTGGGTGATGGCTGACAGGGGCTCCGCCCTGATTGGATCAAAAGCAGGTAGGTGTAGGAGCTGGCTTGCCAGCGATGCAGGCGATTCGGTACATCAGGCCCACCCAGGTGATGCCATCGCCGGCAAGCCGGCTCCTACACGTTGACCGAGATCGGCTTTCAATATCGGTCGGCTACAAGGCCGCCGCGTTTGCTTTTGATCCTAGGCGCCCCGTTAAACACGCTGGCCGAACGCAGCAACGGATATGCACTCAATCAAACACAACGAGCCCGCATAAAATCCCCCCACCGCCGCACCAAATAGTTATGCTCATCCATCACCGAATTCCACACCGCAATATGCCCCATACGCTGCTCATAAGACCCCCCATCCCGCACTTCCCCCACATCAATCAACGGCAACCCATCACTGCCCAACAACTCCTCCCGCGCCGGCTTGCCCGCGTACCAGTAATCCCACTCCGCACTGCTCAAGTGGTCACGGCTACGCGCCGGGTTACCAATGTAATACCCCTGCCGCGCCATCACCGCCCCCGGCCAACCGGACAGCCACCAATTCAGATACGCATAGGCCGCATCCAGCACCGGCCCCTTGGCATGCCGCGACAACGACAACCCACCAAACCACGCCCGATACCCCTCGCGCGGCACCGCCAGGCGGTATTTCACCCCGGCGCGATGCAGGCGCATCAAGGTCGGTGACCATAGGCTCTGGATATCGATACTCGGGCTCAGCATCAACTGCGCCGCCTCTTCATCGTCGGACCAGAACGCTGCGAAGTGTCCTTCTTTCTGTTTACGCACTAGGATGTCAGCGAGTACATCGATCTCTTCGATGCTCATGTTGCCGATGTCCCTGAAGCTGGCCAGCCCCGCGCCCTGCACCGCCAGCGCGGCATCCAGGGCGCCGATGGCGGCGTCGCTCTGCAAGGCGGTGCGCGCACGCCACGCGGGGTCGAGCAGCCAGCCCCAGCTTTCGTTGCCGTGGCAAAAACCTTCGGGCAGGCGCTCGGGGCGATAGGCGAAGCTGTCGGCGTTGTGGGTCAGGGGCAGCATGCTGATGCGCTCGGTGACCGTGCTGCCGAGGCTGCCATCGTGCTGCACGAATAGCCGCTCGCTGGGCACGCTGCCACTGCCCAAACGGTCGTCGGCCGACAGGCGCCCGCGCTTGGGCAGGTCATTGATTTCGTGCCACAGCGCGATGCGCCGCGTGTCGATGGGCTGGATCGCCCGAGCCGGCCACACGAAGTCAACGTTGTGAAACCACTGGTCGTACAGGTCATAGCTCTCGGGCTGCATCACCGCGATACGCTGGGCCTGTTCGACGTCGTGCACCTGGTAGACCAAGCGAATGCCCAGCTCCTCTTCAGCGCGCACGCGCAGGCATTCAAGCAGGGTGACCGACGTACCGAGAACGCGGAGTGTGATCATGCCGCGAACCGCCGCGAGAACGCTTCAAACGAACGCTTGAGCAGCGCAGGCTCGAGGCCACGTAGGATAAACACCAGGCGTGATTGGCGGTCAGTGCCCGGCCACGCGGGCAAATGCACCGGCGCATGCAGGCAATGCTGCACGCCATGAATGACGATGGGGGCGTTACTGGCGTTCACGTTGAGCAGCCCTTTGACGCGGAGAATTCGTTCGCCGTGGCATCTTAACAGCATCGACAACCATACCCCGAAACCCACCCAATCCAGGGGCTGGTCGAAGGTCAGGCTGCACACTTGCGCGGCGCCGTGGGTGGCCGTGGTGGTTTGATGCAGCTGCCAGCGGCTGACTTCCATGGCGGGTTCGGCACTGCGCAGGCCTTCGCCCAGCAGCAGTTGGTCGCCGCTGTGGATGTCATGGGTATCGAGGATCGGCGTGCCGGCATTGAGCGCTTGCAGATGTGCGCGCAGTGCAGCGCAGTCACCCGCCAGATCAGTCTTGCTCAGCAGCAAGCGATCCGCCGCCGCCACCTGGGCCAGCCATTCCGGGTGCAGGCGTTCTTGCAGGACGGCATGGCTGGCGTCCACCAGGGTGATCACCAAGCCAATATGAAAACGCCCGCGTAACTGCACGTCGTTGTTCAGGGTGGCCAGGATCGGCGCCGGGTCGGCCAGGCCGGTGGTCTCCAGGATGACCCGCTTGAACGCCGGGATCTCACCGCGCTCACGGCGTTGCAACAAGGTCAGCAAAGCCTCTTTCAACTCGCCACGGATCGAGCAACACACGCAGCCGCTGGGCAGCAGCACCGTATCCGGCGCCACTTCTTCCACCAGCAGATGGTCGATACCGACATCACCGAATTCGTTGATCAGCAACGCGGTGTCGCCCAGGCTTTCACCCTGCAGCAGGCGCTTGAGCAAGGTGGTTTTACCGCTGCCGAGAAAGCCGGTGATGACGTTGAGGGCAATACTCATGAGGCTGACTCCAAGTGGTCCAACAAGCGCGGATCAAGGGGATCCAACGGGCGGCCGAGCATGGTTTCGGCCGCCTGCCAGAGTTGATCCAGACCGCTGGCCAATGCCTGCTTGCCAGTGGCGCCGAGCAGCAGATACGACGCGCCCTGGAAGTCTTCGACCTTGAGCCGGAACACCGCCAGCACCTGATTGATCGCCGCGATCCGGCGCAGGCGTTCGCGGCGCCGGGGTAATTCATCGCCCAGGGGATCGCTCCAGTGCAGGTCTTCGCCGAGCAGTCCGCAGAGTCCGCACATGGCTACACCTCACTCATGGCATGACATCGCCGGAGTTCGGGCCCAGTGTCTGGCCAACGAACAGATTGCCGCCGGGCTCGCTGGCCAGCAGCACCGCAACCGGCGCCACTTCATCGGCCAGGCCGAAGCGGCCCAGGGGCAACTCCTTGGCCTTGGCGCGTTTCCATTCTTCGCTGATACCGCCCACCAATGGCGTTTCAATCGGGCCCGGTGCGATGGCGTTGACCAGCACGTTGTCCTTGGCCACTTCCAGCGCCAGGGACTTGGTAAAGCCGATCATCCCAGCCTTGGCAGCCGCATAGTGAGTCAGTTCGGCGCCACCCTTGATGCCCAGTTGCGAGGCGACGTTGATGATCCGGCCCCAACGCTGCGCAAGCATGTGCGGCAAGGCGCGTTGGCTGGCGACGAACACACTGGTGAGGTCGACGCGCAGCATGTCGTTCCACATCTCGATGGTCAGGTCGACACAGCGCGCCTGGGTGAGCATGCCGGCGTTGTTGACCAGGATATCGATACCGCCGAACTGTTCGACGCAACGGTCGACGCTGGCCTGGGCGCCTTCGACGGTGCCGACGTCGGCCAGGCATTCGAACACCTCGGCGCCAAGGTTGCGGCAGGTGATCGCGGTTTCGGCGAGGCTGGCGGCGTTGCGGTCGGCCAATACCAGCCGCGCGCCTTCGGCGGCGTAGGCACGGGCGATGGCGGCGCCGATGCCGCTGCCGGCGCCGGTGATGACGGCGCGGCGGTGAGTCAGTTGAGGCATGTAAATTCTCCCGAGACAAACACGGTTCTAATGTGGGAGCTGGCTTGCCTGCGATGGCGGCGGGTCAGCCACACATGTGTTCACTGATACACCGTTATCGCAGGCAAGCCAGCTCCCACCTTTTTAAATGGGGTGCAGTCAGTCGGGCCAGCGTACGGTCAGGCCGCCGTCGATGACGATGCTCTGCCCGGTCAGGTAACTCGACGCTTCACTGGTCAAAAACTGCACCAGCGACGCGACTTCATCCGCCCGCCCTACCCGCCCCAGCGGAATCGCGCGCGCCGCCTTGGCCAAACCTTCCGGTCCCAGCGAGTTCTTTGCATCCAGCGACTGCGGCGTTTCAATCAACCCCGGGATCACCGCATTGCAACGAATCCCCAGTGGCGCCAACTCCACCGCCAGCGACCGGCACAACCCCGGCACACCCGCCTTGGCGGCTGCGTAATGGCTGTGTTCCTGCCAGCCATACACACCACCGGCAATCGATGAAATCGCCACCAGCGCACCGCCTTCGCTCATGTGTCGGGTCGCTGCGCGGAAGGTGCGCATCACCCCCGTGAGGTCGACATTGAGCATCTCGTCCCACAGCGCGTCGGTCATCTCCAGCAAGGGTGCGCGGCGCAGCAAACCGGCGTTGGCCACTGCGTAATCCAGCCGGCCAAAATGCTGAATAGCTTGTTCGGCCAGGGCGTCCACCGAGGCGGTGTTGCCCACGTCCAACGGCAGCATCAGGCATTCGCCACCCGCCTCTTCCACCCGGCTGACGGTGGTCTGCGGGTCATGGGGATCGGCCGGGAAATACCCGCCCACCACCGCCACGCCATGACGGGCATAGGCCACGGCGAGGGCTTGGCCGATGCCACTGGCGGCACCGGTAATCAACGCAACTTTACGGCTCATCGATCACTCCTTACTGAACGGTTTCCGGACGCACATGGCGTGCGGCAAACATCAACGCGCCGGAAAGGAAGCACGGCAGCGCGCCGAACCACAGCGCGGCGGTCTGCCAGTCGCTGCCGGCGGACAACACTTGGGTCGCACCAAAGCCTGCGACCACCGCACCAATCGGGCCCATGGCATGGATGATCGCGCCGCCGGTGGCGCGGATGCTGGTGGGGAAGCTTTCACTGATAAAGAACAGCGCCGCCGAGTACGGCCCGATCAGGAAGAACAGGCCCAGGCTGTACAGCCCGACCACCATCGGCATATTGCTGGGGCCAAACAGCATCCCGGCGAACGACAGGCCGCCAAGCATCCAGCCCAGGCCGATCACGTTGCGGCGGCCGATCTTGTCGCCCATCCAGCCGTGGCTGAGGTAACCGCAGTAACCAACCAGGTTCGACAGCACAAGGATGATCAGCGAGTTCTCGAACGAGATGTGGTGCACGCTGACGATCACCGAAGTCCCCAGCACGCTGAATACTTGGATCGCGGCCCAGTTGAGCAACAGTGCCGCGCCGATCACCAGGGTGGCGCGCCGCGCCGGGCCACGGAATGCCGCTTTCAGGCCGGCCTTGCTGTGTTCGTCGTAGTCCACGCCGTAGGTCACGGCGACGTTCTGCGCTTCCTTCACCGCGCCGCTTTTACGCAGCTCGCTGATGCGCTGGTGAATCTGGAACTGCGGGCTCTCCTTGAGCTTGCGCGCCATGATCGCGATCACCACTGCCGGGATGGCGGCAAAGATGAAGCACCCCTGCCAGCCGATGATCGGCAGCAACAGCGCGGTCAACCCGGCAGCGATCAACGCACCGACCGGCCAGCCACCCTGCACCAGGCTGTAGATAAACCCACGGCGCTTGGTCAGGCGCGGGTCTTCCGAGGCGCCGTACAGCTCGCTCAGGTAAGTGGCGTTGACGGTTTCCTCGGCATAACCCAGGCCGCCCAGCGAACGGATCAGAATCAGCGGCGACTTGCCCCACGCGCCGCCAATCGCCGTCAGCGCCGAACACAGCGCAGAGCCGGCCACGGTGAAGATAATGCCTTTGCGCCGGCCCAATTTATCGACGACGGGGCCAATGGCAAAGGCGACCACCGCCGTACCCACCGCCACCCAGGTCGCGATTTCAGCTTGCTCCACTTCACCCCAGCCAAAGTGCCGGCCAATCTCCGGCAGCAAAGTGCCGAAGAGGATGAAGTCATACACCGCAAACACCCAGGCGAAAAACGCGATCCAAGTGGCGAAACGCACCTCCTTGGACGTCAGTTGCCGGGGTTTCCAACCAGTCAGGTCAAGCTTGTTGTAGATGGACATGGGTCGCGCCTCAGGGGGGGCTGTGTTTTAAGGGTCAGGTACGGGGTTGGCGGCGGATGAAATCGTCGGCGATTTCGTCGAAGGTGACGAAGCGCACGCCGGCATGGCTCTGGATGTGTTCGATCAGGCGCTCCAGCATCAGCAGCACTTGCGGGCGGCCGGAAACGTCGGGGTGGATGGTCATGGTGAACACCGCGTGTTCGTGTTCGCGGTAGACCCAGTCGAACTGGTCGCGCCACATTTCTTCGAGGTGACGCGGGTTGACGAAGCCATGGCTGTTGGGGGCTTTCTTGATGAACATCATCGGCGGCAGGTCGTCCAGGTACCAGTTGGCCGGGATCTCCACCAGGTCGGTTTCTTCGCCGCGTACCAGCGGTTTCATCCAGGTGTCGGGATGCTGGCTGTAGTCGATCTTGGTCCAGCTGTCGCCCTTGCGCACGTAGTAGGGGTGGAAGTCGTTGTGCATCAGGCTGTGGTCGTACTTGATGCCTTTTTTCAGCAGCAGTTCGTTGGTGACCTTGCTGAATTCCCACCACGGCGCCACATAGCCCGTCGGGCGCTTGCCGGTGACCTGGGTGATCAACTCGATGGATTTATCGAGGACGATTTCTTCCTGCTCGGCGGTCATGGCGATGGGGTTTTCGTGGCTGTAGCCGTGCACACCAATTTCGTGACCGGCGTCGGCCACGGCCTTCATCTGCTCGGGGAAGGTTTCCATCGAATGGCCGGGGATAAACCAGGTGGTGCGCAGGCCGTAGCGTTCGAACAACTTGAGCAGGCGTGGCGCGCCGATTTCACCGGCGAACAGGCCACGGGAGATGTCGTCCGGCGAATCTTCGCCGCCGTAGGAACCGAGCCAGCCGGCGACGGCGTCAACGTCGACGCCAAATGCACAGAGGATGTCTTTAGCCATGGTGTGTCTCCTTAAACGTTAAGTACGGTTTCGACGGACAACGCGGCGCGCAGCAGGCGTGCGTCTTCTCCCGTCGGGGCGCTGAGCAGCAACCCGGTGGGCAGGCCCTGGGCATCGCGGCCGCTGGGCAGGTTTACGCCGGGCATGTCGAGCAGACTGCCGGGCATGGTCAGGCGCAGGGTGGCGAGGTTGGTGTTGACGAACAGGTCGTCGTCGCCCGCCAGAGGCGCCAATGGGGGCGCGACGTGGGCGACGGTGGGTGTGATGAGGATGGCGCCGTCGAGGTCGTCGACCAGTTGCTGTTGCAGGCGGCGACGTGCATCAGTCAGGTGGATGAGCTGGCTGGCTGGCAGTGAACGCGCAGTTTCGAGGCGGCGGCGCACGCGCGGGTCGAGCAGCTCGGCGTCGGGGCTGTCGAGCAGCGCTTCGTGCAGGGCGAAGGCTTCAAAGGCGCCGAGCCAACCGTGGTGTTTGATCAGGTCCAGGGTCGCCTGGAACGTTGGGCATTCGCGTTCTTCGACCAGCGCGCCCTGGGCCTTGAGTTGCTCCACCGCGCGCAGCAGATTGTTGCGCACAGCGGGTTCAGCGTCCTGTTGCGCCAACACAAAGCGCTGGCCCTTGAGGCTGCGGGCCGTGTGGGTTTGGGTGCGGCCATGCAACAGGTCGTCGATGGCCAGTGCATCGCGCACGCTGCGGGTCAACGGGCCAAGGCTGTCGAGGGTGTGGGCCAGGGGGAAAACCCCATCGCGGCTGTAGCGTCGGCTGCTGCTGCGGTAACCCACCAGGCCATTGAACGCCGACGGGATACGGATGGAACCGGCCGTGTCGGTGCCCATGGCGATAGGCACGATGCCGGCAGCGACGGCGACCGCCGAGCCGGACGACGAACCGCCCGGAATACGCGGTTGGTCAGTGCCATGGGGATTGTGCGGCGTGCCGAAATGCGGGTTCAGCCCCAAGCCAGAATAGGCCAGTTCGCTGAGGTTGGTCTTGCCGACACTGACCATCCCGGCGCGGCACAACAGGCCGACAGTGGGGGCATCGAGCAAGGCCGCGGGCGCGTTGCGGCGGTAGGCGGCGCCCGCCGTGGTGACGCTGCCGGCCACATCAAACAGGTCCTTCCAGGCCAACGGCACGCCATCGAACACGCTCACTGGCTGGCCGGCGCGCCAACGGGCGGCGGCGGCTTCGGCTTCACGGCGGGCGCGTTCGCCCGTCAGGCTGATAAAGACGGCAGGCACCTGGCTGGCTTTCTCGAGTGCCTGTTCGAGGGCTTGCACCGGGTCGCTGCGACCGCTGGCGAAATCCTCGGCCATTGAAGTGGCATCTGACATCAGAATGACCCTCACAAAACGTACATATTAATAAAATGTACATTTTACGAAGGCAGCTTTCGTGCCAGTCTTAGCCGGGATCTTGGTTCGCAAAGAGTGAATCCCGCCTAGAGCATCGGGATAGATAGCTTTAAAGAGTAGGAAAAATGCTTGCAGGTGGGCGGGAAAGCACCTTCAATGAAATAATGTATCTTTTATTAATAAGTACATTTTGGTGCAGAAAAGTAACATTCCTACCTACAAGGCCCCAAAAAAGTGCCCGCGACGTGGCGCAGAGTGACAGGCGCAACTTATGAGAGAATCCCCGGCCACCGTCCTACAGCCTCCAGAGAAAGCGATGAAAGCAGTGTCCGCCTCGGCCTCCCGTTACGCGATGATTCATCAGGTGTTGCGTGACGCGATCGTCAACGGTACTGCGCGCCACGGCCTGGTCTTGCTGGAAGCACCGCTGGCCGAATTGTTCGGCACCAGCCGCGTGCCGGTGCGCAAGGCCTTGGACCTGCTGCACGCAGAGGGCCTGATCTGCCGCTTCAACGGCCGGGGTTACCTGATCAACCCCGAAGGCCTGGCGATGGAGCCGCTGCGCCTGCCCTTGAGCCACGCTCACCTGGGCCTTAACGGTGAAGATGAGCTGGTGGACACGCGACCACTGGGCGAACGCATCGTCGAAGAGATCGGCGCGGCGTTGTCCACCTGTATTGCTTTCGGCCATTACCGCCTGGATGAGCAAGCTGCTGCCGACCACTACGGCGTCAGCCGCGCCGTGGTGCGCGAAGCGCTGATGCGCCTGCGCGACCGTGGCCTGGTGGAAAAGGAGCCCTACTCCCAATGGCTGGCGGGGCCGTTGACTGCACGAGAAGTCACCGAAGACTACGAACTGCGCGCCTGCCTGGAGCCCGAAGCCCTGCGCCAAAGTGCCCCCCACCTCGACCGCGAATTGCTGGAGGCCATGCTGCAGCGCGTGCTGGATGCCCAGGAGAGCGCGCATTGCAGCCTGGAGGCCATCGAACAGATCGAGGAAGACTTGCACCAGCGCTGCCTGGCCGGCCTGCAGAACCGCAAAATTGCGGCGTTGATTCGCCAGGGCCAGAGCCCGATGATCATCAGCCGGATTTTCTACCGTTTGCTGGGGATCGGTGCTGATCCGGCCATGTTGGCTGAGCATCGCCTGATTCTGGAGCTGTTGCTGCATGGCGCGGTGGACGCGGCGGCGCTGAACCTGCGCGAGCACCTGCAGCGGGCTCGGCAGCGGATGTTGCAGCGCTTGAAAGTGCTCTCAGTGCTGCCCGAACAGCCGCTTCCCGCCTACCTGCACAAAATCAGCTGACCGCACATAATTCCAAATGTGGAAGCGGGCTTGCTCGCGAATGCGGTGGGTCAGTCAAAGATATATTCACTGATCCACCGCTTTCGCGAGCAAGCCCGCTCCCACACTGGCCCTGCGGCGTAGTCGAGAATTTCATGCAATATGTTGCTATCTCGCCGCGACCATTGAAACCACCGCCGCCCCGCCCCATCTAAGCACCATACTTCCTTATGCAGGTGCCCCATGAGCGACCAGCAAGATTTCCCTGATTACGACTTGAACGACTACGCTGACCCCGAAAACGCTGAAACCCCGTCTTCCAATACCGGCCTGGCTCTGCCTGGGCAAAACCTGCCGGACAAGGTCTATATCATCCCGATCCACAACCGGCCCTTCTTCCCGGCGCAAGTGCTGCCGGTGATCGTCAATGAAGAGCCGTGGGCCGAGACGCTTGAGCTGGTGAGCAAATCCGAGCACCACTCCCTGGCGCTGTTCTTCATGGACACCCCGCCGGAAGACCCGCGCCACTTCGACACCTCCAGCCTGCCGCTGTACGGCACCCTGGTGAAGGTACACCACGCCAGCCGCGAGAACGGCAAGCTGCAGTTCGTCGCCCAGGGCCTGACCCGTGTGCGCATCAAGACCTGGCTCAAGCACCACCGCCCACCGTATCTGGTGGAAGTCGAGTACCCGCACCAGCCGAGCGAACCGACCGACGAGGTGAAGGCCTACGGCATGGCGCTGATCAATGCGATCAAGGAGCTGCTGCCGCTCAACCCGCTGTACAGCGAAGAGCTGAAAAACTACCTCAACCGCTTCAGCCCCAACGACCCGTCGCCACTCACCGACTTCGCCGCCGCGCTGACCTCGGCCACCGGTAACGAGTTGCAGGAAGTGCTCGATTGCGTGCCCATGCTCAAGCGCATGGAAAAAGTCCTGCCGATGCTGCGCAAAGAAGTCGAAGTCGCGCGCCTGCAAAAAGAACTCTCCGCCGAGGTGAACCGCAAGATCGGCGAGCACCAGCGCGAGTTCTTTCTCAAGGAACAGCTCAAGGTCATCCAGCAGGAGCTGGGCCTGACCAAGGACGACCGCAGCGCGGATGTCGAGCAGTTCGAGCAACGCCTGGAAGGCAAAGTGCTGCCGGCCCAAGCGAAGAAACGCATAGATGAAGAACTGAACAAACTGTCGATCCTCGAGACCGGTTCGCCGGAATACGCGGTGACGCGCAACTACCTAGACTGGGCCACTTCAGTGCCGTGGGGCGTGTACGGCGAGGACAAACTCGACCTCAAACACGCGCGCAAGGTGTTGGACAAGCATCACGCGGGCCTGGATGACATCAAGAGTCGCATCCTCGAATTTCTCGCGGTGGGCGCCTATAAAGGCGAAGTCGCCGGCTCCATCGTGCTGCTGGTGGGCCCGCCGGGCGTGGGCAAGACCAGTGTGGGCAAATCCATCGCCGAGTCCCTGGGCCGGCCGTTCTACCGTTTCAGCGTGGGCGGCATGCGTGACGAGGCCGAGATCAAAGGCCATCGCCGCACCTACATCGGCGCGCTGCCAGGCAAGCTGGTGCAAGCGCTCAAGGATGTGGAGGTGATGAACCCGGTGATCATGCTCGACGAGATCGACAAGATGGGCCAAAGCTTCCAGGGCGACCCGGCCTCGGCGCTGCTGGAAACCCTCGACCCGGAACAGAACGTCGAATTCCTCGATCACTACCTGGACCTGCGCCTGGACCTGTCCAAGGTGCTGTTCGTGTGCACCGCCAACACCCTGGATTCCATCCCCGGCCCGCTGCTGGACCGTATGGAAGTGATTCGCCTGTCGGGCTATATCACCGAAGAAAAAGTCGCCATCGCCAAGCGCCACCTGTGGCCCAAACAGCTGGAAAAAGCCGGCGTGTCGAAAAACAGCCTGACCATCAGCGACGGTGCCCTGCGTGCCTTGATCGACGGTTATGCCCGCGAAGCCGGGGTGCGACAGTTGGAGAAACAACTGGGCAAGCTGGTGCGCAAGGCGGTGGTCAAGCTGCTGGATGAGCCGGATTCGGTGATCAAGATCGGCAACAAGGACCTGGAAAGCTCGCTGGGCATGCCGGTATTCCGCAATGAACAAGTGCTGTCCGGCACCGGTGTGATCACCGGCCTGGCCTGGACCAGCATGGGCGGCGCGACCTTGCCGATCGAAGCGACGCGCATCCATACGCTCAATCGCGGCTTCAAGCTCACCGGTCAGTTGGGCGAAGTGATGAAGGAATCCGCCGAAATCGCCTACAGCTACATCAGCTCCAATCTGAAGTCGTTTGGCGGTGATCCGAAATTCTTCGACGAAGCCTTCGTGCACTTGCATGTGCCGGAAGGTGCCACGCCAAAAGATGGCCCGAGCGCCGGTGTGACCATGGCCAGTGCGCTGCTGTCCCTGGCGCGTAACCAGCCGCCGAAAAAAGGCGTGGCCATGACTGGCGAGCTGACCTTGACCGGGCATGTGCTGCCGATTGGCGGGGTGCGCGAGAAAGTGATCGCGGCGCGGCGCCAGAAGATTCATGAACTGATCCTGCCGGAGCCGAATCGGGGCAGTTTTGAGGAATTGCCGGAGTACCTGAAGGAAGGCATGACGGTGCACTTTGCCAAGCGCTTTGCGGATGTGGCGAAAGTGCTCTTCTGATAGTTATGTAGTGCCTGGTCTGGCCTCATCGCAGGCAAGCCCGGCTCCCACAGGGATCGGTGTTGTTGATGACAAATCGGTCAAGTGTGGGAGCGGGCTTGCCCGCGATGGCGTCTGTCGCAACAACACAAATCCCTCTTGTCACACCTCGTCTCATCTTCGGTTATGCTCGCCCTTCGTCGTGAATGAACGGAGCCCCCATGACCGCTGCCCGCCTGCTTCTCCCCTTGAGCCTTGCCCTACTGGCCGCGTGTGCCAGCGCACCGAAGCAAAACATCAGCGTGGACAACCAGAGCGCCTGCCCGCTTCAACTTAAAACCGGGCAAAACCTGATCCTCACCCTGCCAAGCAACCCCACCACCGGTTACCGCTGGGCCATCCAGGACTCCGCGGGCGGCGTGCTGCGCGCACTCAGCCCAGAGGTGTACAGCAGCACAGAATCCGGCGTGATCGGCGGCGGTGGCCAGTCGACCTGGCGCTTCCAGGCCTTCGCGGCAGGCCAAGGCCGTTTACGCTTGACCTCCCAGCAGCCCTGGGAACCGGAAGCCGAACCCGCCGAAACCTTCGACTGCGCCTTTACGGTGAACTGATATGCCATGGCTGATTCTTGCGTTGATGGGCGCCGGCACTTTTATCTACGGCCTTGCCACCCATGCCACCTTGTTGTGCCTGCTGGTCAAACCGTTGCCGGTACTGGCACTGCTGGGCTGGCTGCATGACGCGCCGCCCACCGACTATCGACGCTGGATCAGCCTGGGGCTTATTTTTTCCCTGGTGGGCGATGTACTGCTGGCCTGGCCGGGCGACCTGTTCATCTTCGGCTTGGGTGCCTTCCTGTTTGCGCATTTGGCGTACCTCAAAGCCTATTTCAGTGACTGTCGCCGCTTGGCGCTGCTGCCGCTGGTATTGGCGCTGGGCGTGGGCGCGATCCTGCTGAGCATCCTGATCTCCCATGGCCTGGGTGACTTGCTGATTCCAGTGGTGGTTTATGCAACCGTGATCAGTGTCATGCTCTGGCGTGCGTTGGCGCGACTGGGCAGCGACGTGCCGAAACGCTCGGCATGGCTGGCGGCGGCAGGTGCGGTGTCGTTTGTGTTTTCTGACACGCTGATTGGTATCAATCGGTTTGTGGTGGCGTTCGATGCAGCACCTTATTTGCTGATCACCACGTATTGGCTGGGCCAGTGGGGCATCACTGCCTCGGCTTTCCATCAGACAACCCGCGCACATGAGGGCCAACTTGGCTAAAATGCCGGCCTTTCCCCAATCGTCGCCGGAACAACCGTGAGCAAAGAACCCGATCGCCTTTTCGCCCAGCCCCTGCCCCAGGTGCCGGACTTCGCCTTTAACGAGGACGTGGTGCGGGTGTTCCCGGACATGATCAAGCGCTCGGTGCCCGGCTACCCGACCATCGTCGAGAACCTCGGCGTACTCGCCGCGCAGTTCGCCCAACCCAACAGCATGCTGTATGACCTGGGATCCTCGCTTGGCGCGGTGACCCAGGCCCTGCGCCGCCATGTGCGCACCGACGGTTGCCGGGTGATCGCTGTGGATAACTCGGCGGCGATGGTCGAGCGTTGCCGTGAATACCTCAATGGCCAGGACTCGATGTTCCAGGAGCTGCTGCCGGTCGAGGTCATCGAGGGCGATATCCTCGCGCTGCAGTTCCAGCCGGCCTCGGTGGTGGCGTTGAACTTCACCCTGCAATTCATCGCGCCCGATGAGCGCCTGGCGCTGCTCTCGCGCATCCGCCAATCATTGTTGCCGGGCGGTGCATTGATCCTTTCGGAAAAGCTGCGCTTCAATGATCCCGAAGAACACGCGCTGCTCACCGACCTGCACATCGCGTTCAAACGCGCCAACGGCTACAGCGAACTGGAAATCGCCCAGAAGCGCAGCGCCATCGAAAACGTCATGAAGCCCGACAGCCTCGAAGAACACCGCGAACGCCTGCTGGCGGCCGGGTTCTCTAAAGTCGTGCCGTGGTTCCAGTGTCTTAACTTTGCCTCGTTGATTGCCTTGCCATGATTGATCTGTCCCCCCTCGCCCGCCACTTGGTCGGCACTCCCCTGGCCGTGTGGGCCCAGGGCCTGCAAGCGCAACTCGATAGCAAGATGGAAAAGGGTCATGGCGACCTAGAGCGTTGGCAGAGTGCGTTGGATGCGCTGCCTGCGATCCAGCCCAGCGAAGTGGATTTGCTCAATGGCCTGACACTCGACACCGACTGCGACGACGATACCCGCGCGCAAATGCGCACCGCGTTGATGGGCCTGAGCCCTTGGCGCAAAGGCCCGTTCCACCTGTTCGGCGTGCATGTGGACACCGAATGGCGTTCGGACTGGAAGTGGTCGCGCGTGGCCCCACACTTGGACTTGAAGGGCAAGCGCATCCTCGATGTCGGCTGCGGCAACGGCTACTACATGTGGCGCATGCTCGGCGCCGGTGCCGACAGCGTAATTGGCGTGGACCCGAACTGGCTGTTCTTCTGCCAATTCCAGGCGGTGCAGCGCTACCTGTCCGAGCCCAAGGCCTGGCATCTGCCGTTCCCGTTCGAAGACCTGCCAGCGAACCTCGAAGGCTTCGACACGGTGTTTTCCATGGGCGTGTTCTACCACCGCCGCTCGCCGATCGAGCATTTGCTGGCACTGAAGGACACCTTGGTCAAAGGCGGCGAACTGGTGCTGGAAACCCTGGTTGTCGAAGGCGATCAGCAGCAAGTGCTGGTGCCGGAAGATCGTTACGCGCAGATGCGCAACGTGTGGTTCCTGCCGTCGGTGCCAGCTTTGATGCTGTGGCTGCGGCGTGCCGGGTTCAGTGATGTGCGCTGTGTGGATGTGAGCGTCACCACCGTCGAGGAACAGCGTGGGACAGAGTGGATGAAGTACCAGTCGCTGAGTGATTTCCTTGATCCGGAAGATCACAGCAAAACCATCGAAGGGCTGCCGGCGCCGATGCGAGCGGTAATCATCGCTCGCAAGTAACCCCCACCTCCCTAAATGTAGGAGCGGGCTTGCTCGCGAATGCAGTGGATCAGCCATGTATAGAGTGACTGACCCACCGCATTCGCGAGCAAGCCCGCTCCCACATTGGTTTTCGAGTGTTCTTTAAAGGGTGGCTTTTGCCCGGCGCGCCTTGAAGAATTCGCTCAAGACCGTCCCGCACTCTTCTGCCAATACCCCGCCTTCAAACAACACCCGATGATTCAAAAAGCCTTGGGTAAAAAACTGCCCCTGGCTTTGCACGATCCCGGCCTTGGGCTCCAGCGCGCCATACACCACCCGCGCAATCCGTGAATGCACGATCAAACCGGCGCACATGCTGCACGGCTCCAGGGTCACATACAGGGTGCTGCCCACCAGGCGGTAGTTGCTGATGGCTTGCGCGGCGGCGCGGATGGCGACCATTTCGGCATGGGCGCTGGGGTCGTTGCCGCTGATGGGGCAGTTGAAGCCACGGCCGATGATTTCTCCGTCCTGCACCAACACAGCGCCTACGGGGACTTCACCCAATGCAGCGCCTTGGGCGGCAAGGGCCAGGGCTTCGCGCATGAAGTCCTGGTCGCGGCTGCGGTCGATGATCGCGGTGGGGCGAAACTGACGCATCACGCCACCTCGATGGCGGCCATCAGGCCGGTTTCCATATGGTCGATCACGTGGCAATGGAACATCCACACCCCGGGGTTATCCGCCACCAACGCCACGCGAGCACGCTCGTTCTTGCCCAGCAGGTACGTGTCGGTGAAGTACGGAATCACCTTGTGGCGGTTCGAAGCGATCACCTTGAAACTCATGCCGTGCAGGTGGATCGGGTGCTGGTACTGGGTCATGTTCTTCAATTCGAAAATGTAGCTCTTGCCCTTTTCCAGCTTGGCAATCGGGCGGTCGGCGCAGGTCTTGTCGGTGATGTCCCAGGCCTGGCCGTTGATCTGCCACAGGCTCGGCGGCTTGCCGTTGTCGACATTGACCGAAACGGAGCCCACCCACTCGAAATTGAAGTTGAGTTTCTCGGCATTCGCCAGGTCCGGCTCGCTGATCGGGTTGGCGGGCAACGCCGGCGGCCACTCGGTCGGCGCATCGGTGTTGGCCACCGAACGAAACGTGCCGAGGCGCACCGGGCCGTTGCGGATCGACAGCTCTTCGCCAGCCGGTGGCGCCTTGATCGCCAGGCAGATACGCATGCCCGGGCCCAGCCAGTATTCCTTGCCCAACGGGCGCGGCTCGATAGGGTTGCCGTCCAGCGCGTAGATATGCGCTTCAACGTCGGGAATATTGATGCGATAGGTCAAAGTGTTGTCGAGGTTGAGCAGCCGCACGCGGGTAATCTGCCCGGCCGGCAGATCGATCACTGCCTGGGACACGCCGTTGATCGTCGACAACCGCCCCGCCGTGCCGCCACGCGCCGCTTCACGGGGAATGCTGAAGGCCACGAAAGCGCCCTCTTCGTCCACGTGCCAGCTTTTCAGGCTGAGGGTGCGCTCGTGCTTGAAACCGGTGGGTTCGCGTTCCTCGATGATCAGCGGGCCGACCAGGCCACGGCCGAGCTCTTCGCTGCTGTTCACATGGGGGTGATACCAGTAGCTGCCGGCGTCGGGCACGCGGAATTTGTAATCGAAATATTCGCCGGGTAGCACCGGCAATTGCGAGACGTAGGGCACGCCGTCCATTTCCAGTGGCAGGCGGATGCCATGCCAGTGAATGGTGGTGGCGACCGGCAGGTGGTTGATAAAGCGCACCCGCAGCCATTCACCCTGGCGCACGCGCAATTCGGTGCCCGGCGCGGATGGGCCGAATGCCCAGGCCTCAGTCTTGTGCCCCGGTACCAGTTCCACGTCCAGCGGTGCGGCGATCAGTTCGTAATCGTGCCCGGCCTCGGCCTCGGCGACTTTCCCCAGCCAGTAGCGGTAGGCGCCACCGGCCCCCACACCCACTACGGCCAGGCCTGCGAGACCACCCAGGATTTGTCGACGGGAAAAGGATCGGGACACAACAACCTCACGTATCTGCCGCAGGCCCGGGGCCTGCAAAGGGCAGATACGATACACCTGCATCGGCTAAACAGTAAGGCTTCGCATTGCCGCATGGCTGAAACGCGGGGAAAAACACCAGAGATCAAAAGATGGAATACGCCTATGTGAGAGCGGGCTTGCTCGTGAATGCAGTGGGTCAGCCATACATGAATCGACTGACACACCGTATTCGCGAGCAAGCCCGCTCCCACACAGCCCATTTCCACAGGGGGATTGCGGTGTTATTTAGTGCTTGGCAGCAGCGCTCAGGATCAGGGCTTTCATCTCGGCGACGGCGCCCTTGAAGCCGACGAACAGCGCATGAGCCACCAGCGCATGGCCGATGTTCAGCTCGTTGATGCCCTTGATCGCGGCCACGGCTTCGACGTTGTGGTAGTGCAGGCCATGCCCGGCGTTGACGATCAGGCCTTCCTTGAGGCCGCAGCTCACGCCGTCAATGATGCGTTGCAGCTCGTCGGCCACTTCGGTGGGCGTGGTGGCATCGGCGTATCGGCCGGTGTGCAGTTCGATGGCCGGCGCACCGACACGACGCGACGCTTCGATCTGGCGCTCGTCGGCGTCGATGAACAGCGAGACTTCACTGCCGATTTTCGACAAGCGCTCCACGGCGGCCTTGATTCGCGCTTCCTGGCCGGCCACGTCGAGACCGCCTTCGGTGGTCAGTTCCTGGCGGGTTTCCGGGACCAGGCAGATGTGCGCCGGGCGGATGCGCTCGGCGAAGGCCATCATTTCTTCAGTGACGCCCATCTCGAAGTTCATACGGGTTTGCAGCACGTCCTTGAGCAGCAGCACGTCGCGCTCCTGGATGTGCCGGCGGTCTTCGCGCAGGTGCACGGTGATGCCGTCGGCGCCCGCTTCTTCGGCGTCCAGCGCGGCCTTGACCGGGTCAGGGTAACGGGTGCCCCGGGCCTGGCGCAGGGTAGCGACGTGGTCGATGTTGACGCCAAGGAGAATGCGATTGCTGGTGGTCACGGAAGCGCTCCTGAAAAGGGAAAGAATCGGTGCACAGCATACACGGGGATGTCAGGGCTTTCGAAACAACTCGCGACTGACCAGCGGCCGTCCGCCCAGGTGCACGGCCAGCGCCTGGCGCATCAGGCGCTTGGCGGCGGACAAGGCGCCGGGCGCCGTCCAATCCGCTTCGCTCATGGCCAACAGCTCGGTGCCCTGGAACAGGCCGGGTTGCAGCAGGTACACGCGCTCAAGGCCGGCGTCGACTTGCAGGCGGTAGAGGCCGTCGGCGGCGATGGGGTCGCCGTGCAGGTCGTTGGCGAGTTCGAAGCCGTAGCCCAGGTCGTCCAGCAGGCGCCATTCAAACGCGCGCAGCAGTGGTTCCAGCGGGCGGCCTTCGGCCAGGGCCAACAGCGTGGCGGCGTAGTGATCAAAGACCGCAGGGTGCGGGTCTTCGGCGGGGAGCAGGCGGATCAACAGTTCATTGAGGTAGAGGCCGCTGAACAGCGCCTCGCCATTGAGCCAGGCAGAAGTGCCGACGCTTTCCATGCGACCGACGTTTTTCAACTCGCCTTTGCCGCGAAACTCCACGTCCAGGGCCACGAAAGGCCGCGCCAACGTGCCCGCCTTGCCCCGCGCGCTGCGCAACACCGCGCGCAGGCGGCCTTGGGGCGTGAGGAAGTCCACCAAGGCGCTGGTCTCGCGGTAGGCGCGGCTGTGCAGGACGTAGGCGAGTTGGCTGGGGGGTGGGGATTGGGACATGAAAGTCTCTTCGCGGAACTTAAGAACAGCGATAAACCAATGTGGGAGCGGGCTTGCCCGCGATGCAGGCACCTCGGTTTTTCAGTTGCACCGAGGTGATGCTATCGCAGGCAAGCCAGCTCCCACACAAGCCGGCTCCTACAGCGGAGCGATCTTACAGGTCGCCGTAGCCCAGGGAGCGCAGTGCACGCTCATCATCGGACCAGCCACCCTTCACCTTCACCCACAGGTTGAGCATGATCTTGGAATCGAACAGCAATTCCATGTCCTTGCGCGCCTCGGTGCCGATGCGCTTGATGCGCTCGCCCTTGTCGCCAATGATGATCTTCTTCTGGCCGTCACGTTCGACGAGGATCAGCGCATGGATGTGCAAGGTCTTGCCCTGCTGCTTGAACTCTTCGATCTCGACGGTGATCTGGTACGGCAGCTCGGCGCCCATCTGGCGCATGATTTTCTCGCGCACCAGTTCGGCGGCAAGGAAACGGCTGCTGCGGTCGGTGATCTGGTCTTCCGGGAAGAAGTGCTCGTTCTCCGGCAAGTGCTCGGCGATCACGCGCTCAAGGGCATCGAGGTTGTGGCCGTGCTGGGCGGAGATCGGCATGATCTGCGCGTTCGGCAGTTGTTCTTGCAGCCAGCTGAGGTGCGGCATCAGCTCGGCTTTGTCCTCGATACGGTCGGTCTTGTTCAGCGCGACGATCAACGGGCCGGTGACGTACTGCACACGCTCGAGAACCATCTGGTCTTCGTCGGTCCACTTGGTGCGGTCGACCACGAAGATCACCACGTCAACGTCTTTCAACGCCGCCGACGCGGTCTTGTTCATGTAGCGGTTGAGGGCTTTCTCGCCGCCTTTGTGCATGCCCGGGGTGTCGACGTAGACCGCTTGCACGGTGCCTTCGGTCTTGATGCCCAGCATGTTGTGGCGAGTGGTCTGCGGCTTGCGCGAGGTGATCGCGAGCTTCTGGCCGAGGATGTGGTTAAGCAACGTGGACTTGCCCACGTTCGGGCGGCCGACGATGGCAACATAGCCACAGCGTGTTGCGGTTGAATCAGTCATGGCCATTCTCCACGCCCAGGGCAATCAGTGCTGCAGCGGCCGCTACCTGTTCGGCAATACGACGGCTCACACCCTGACCTCGGCTTTTTTCATTCAGTAAGGTGATTTCACATTCCACGAAGAACACGCGGCAATGGGGCTCACCCTGGATATCCACCACTTCGTAGCGTGGCAGTTCGCAACCGCGGGACTGCAGGAATTCCTGCAGGCGGGTCTTGGGATCTTTGTTGGTGTCGACCAGCGTGAGGCTTTCGATCTCGGACGTCAGCCACGCGGTGACACGTTCCTTGGCCGCTTCCATGCCGGCATCGAGGTAGATCGCACCGATCAGCGCTTCGAGAGCGTCAGCCAGGATCGATTCACGCCGGAAACCGCCGCTCTTCAATTCGCCAGAGCCCAGGCGCAGGTACTCGCCCAGGCCGAAGCCACGGGCCAGCACGGCCAGGGTCTCGCCCTTCACCAGGCGCGCGCGCAAGCGCGACAGCTGGCCTTCACGGGCTTGGGGGAAGCGCTCGAACAGGGCTTCACCGGCGACGAAGTTGAGGATGGCATCACCGAGGAATTCCAGGCGCTCGTTATTGCGCCCTGCAAAGCTGCGGTGTGTAAGGGCAAGGACCATCAATTCCTGGTCCTTGAAGGTGTAGCCGAGCTGGCGCTCGAGACGGCTTAAAGAAACGCTCACGGTTTACCCATATCTGTTTGGTGGCACCGGCGGCCATCGACGATTGACGCAGTGTTCAAATTCAAATCCTGATTGGTGCTGCATGAGGCGGGACCGATTTGTCCCAACCCCAGAAAAGCATTCGGCGCTGTGTTCACAGCGCCGCCTGTATTACTTGATCAGCCCGACCCGCGAGAAGTTCGGCAGGTGGCTGAGTTTGGGTTCCGGCCAGCTCATCCAGACCGCGAAGGCCTTGCCGACGATATTCTGGTCGGGAACCATGCCCAGCAGGTCCTTGGGAATGTTGGGGTCATCCCAGTACCGGCTGTCATTGGAGTTGTCGCGGTTGTCGCCCATCATGAAGTAGTGCCCGGCCGGCACTGTCCACTGGCCGTCAGGCTGGGCACGGTAGCGGCTCATTTCCTTGCGGATTTCGTGCTCCACCGCACCGATTTTTTCCTGATACAACTCGGCGCTGCCCAGGCTGTTCGGCTCGGAGCCGATCAGTTTCTCGGCCACCGACTCGCCGTTGATGAACAGGCGCTTGTCGCTGGTGTAGCGGATCACGTCGCCCGGCAAGCCGACAACACGCTTGATGTAGTTGACGTTAGGGTCGCTCGGGTAGCGAAAAACCATCACGTCGCCGCGCTGCGGGTCACCGATCTCGATGACCTTCTTGTCGATCACCGGCAGGCGGATCCCGTAGGAAAACTTGTTCACCAGGATGAAGTCGCCCACGTCCAGGGTAGGTTTCATCGACCCCGAGGGGATCTGAAACGGTTCCACTAGGAACGAACGCAGCACCAGCACGATGAACAACACCGGGAAGAACGACTTGCCGTATTCAACCAGCAAGGGCTCTTTGTTCAGCTTCTCGATCACCACGCCATCGGGCTGGCTGACGCTGCCCTGATAGGACGCGATAGCCGCCCGCCGACGCGGGGCGAAGAACACCAGATCGAGCAACGCCAAGAGACCGCAAACGGCAACGGCGATGACCAGCAACAGCGGGAAATTTAGCGACATAGGACCTAACTATCCAACCTGAGCACCGCAAGGAAGGCTTCTTGTGGAACTTCCACGTTACCTACTTGCTTCATGCGTTTTTTACCGGCCTTTTGCTTCTCAAGCAGCTTGCGCTTACGGCTTACGTCACCGCCGTAGCATTTGGCCAGTACGTTCTTTCTGAGTGCCTTGACGGAGGTCCGCGCAATGATCTGCCCGCCGATGGCGGCCTGGATCGCGACGTCGAACATCTGGCGCGGAATCAGTTCTTTCATCTTCTCGGTCAACTGGCGACCTTTATAGTGCGCGTTGTCCTTGTGCACGATCAGTGCCAGGGCATCGACCTTGTCGCCGTTGATCAACACATCCAGTTTCACCAGATTAGCCGATTGGTAACGGTCGAAATGGTAATCCAGCGAAGCATAGCCGCGGCTGGTGGATTTGAGGCGGTCGAAGAAGTCCAATACCACTTCGTTCATCGGCATGTCGTAGGTCACTTGGACCTGGGTGCCGAGGAACAGCATGTCGCGCTGCACGCCACGCTTTTCAATACACAGGGTAATAACGTTGCCCAAGTGCTCCTGCGGGACCAGGATATTGGCCCGCACGATAGGCTCGCGCATGTCTTCGATCGCCGAGAGATCCGGGAGCTTGGACGGGTTGTCGACGTAAATCGTTTCACCGGTTTTCAGCAACAACTCGAAAATAACCGTTGGCGCGGTGGTGATCAGGTCCAGGTCGTACTCGCGCTCAAGGCGCTCCTGGATGATTTCCATGTGCAGCATGCCCAGGAAGCCACAGCGGAAGCCGAAGCCCAGGGCGTCGGAGCTTTCCGGGGTGTACTGCAACGACGAGTCGTTGAGGGTCAGCTTTTGCAGGGCCTCGCGGAAGTCTTCGAAGTCATCGGAGCTGACCGGGAACAGACCCGCGTAGACCTGCGGCTGGATGCGCTTGAAGCCTGGCAGCACGTCGACATCCGGCGTGGAGCTCAGGGTCAGGGTGTCACCCACCGGCGCGCCGTGGATGTCCTTGATACCGGCGATGATGAAACCCACTTCACCGGCTTTCAGATCAACGGTCGCGGTGTGCTTGGGGTTGAAGACACCGACGCTGTCCACCAGGTGGATCTTGCCGGTGGATTTGACCAGGATCTTGTCGCCCTTCTTCACACGGCCGTGGCGCACGCGTACCAGGGAGACAACGCCAAGGTAGTTGTCGAACCAGGAGTCGATGATCAACGCTTGCAGCGGATCTTCGTAGTTGCCGGTCGGGGCTGGAATGGTCTGCACCAGGCGTTCGAGCACTTCGTCGACACCCAGGCCGGTCTTGGCGCTGCAGGTGACGGCGTCGGTGGCGTCGATGCCGATGATCTTCTCGATCTCTTCCTTGACGCGCTCAGGCTCGGCCTGAGGCAGGTCGATCTTGTTCAGCACGGGCATGACTTCCAGGCCCTGCTCGATCGCGGTGTAGCAGTTGGCAACCGACTGCGCTTCCACACCCTGCCCTGCGTCAACCACCAGCAAGGCACCTTCACAGGCCGCCAGGGACCGGCTGACTTCGTAGGTGAAGTCGACGTGGCCTGGGGTGTCAATGAAGTTCAGTTGGTAGGTGATGCCGTCTTTGGCTTTGTAATACAGCGTAACGCTGTGGGCCTTGATGGTGATCCCGCGCTCGCGTTCGAGGTCCATGGAGTCCAGTACCTGGGCTTCCATTTCACGCTCGGCAAGGCCGCCGCACATCTGGATGAATCGATCGGCCAGCGTCGACTTACCATGGTCAATGTGGGCGATGATGGAGAAATTGCGGATATGACTCAAATCACTCACGGATCAACACTCAAAAAGGCTGCAGGCAGATTGCCCGCTGAAAAATAGCCGGGAATTGTACCTGATGCTCAGGCCAGACGTCATCTTTGCTGACCAGAACAAAAATGCCCCGATCTCTCGACCGGGGCATTTTTTGTTCATAAGCGAGGCATCAACCGGCTCGACGAAGTAGCCAGAAGCCAGCCAAGGCGCAGATGGCCGTGGGCACCAGCACCGCAAACAGCGGCGAGAAGCCGAACACCAGGCTCGACGGGCCAAGCAGGTCCTGGGCGATACGGAAGGTGAAGCCCACCAGTACGCCGGTAAACACGCGCTGGCCGAGGGTAACCGAGCGCAACGGGCCGAAGATGAACGAAATCGCCATCAACACCAACGCTGCCGTCACCACCGGCTGCAATACCTTGACCCAAAATGCCAGCCAGTAACGGCCATTGTTCAGGCCTTGGTCCTTGAGGTAGTGGATGTAACCCCACAGCCCGGAGATCGGCAGGCTTTCCGGGATCATCACCACGGTATTGAGCAATTGCGGCTTGAGGGCGATGTCCCACTCCTGGCTCGGCACATTGATCACTTCGGTGCTGGCCTTGGTGCCTTGCCCGATATTGCGGAAGTAGGTGGTGGTAACGTCGCTCAGTTGCCATTTTTCGCCACTGTATTGCGCACGTTTGGCGAAACTGGACTCCAGCAGGTGACGTTCTTTGTCAAAGGTGTAGCGGGTCACACCAATCAACAGGCCGCCTGGCTGCACGGCGTTGATGTGGATGAACTCATCGCCCTGGCGGTGCCACAGGCCATGCTTGGAACTCTGCGCATCACCCGAACCCTGGGCCAGGGCGCGATTGGCCTGGGCAGTGGTTTCGGCCGGTGGCGCCACGTATTCGCCGATCAACACACTGCACGCCATCAGCAGCAGCATCGGCTTCATCACGGCCCAGACGATTCGACCGATGGACACGCCGGCGGCGCGCATGATGGTCAGTTCACTGTTGCTGGCCAGGCCGCCCAGGCCGATCAGGCAGCCGATCAGTGCGGCCATCGGCATCATGTCGTAGAGACGACGCGGCGCGGTGAGGGCCACGTAGCTCAGCACGTCCCACACGGTGTAGGTGTCGCTGACGTTGCCGACTTCATCGATGAAGGCGAACAACGACGCCAGGCCCAGGATGATGCCCAATACCGCCAGGATGGCGATCAGTACGCTGCTACCAATGTAGCGATCGAGCTTAGCCACGAGCCAACTCCTTCTGGCCACGACGGCTCATCATTTTCAAACGGATCGGTTCCCAATAGAGCAGGCCCAGGCCAATCACCAGGAAGATCCCGTGCACCCACCACAGGCCGAGGGTCGGCGACAGCTTGCCTTTCTCCAGGGAGCCACGGGCGGAAATCAGGATGGTGAGGTAAGCCATGTACAGCAGGATCGCCGGCAACAGCTTGAGGAAACGGCCCTGGCGCGGGTTGACGCGTGACAGCGGCACTGCCATCAAGGTCACGATGAACACCAGCAGCGGCAGGGAAATCCGCCATTGCAGCTCGGCGATGGAGCGCAGTTCCTTGCTGCCGAACAGCTCGGTGGTCGGGATGGCGTCGCGGTCGGTGACTTCGTCACTGATATCCGGGCGGGCGAGCATCACGCCGTAGGTGTCGTACTTGATCGCACGATAATCGGCCATGCCCGGGCTGCCGTCATACCGGTAGCCATTTTCCAGGATCAGGTAGCGGCTGCCGTCGGGACGCACTTCCTGGCGACCGGAATCCGCCACCAGCACGGAAATACCACGGTCTTTCTTGTCCTGGCCCAGACGCTTCTCGGAGATGAACACACCGCCCAGGTTGGCGCGGTCGTCGGTCAAGGTCTCGGTGTAGGTTACCCGCGACCCATCATTGAGCGCCTGGAAGCGGCCGGGCTCGAGGGTGTCGAACTCGGTCATCGCGTCCTGCTTGTTCAACACCAGTTGAAACTGCATGGCGCCTTGGGGCGCCAGGCTCAGGCTCAGCCAGGCGACGATCAAGGCGACGCCGGCGGCCGGGATCATGGTCATGCCCAGCAGGCGTTGCTGGCTCATGCCGGTAGCCGAGAGCACGGTCATTTCGCTTTCGAGGTACAGCCGGCCATACGCCAGCAGGATCCCGAGGAACAGGCCCAACGGCAGGATCAGCTGCAGGAAGCCCGGCAGTCGGAACCCCATGATCAGGAACAACGAGCCTGGGTCGAGGGCGCCGGAGGCAGCCTGGGCCAGGTATTTGACGAAACGACCACTCATGATGATGACCAGCAATACCGCACTCACGGCACTCAGGGTCAACAGGACTTCGCGGGACAGATAACGGAAGACGATCAAACCAGACACTCCAGGGTTGTCAGGCTAAGGCGGCCAAACAAGCAAGCATACCGAGTCAGCCCCATTACACAGGGCCGGCTAAAAAGATGGCGCATTATCCTGTGATTGGCCGCGCCTGTCACTGCGCAACCTCATGCACGCGCACAAAGCATGCGCCAAGGGTTGTCAGGCTCCGCCGGCGGGGTTCAAACTGCGGCCTTTGTCGCCGGCGGTTTACACAGCTGCCTGGTATTAAAGCCGGAGTACAGACTCCTGGCTAACCGACCTTTATAAGGGACCCGAAAATGGAATTGGTTGTAAAAAGCGTTAGCCCCGAAACGTTGAAAACCGCCACCCTCGTGGTCGCCATCGGCGAAGGCCGCAAGCTCGGCGTTGCCGCCAAGCAACTCGACGAACTCAGCGGCGGCGCCATCAGCGCAGTGCTCAAGCGCGGCGACCTGGCCGGCAAAGTCGGCCAGAGCCTGCTACTGCAAAGCCTGCCCAACCTCAAGGCCGACCGCGTATTGCTGGTGGGCGTGGGCAAGGATGCTGAACTGGGCGACCGTCCGTTCCGCAAAATCATCAGCGGCATCCTCACCACCCTCAAGGGCCTGGGCGGCAGCGATGCAGCGCTGGCACTCGACGAAATTGTTGTAAAAGGCCGTGACAGCTACGGCAAGACCCGCCTACTGGCCGAGAGCCTGGTAGACGGCGGTTACATTTTCGACCAGTTCAAGAGCACCAAGGCCGAACCCCGCGCCCTGAAGAAAATCACCCTGCTGACCATCAAGGCGGCCCAGGCTGAAGTCGAGCGCGCCGTGACCCACGCGACAGCGATCGCCAACGGCATGTCCTTCACCCGCGACCTGGGCAACCTGCCACCTAACATCTGCCACCCGACGTTCCTGGGCGAACAGGCCAAGGCACTGGGCAAAGAGTTCAAGGGCCTGAAGGTTGAAGTGCTGGACGAGAAGAAGATCAAGGATCTGGGCATGGGCTCGTTCTATGCCGTAGGCCAGGGCAGCGACCAGCCGCCACGCCTGATCGTGATGCAATACAACGGCGGCAAGAAGTCCGAGAAGCCTTACGCCCTGGTAGGTAAAGGCATCACCTTCG
Organism: Pseudomonas pergaminensis; assembly: GCF_024112395.2. NCBI lineage: Bacteria > Pseudomonadati > Pseudomonadota > Gammaproteobacteria > Pseudomonadales > Pseudomonadaceae > Pseudomonas > Pseudomonas pergaminensis. The sequence continues at coordinate 1,210,433 of NZ_CP078013.2, read as the reverse complement.
ACACCGGCGGCATCAGCCTCAAGCCGGGCCTGGGCATGGACGAGATGAAGTACGACATGGGCGGCGCCGCCAGCGTGTTCGGCACCCTGCGTGCCGTGCTGGAACTCAAGCTGCCGATCAACCTGGTGTGCATCCTGGCCTGCGCCGAGAACATGCCGAGTGGTGGCGCGACCCGTCCGGGCGACATCGTTACCACCCTGAGCGGCCAGACTGTCGAAATCCTCAACACCGACGCCGAAGGCCGCCTGGTGCTGTGCGATGCCCTGACCTACGCCGAACGCTTCAAGCCACAGGCCGTGATCGACATCGCCACCCTGACCGGCGCCTGCATCGTCGCCCTGGGTTCGCACACCTCGGGCCTGCTGGGCAACAGCGACGAGCTGATCGAGCAACTGCTCAGCGCCGGCAAGGCGGCCGACGATCGCGCCTGGCAACTGCCGCTGTTCGATGAGTACCAGGAACAACTGGACAGCCCGTTCGCCGACATCGCCAACATCGGCGGCCCGAAAGCCGGCACCATCACCGCTGCCTGCTTCCTGTCGCGCTTTGCCAAGAACTTCAACTGGGCCCACCTGGACATCGCCGGCACAGCCTGGACCAGCGGCGGCAAGGACAAAGGCGCCACTGGCCGTCCGGTGCCACTGCTGACCCAGTACCTGCTGGATCGCGCCAAGGCCTAAGCGCCCCCCCCTGCGTAGGCGCCGGCTTGCCGGCTCCTACAAGGGGGATGCGCATGCCCAGGAACTGCAATGACCCAAGTCGACTTCTATATATTGCCCAGCGCCGACCCGCTCGCGCGCTTGGACTTTGCCTGCAAACTCACCGAAAAAGCCTGGCGCATGGGCCACCGCATCTACCTGCATTGCAGCGACGCCGCCCAGCGCGACGAGCTGGATGCCCGCCTGTGGCGTTTCAAGGGCGAAAGCTTCGTGCCCCACGGCCCCGCCGAATCTGAACCCGAAGGCCTGGTGGTACTGGGTTTGGGCGACAGTTGCGGCGACCACCATGACCTGCTGGTCAACCTGGACCTGAAAGTGCCGCCGTTCGCCAAGGCATTCGCCCGCGTGGCGGAAGTCGTGGTGGAGGACCCGGCTATTCGTCAGGCCGCGCGGGAGAGTTTCCGTTTCTACCGCGAACAGGGCTATCCTCTGCAAGATCACCGGCTACAACGACTTTGAGTAAATGATGGACACGCCAAACCCTCTAAAAAAAGACGACCACCTGCTGGACGACCTTGAATCGATCCGCCAGTTGCTGGGTGATGATGACTTGCAACCGCCGCTGTTGACCGATTCGGTCGAGGGCGAGGTACAGATTCCGCTGTTGTTCGACATGGTCGGCGCCAAGCCCGTCGCGCCGGTACCGGTGGTCGAGGCCGCCGCGCCTGCCCCTGTCGAAAAAAGTCCCGACGCCCTGCTGCTGCACCTGGACAACGAACTGCGCGCCGCCGCGCAACTGATCATGCAAGACGTGATCGACGACTTTGCCCCGCACATCGAAACCGAGATCAAGCGCCGGCTCGATGCACGGATGGAGCGGTTGCTGAGCCAGTACCAGAATTGAAGCCAACGCAGATCCCCTGTGGGAGCGGGCTTGCTCGCGAAAGCGGTGTGACCGTCAGCACATGCATTGGCTGATCCACCGCTTTCGCGAGCAAGCCCGCTCCCACATTTGCCGCCCATACATTTCAAGCCCGTCTTCGCCTCGCCCTGCGCCCTATCCCCCGTTATACTTGCCGGCTTTCCTGAATAAATGCCAACTAGGGTCCCGCCGCGCATGGATAAGACCTACCAGCCGCACGCTATTGAAACTTCCTGGTACGAGACCTGGGAGTCCGAGAATTATTTCGCCCCGCAAGGCGCGGGCGATTCCTACACCATCATGATCCCGCCACCGAACGTCACTGGCAGCCTGCACATGGGCCATGGCTTCAACAATGCGATCATGGATGCGTTGATCCGTTTCCGCCGCATGCAGGGCCGCAACACCCTGTGGCAGCCGGGCACCGACCACGCCGGTATCGCCACCCAGATGCTGGTGGAACGCCAACTGGAAGCCACCGGCCAGAACCGTCATGACCTGGGTCGCGAGAAATTCCTGGAAAAGATCTGGGAATGGAAAGACCAGTCCGGCGGCAATATCAGCCGTCAGATCCGTCGCCTGGGCTCGTCCGTAGACTGGAGCCGCGAGCGCTTCACCATGGACGACGGCCTGTCGGAAGCCGTGAAAGAGGCGTTCGTGCGCCTGCATGAAGACGGCCTGATCTACCGCGGCAAGCGTCTGGTCAACTGGGACACCAAGCTGCACACAGCGATTTCCGACCTCGAAGTGGAAAACCACGACGAGAAAGGCTTCCTGTGGAACCTCAAGTACCCGCTGGCCGACGGCGCCAAGACCGCTGAAGGCAACGACTACCTGATCGTCGCCACCACCCGTCCGGAAACCATGCTCGGCGATGCCGCCGTGGCTGTTAACCCGAACGATGAACGCTACCAGGCGCTGATCGGCAAGTTTGTCGAGCTGCCGCTGGTGGGCCGTCGTATCCCGATCATCGCGGACGACTACTGCGACCCTGAATTCGGCACCGGCTGCGTAAAAATCACCCCGGCCCACGATTTCAACGACTATGAAGTCGGCAAGCGCCACAACCTGCCGCTGCTGAACATCTTCGACAAGAATGCCGCCGTTCTGCCGGCGTGCCAGGTGTTCAACCTGGACGGCACGCTGAACGAGAGCATCGACGGTAAGATCCCGGCCGAATACGCAGGCCTCGACCGTTTTGAAGCGCGCAAGCAGATCGTTGCTGCCTTCGACGCCGCCGGCCTGTTGGTGAGCGTTGACGACCACGGCCTCAAAGTGCCGAAGGGCGACCGTTCCGGCACCGTGATCGAGCCGTGGCTGACCGACCAGTGGTACGTGTCCACCAAGCCATTGGCAGAACCTGCCATTGCCGCCGTGGAAGACGGCCGTATCCAGTTCGTGCCCAAGCAGTACGAAAACATGTATTTCTCGTGGATGCGCGACATCCAGGATTGGTGCATCAGCCGTCAGCTGTGGTGGGGCCACCGCATTCCGGCCTGGTACGACGAGTCGGGCAAGGTTTACGTCGGCCGCGACGAAGCCGAAGTGCGTGCGAAGAACAACCTCGGTGCGGACGTTGCGCTGCAACAGGACAACGACGTGCTGGACACCTGGTTCAGCTCCGGCCTGTGGACCTTCTCCACCCTGGGCTGGCCGCAACAAACCGAGTTCCTGAAGAAATTCCACTCCACCGACGTGCTGGTCACCGGTTTCGACATCATTTTCTTCTGGGTTGCCCGGATGATCATGCTGACCATGCACTTGGTGAAGAACGAGGACGGCACCCCGCAGGTACCGTTCAAGACCGTGTACGTGCACGGCCTGGTGCGTGATGGCCAGGGCCAGAAGATGTCCAAGTCCAAGGGCAACGTCCTGGACCCGCTGGACATCATCGACGGCATCGACCTGGAAACCCTGGTGCAGAAACGCACCTCGGGCCTGATGCAGCCGAAGCTGGCGAAGAAGATCGAGAAGCAGACCCGCGACGAGTTCGCCGACGGTATCGCCAGCTATGGCACCGACGCCCTGCGCTTTACCTTCTGCTCGCTGGCGTCCACCGGTCGCGACATCAAGTTCGACATGGGCCGCGTCGAAGGCTATCGCAACTTCTGCAACAAGATCTGGAACGCCGCGCGCTACGTGCTGGATAAAGGCGAAGACTGCGGCCAGAACGGCGAAGCCTATGAACTGAGCCTGGCCGACCGCTGGATCATTTCGCAGCTGCAACGCACCGAAGCCGAAGTGACCCGCCAACTCGACCAGTTCCGGTTCGACCTGGCCGCACAGGCCTTGTACGAGTTCATCTGGAACCAGTATTGCGACTGGTACCTGGAACTGTCCAAGCCGGTACTGTGGGACGAGAACGCGCCGGTTGAACGCCAGCGCGGCACGCGTCGTACCCTGGTACGCGTGCTGGAAGTGGCGCTGCGCCTGGCGCACCCGTTCATGCCGTTCATCACCGAAGAAATCTGGCAGCGCCTGGCGCCGCTGGCCGGTATCGAAGGCAAGACCATCATGCTGCAACCTTGGCCAGTGGCCAACGAAGCACGCATCGATGAGGCGGCCGAAAGCGATATCGAATGGCTCAAGACCCTGATGCTCGGCACGCGCAACATCCGCGCCGAGATGAACATCGGGCCGGGCAAGCCACTGGCGGTGTTCGTGAAGAACGCCAGCGCCGAAGACCAACGTCGCCTCACCGAAAACGATGCGCTGCTCAAGAAGCTGGCAAAGCTGGAGTCGATCACCGTATTGGCGGCCGATGCAGAAGCGCCACTCTCCGCCACCGCACTGGTCGGCGACATGGAAGTGCTGGTGCCAATGGCCGGCCTGATCGACAAGGGCGCGGAACTGGCCCGTCTCGACAAGGAAATCGCGCGCCTGCAAGGCGAAGTGCAACGAGTGGGCGGCAAGCTGTCCAACGCGGCCTTCGTCGACAAGGCGCCGGCTGAAGTGATCGACAAAGAACGCGCCAAACTGGCCGAGGCTGAACAGGCCCTGGGCAAGCTGGCGGAGCAACATGCGCGGATTTCCAGCCTGTAAGGTGGACCGCGTGTCAGAAAGAGGCCTTCGGGCCTCTTTTTTTTGGGTGTGAAAACCCAGTCAATGTGGGAGCAGGCCTGCTCGCGAATGCGGTGTATCAGACACACACCCAATGACTGACCCACCGTATTCGCGAGCAAGCCCGCCCCCACATTTAACCGAGGTCAACTTCGGAATGTGTGACAATACCCACCACTTTTGAAGCAACCCCAGAATCGACGTAGCCCATGACCGCCCCCAGCACGCCAAAACCTCCGCGCAAGAAGCCTAAAACCGCAGCCACGGCCAAGCCCGTTGTGCCGCGCAAAGAGGCCACCCTGCATCCGCGCAACCGCCACACAGGCCGCTACGACTTCCCGGCGCTGATCAAGACCACGCCGGAACTGGCGCAATTCGTGATCATCAATCCGTACGGCAAGGAAAGTATCGACTTCGCCAGCCCGGATGCGGTGCGCGTGTTCAACCGTGCGTTGCTCAAAGCCTTCTATGGCATCCAGCACTGGGACATTCCGGCCGATTACCTGTGCCCACCGGTGCCAGGGCGTGCCGACTACGTGCACTTCCTCGCCGACCTGCTGGCCAGCGTCAATGACGGCAAGATCCCGCGCGGTTCGATCGTCAAGGTGCTGGACATCGGCATGGGCGCCAACTGCGTCTACCCGCTGATTGGCTACATGGAGTACCGGTGGAACTTCCTCGGCTCGGAGGTAGACCCTATCGCCGTGGCGGCGGCCAAGGCCATCGTGCAGTCCAACGACCTGAGCAAGGTCATCCAGCTGCGCCAGCAGAACAATCCCAAGCAGATCCTGCTGGGCTTGCTGGAGCCGGGTGAACGCTTCGACCTGACCATGTGCAACCCGCCGTTCCATGCGTCCATGGACGAAGCCACCAAGGGCAGCGAGCGCAAATGGCGCGCCTTGGGCAAGGCCGATCCCAAGCGCAAGTTGCCGGTACTGAACTTCGGTGGCCAGTCGGCTGAGCTGTGGTGTGAAGGCGGTGAAGCGCGCTTTGTGACCCAGTTGATCGCCGAGAGCGCGCACTTTGCCCACAAGGTGTTGTGGTTCAGCACCCTGGTGTCAAAAGCGTCGAACTTGCCCGCGATCGAGACAGCCCTGAAAAAAGCCGGTGTGCTGGAGAGCCAGGTGGTGGAAATGTCCCAGGGCCAGAAGCAAAGCCGCTTCGTGGCCTGGACCTTCCAGACCAAGAACGAGCAGCAGATCTGGCGCCAGCGCTGGGTACGCGACTAACCCAGTGGTGAGGGAGCACGCTCGCTCACCACTGTCGACAAATCGCAGGCAACAAAAAACCGTGCCCGGATCACTCCGAAGCACGGTTTTTTTTGCTGCGTCTTACTTGTTAACAGCGTCGGTCAGGCCTTTGGCCACAACCAGCTTGATAACTTTCTTGGCAGCGATTTCGATGGCAGCGCCAGTCGAAGGGTTACGGCCAGTACGGGCAGGACGCTCGGTCACTTTCAGTTTGCCAACGCCTGGCAGAGTGATTTCGCCGCCGTTTTCCAGCTGGTCAGCAACAACTTGGCTCAGTTGGTCCAGCAGGGCGCGCACGGTAGTTTTCGGTGCGTCTACTGCTTCAGCCAGGTCAGCGATCAGTTGGTCTTTAGTAATAGCCATTGTGGTGTTCCTTCCCTATCAAATTCATATGGATTGCAGAGTGCAGTGTCAGCCGTCGAGCCCGACCGTCATGGCCTGGCACCCCCGGCTATAACCACGGAGATCGGGGTTATAGATGCTTGAAACGGGGATTGGTTCGACCTGACAGATGCTGAATGCACGCTTATCGCCGAGACTTGGCGTAAGACGGGGCAAAACTAGCACAGAGACGGGGAAATATCCGCCTCTACCTACCCATTTGGTCAGCTTTATCGCTCTAAACCGTGAAAAAAAGGCATATAGCCCGTCGGAGGGTGCCCAAAACGCCCTTCGAAGCCCGTCTCGGCCAATGGTGCGGTACACTTGGCGACTTTTCGGGGAGGCCGACCGCTCCCCTCTCAACCAGCCGAGAAGCCTATGCCGATCCGTCATTGCATCGTCCACCTGATCGACAAAAAACCCGACGGCACACCCGCAGTTCTCCACGCCCGCGACTCCGAGCTTGCCGAGTCGGCCGCCATCGAGAACATGCTTGCCGACCTCAACGAGAGCTACAACGCCAAACAAGGCAAGGCCTGGGGTTTCTTCCATGCCGAGTCCGGCGCGCACCCGTTCAGCGGCTGGTTGAAGGAGTATTTCGACGGCGGGCAGGATTTCACCACCTTCAGCCGCACCGCTGTCGAGCACCTGCAGAAGCTGATGGAAGAGTCCAACCTCTCCACCGGCGGCCATGTACTGTTCGCCCACTACCAGCAAGGCATGACCGACTACCTGGCCATCGCCCTGCTGCACCACAGCGAAGGCGTGGCGGTGACCGACGAGCTGGACGTGACCCCCTCGCGCCACCTGGACCTCGGCCAACTGCACCTGGCTGCGCGCATCAACGTCTCCGAGTGGCAGAACAACAAGCAGTCCAAGCAGTACATCTCGTTTATCAAGGGCAAGAACGGCAAGAAGGTTTCGGAATACTTCCGCGACTTTATCGGCTGCCAGGAAGGCGTCGACGGCCCGGGCGAAACCCGCACCCTGCTCAAGGCGTTCAGCGATTTTGTCGAAAGCGAAGACTTGCCGGATGAATCCGCCCGCGAGAAAACCAAGACCCTGGTGGACTACGCCAGCAGCCAGGCCAAGCTCGGCGAGCCAATGGGCCTGGAAGAACTCTCGGGCTTGATCGACGAAGATCGACCAAAAGCCTTCTACGACCACATCCGCAACAAGGATTACGGCTTGTCGCCGGAAATCCCGGCGGATAAGCGCACCCTCAACCAGTTCCGCCGCTTCACCGGACGTGCCGAAGGCTTGTCCATCAGTTTTGAAGCCCACCTGCTGGGCGACAAGATCGAGTACGACGAAGCCGCCGGCACCTTGATCATCAAGGGCCTGCCGACCCAACTGACCGATCAGCTCAAGCGCCGTAACTGATGCTCGGCGGGGTTTTCAAGAAAGTCCTGCTGGTGTTGCTGGTGGTGGTAGTGATCCAGAACTGGGGCAAGATCGAGCGGGTGTTCAACCCATCGCAGGTAGCCCCTGAGCACGTGCGCGCCTCGGCGCACGTGGTGCTCTACGCCACCGAGTGGTGTGGGTACTGCAAGCAGATCCGCCGGTTCCTGGACCAGAAAGCCATACCCTACCAGGCCTTCGATATCGAGAAGGACGCCCAGGCACGCAAGGCGTATGAGGCGTTGGGGGGTGGTGGGATTCCATTTGTGGACGTGAATGGCACGCTGATTCGTGAATACAGCCCAGAGAAAATCATGGCGGCGCTGAAGTAATCAGCGCACCACGATCATCCGCCCCAGTACTGTGTGCTGTTCAAAGCCGAGCACGGCCTGCAACGCATTCAACACCGCCTGCGGGTCCTTGCTAGGGAAGCTGCCGCTGACGCGCTTGGCCCCCATCTCATCGTTGAGCAACAGGATGCGACCGGGGTAGTAACGTTCCAGGTCCTTGACCACGTCGGCCAGCGGCGCCTTGTAGTAGTTGAGCCAACCGTCGCGCCAGGCCAGGCGGGATTCGCTGTCGACCCCGTGCATAGGATCGGCCATGCCATCGGCGTAGGCCACTTGCTGGCCCGCCGTAAGAATTTGCTGCTGGCCCTGCTTTGAAGGCGTCACACCAACCCGCCCGGACAATACCGTTACCTGGGCGCCTGCCGGTTGCAGGCGCACCTCGAACTGCGTGCCCAGCACCCGTGCCTCGCCACTGCCGGCCTCCACGACGAAAGACTCACCGGTGTGGGTCACGCTGAAAAAGCCGGCCCCTCGGCGCAGTTGGATATGCCGCTCGCCCTGCTTGAAATCCACGGCGATGGCGCTGTCGGCATCGAGGGTGACTTGGGATTTGTCGGCCAGGGTGACGGTTTTGATTTCGCCGGGCGCCGTCACGTAGTCGGCGCCCAAGTCATCGACCCAGCGCGACGGCTGCCAGCCGGCGCCCACGGACACCATCACCACCAGGCATGCAGCCATGGCCAGCGCCCCGGACCAACGCCCCCGCCGCGAACGCTTCGAGGTGTGCATGGCATTGAGGTAACCCTGCAACGCCAGCGCCTCTTCGTCCGCCAGCTTGCGCGCCGGTACTTCGCTCAACTCCCACAGCACCTGGGCCTGGGAATAGGCCTCGACGTGCGCAGGGTCGGCCCGCAGCCACTGGCTGAACGTGGCCTGGTCGCCACTGCTGGGCTGGTCGTGCAGCAGGCTCAACCAGGCCAGGGCCGCTTGTTCCTGGGCGGGCGTGGGGGTGACGTTCACGGTGCTTTCCCTGGCGTGCGTGGAGATGAGGGTTCGCGGAGGCTGGCTTTGCAGGCTTCGAGGGCACGCATCATATGTTTTTCCACGGCACTTTGGGACAGGCCCATGGCCTTGGCGATTTCCGCGTACTTGCGGCCGTGGATACGGTTGAGCAGGAAAATCTGCCGCGTGCGCTCGGGCAAGCTGCGCAGGGCGGCTTCGACGTGGCGTAGGTCGTTGCCGGCTTCCAGTGCTGCCTGGGGTTCGGAACCCTGGTTATCTTGCTGTTCGGGCAGCCAGCCTTCACTGCTGCGCACCCGGGCGCCTTCGCTGCGCAGGTGATCGATGGCGATGTTGCCGGCGCAGCGCAACAGGTAGGTGCTGAGCTCTTCGACCTGCACCAGCGGCCGGCGCCAGAAACGCAGGAACAGGTCCTGCACCAGGTCGGCCGCCGTGGCGCGGCACCCCACGCGGCGACTCACCAAGGCCTCCATCTGTGAACGCTGGGACAAAAACACCTGCAGGAAATGCGCACGTCCACCTGCCGCGTCAGCGTGCTGGCTGTCCTGGGATTCGGGTGGCGTGCTGATCATCATGTGCGGGCTCAGAGGGTGGCGAAGGCTGCGACAGGACTGGCGAGCAGACCAATGCCCGCCAGGATCAAGGCCAGCCTTGGCCGGTACGGCAACAACAGCACCAGCAGCAATGCGCTGAGCATCAACACGGCGCACCATTGCACCAGGCCCTGCCCCCAACCGGCGACACTCACCGCTGGCCAGATCGACACGGTCAGCAGCAACCAACCGGCCACACGCAAACCCAGGCGCCGGCGAGGCGAGGGCTTACTGTGCAACAGTTCGCCGTGATGGCGGTCGGTGGACAAGCACAGCGCGGTGAACCCGACGTAGCACATCAGCAGAGGGAGCAGCATTCAGTTCGCCTCCTGCTTGAGCGCCAAGGGGCGTGCGCGCTCCGCCTTGGGTGCAGGCACGGTGCGATGCTGCATCTTCCAGGCAGCCCACGCGAGAAACACGCCGCTGGCCAGGCAGGTCAGGTCAAAGCCGGCCATGGCCCAATCGCCGGTGGCCAGCGAGACGCCGAGGTGGTGCGATGTCGTCAACGCGTTGAGCAGTGGGATGGCAACAAACAGCATCGCACCCAGGCTCAACTGCTCGACCCAACCTTGTCGCCCGTGACGCAGGATGGCGTGCAACAGGCTCAGGCCCCACGCGATAAAGAAGGTTTGCACTTCCCAGTCGGAACGCTCGGCGAAGCTCACCGGCAGCAGACGGTTAGCCCAGAAAAACGCCGCGATGGCGATCATCAGCCCGGACATGCTGGCGATGTTCAGCACTTCCACCAAGCGCAGCTCAAACGGCATGACCACGGCCTTCGCGTGCTTGAGCTGGCGTTTGCCGAGCCAGATCACCAGCCCGGTGCCGATCATTGCCGTGCCCGCCAAGCCACAGATGAAGTACAACCAGCGCAGGACCGGACCGGCGAAATGGCCCATGTGCAGGCCGTAGAAACTGCCGCCGATGGCCGCCGGCAGCGACTGCTCGCCACTGACCCGCAACAGCTCGCCCGTGCTGCCATTGAAGGAAACGGTGCTGCCGAAATCATGCACCACGCTGTCGGCACCCGCGCGGAACACATTGACCGAGGCGTTCACATCGCTAGGGTTATTCACCGCCACGCGTCCCACATGCCCACCATCCCACTGCGCCCGGGCCTGCTCGTACATCGGCACCAGCGGCAGCAATGTGCCTGGCTGGCCTGATGCCGGTGCGTTATTGGTGTTCGGGAACACCTCGCTGAAAAAGGCACGGGTGTCGTTGCCATAAGAAGCCAGGATCGGCGCCGGCATCACCATGCTCATGAAGATCACCAGGCTGCTGTAGGTGATCATCAGATGGAAGGGCAGCACCAGCACACCCACTGCGTTGTGCCCGTCGAGCCAGGAGCGCTGGCCTTTGCGGGGGCGGAAGGTGAAGAAGTCCTTGAAGATTTTCTTGTGGGTGATGATGCCGGTGATCAGCGCGACGAACATCACCATCGCGGCAATGGTCGACAGCCAGCGGCCCCACGGGTGAGGCATTTGCAGTTGGAAATGGAAACGATAGAAGAACTCGCCGCCCATGCTTTCACGGGCCTGCACGGCCTGACCACTGACCGGGTCGAGGGTTTTCTGGATGAAATTGCCGCGCTTGCCGGGGTCGACCTTGTCTTGCCACATCACCGACAGCCCAGGGTCGCGGCTGTCTGGCAGGGTGATGAACCAGCGCGCAGCCGTCGGCGCCACCTGCTGCAAATAGGTTTGGGCAACGGTCAGGCTGCGTGCATCGTCGAGGGGATGGGCCTGCACTTCAGGCTGCATCCAGTGGCTGATTTCGTCCTTGAAATACGACAAGGTGCCCGTCAGGAAAATCGCAAACAGCAGCCAGCCAAAGATCAGCCCGGCCCAGGTGTGCAACCAGGCCATGGCCTGGCGAAAGCCCTCTTTCATGTGCGTGCCATCCACAAACCCACGCCCGCCAGCGTGGCAAACGCCGCGCTCGGCAACATCACGCCGAACCAGGCGCGCGCGGCACTGCGGCAGGCGAAACACCAGAGCACGGCCAGCAGGTAGAACACGAATGAACTCATCATCCCGGTGATCACTGCATCCGCGCGGGAAGTGGGTATCCACAGCGCCAGGCAGATGCTGGCCAGGGACGCCATCAGGTAGCCCCCCACCACGGCAGCCAGCACGCGCGAAGTCACGGCAAGACGATAGGAGACAGGCAGCGAGGTTTTGCTTTTCATGCAGGAAGCGCCAGGTTCATCAGCACGCAATATTAATGATAAATATTCTCATAAGCAAAACAGAACGGATGAATCACCTGTGCAGACGGATTGCCGAAGCCACTCACGCGCCCTACAATGCGAACAATTCTTGTTCTCTAAAGCATGGCGATGCTTGTGGAGTGTCCCCGTTGAGCCCGTCCAATACCGTCGAAGTGTTGTACAACGACCATCACCACTGGCTCACCGGCTGGTTGCGGCGCAAGCTCGGCTGCCCTGACAGTGCCGCCGACCTGGCGCAGGACACCTTTATTCGCGTGCTCACCGCGCGGGAAACACCCACGCTGATCGAGCCCCGCGCGTTCCTCACCACCGTCGCCAAGCGCGTGCTGTTCAACTTCTACCGCCGCCAGGACCTGGAGCGCGCCTACCTCGACGCCTTGGCGCAGATGCCCGAGCACGTGGCGCCGTCGGAAGAAGAACGCGCGATCATCCTGCAAACCCTGGTAGAGCTCGATCAACTGCTCGACGGCCTACCCGTCCAGGTCAAGCGCGCTTTCCTGCTGGCCCAATTGGATGGCCTGACCTACGCGCAGATCGGCGCTGAACTGGGCCTCTCCATCGCCACCGTCAAACGCCACCTGAACAAAGCGGCCATGCGCTGCTATTTCGCCCTATGAATTTCTCCACTCAAGTCGCCGAGCAGGCCGTGCATTGGCTGATGGAAATGCAGCAAGGCGCGCTCAACCCACGCCAGCAGGCAGCCTGGCAACAATGGCTGAACGCCCACAGCGAACACCAGCGCGCCTGGGACCATATGCAGCGCGTCAACCAGCGCCTGCGCGGCATGCCCTCGCCCCTGGCCCATGCCGCTTTGAACGCGCCTACCTCCACCAGCCGCCGCCAGGCCCTCAAGTTGCTGCTGATTCTCGGTGCCGGCTCGGCCGCCGCCTGGAGCCTGCGCCAGCAACATATCCTGCCGCCGCTGACCGCCGACTACCGCAGCCCCGTCGGCCAGCGTCGCAAGGTGCAACTGGCGGACGGCAGTCAGCTGCAGCTCAATACCGGCAGCGCGGTGGACGTGCACTTCGATGGCAAGCAACGGCTGATCCGCCTGCTTGAAGGCGAGATCCTGTTGACCAGTAGCGCCGGCAACACACCGCTGAACGTCTTGACCGGCCAGGGCCTGCTGACCAGCCAGGCTGCACGCATGAACGTGCGCCAGTTCAACGACCACACGCAACTGGCGGTCTTCGACGGCCGCGTCGAGGTGATGCCCAACACCTACAGCGGCCTGCCGTTGACGGTCGAGGCTGCGCGCCAGGTCAATTTTACGCGCAAAGGCTGGGACACCCCGCGCCCCACCGACGCCAACAGCGGCGCCTGGGCCGACGGCATGCTGGTCGCAGCCCACATGCGCCTGGAAGATTTCCTCGGTGAACTGGGCCGTTATCGTCGTGGCCAGGTCAACTGCGACCCTCAGGTGGCCAACCTGCTGATCTCCGGCAGCTACCCACTGGATGACAGCGAACGCATTCTCGACCTGCTGGAAGTCAGCCTGCCGGTGAAAGTGCGGCGCTTTACGCGGTATTGGGTGACGGTGCAGGCACGCGCCTGACATTTATTTCAAAAACACTGAGCCGTTTTCCATACCTCGCGTGACAGAGAAGGAAAGCCACCTTGATCCTTCCTTCTCAGGACCGCTCTTCATGCCCCAGCAACCGACGCTTCTCGCCCGCACTCTGCGCCAACTCCTACTCGGCGCCAGCTTAAGTCTTACGGCACTTCCCCCTGTGATGGCGGCCGATGCCAAGCCGTATCACATCGCCCCGACGTCGCTGGAAGCTGCGCTGAATCAGTTTGGACGCGAAGCCGGCGTGTTGATCTCCTTCAGTTCCGAAGTGACGGCGGGTATGCAGAGCCACGGTTTGTCCGGCAATTACGGCGCCGCGGACGGCCTGCAAAAACTGCTGGAAGGCACCGGCCTGCAAGCCCGCGCCGAAGGCGACAATGCCTACAGCCTGCAACCGGCCACGGCACCGGCCACTATCGAATTGGGCACGTCCAGCGTCGTCGGCGACTGGCTGGGCGACGCGGCGCAAACCAATGTGTTTGAACACCCCGGCGCCCGTGACGTGATCCGCCGCGAAGCATTCGAACGCCAGGGCGCCACCCAGGCCAAGGACGTGCTCAACCGCATTCCCGGCGTCAACGCCCCGGACAACAATGGCACCGGCAGCCACGACATGGCGCTGAACTTCGGCATTCGCGGCCTCAACCCGCGCCTGGCCTCGCGCTCCACGGTGTTGATGGACGGCATTCCGGTGCCCTTCGCGCCTTACGGCCAGCCGCAGCTTTCATTTGCACCGATCAGCATGGGCAACATGGATGCCGTCGACGTCGTACGTGGCGGCGGTGCCGTGCGATACGGCCCACAGAACGTCGGTGGCGTGGTCAACTTCGTCACCCGCGCAATCCCGGATGCACCCACGGTCAAAGGCGGCCTGCAGACCGAAACCAGCCCCTCCTCCAGCCATGACGGCTTCAAGACCACCGGCAACCTGCTCGCCGGCGGCACCGCCGACAACGGTTTGGGCGGCGCGCTGCTGTACTCCGGCACCCGTGGCGGCGACTGGCGCGAGAACAGCAACACGCGCATCGACGACCTGATCCTCAAGGGTAAATACCAACTCGATGACGCCAACAGCTTCAATGCCATGGCGCAGTACTACGAAGGCCAGGCCGACATGCCCGGCGGCTTGAACGTTGCGAACTACAAGGCCGATCCCTACCAGTCCACCCGCCCCTACGACAAATTCTGGGGCCGCCGCACGATGTTCAACGTCGGCTATCGCTATGAGCAGGACCGTCGCGAGTTCACCGTGAACAGCTTCTTCACCAAGACCCTGCGCAGCGGTTACCTCGACCAAGGCACATTCCTGTCGCTGTCCCCGCGTGAATACTGGGTGCGTGGCCTGGAAACCCGCTTCGCCCAAGGCTTCGACCTGGGCCCGACCAGCCACGAAGTGGGCGTCGGCTATCGCTACATCAACGAAGCCGGCCACGAACTGCGTTACCGCACGCCGATTGCCGCCAACCAACAGATCCCCACCACCGACAGCCGCAATGATCGCGACACCCGTGGTGGCACCGAGGCCAATGCCTTCTTCATCGATGACCGGATTGATATCGGCAAATGGACCATCACACCGGGCATTCGCTACGAGATGATCGAGTCCCAGCAAACCAACAACCTGAGCAACGTCAAATACAAAGGTGACTACAACACCGCCCTGCCGGCCCTGAACGTGCTCTATCACCTCACCGACGACTGGAACCTCTACGCCAACACCGAAGGTTCGTTTGGCAGCGTGCAGTACAGCCAGATGCCCAACCGTGTGACCAGCGGCGAAGTCAAACCGGAAAAAGCGCGCACCTGGGAACTCGGCACTCGCTACGACAACGGCAGCCTGCGCGCGGAAATCGGCGCGTTCCTGATCAACTTTGACAACCAGTACGAAAGCAACCAGACCAATGATTCGGTGATCGCCCGTGGTGAAACCCGCCACCAGGGCATCGAGTCCAGCATCAACTACGCCCTCGACGGCTTGAGCCCGGCGCTGGCAGGGTTCGATGTGTACGCCACCTACGCCTACGTCGACGCCACCATCCGCGAAGACGGCCCGAACAAAGGCAACCGCGTACCCTTCTCGTCCAAGCACAAGGGCACCCTCGGCGTGGGCTACACCGAAGGTCGCTGGAAACTCAACCTGGACAGCAGCTACCAGAGCAGCCAATTCGCCGACAACGCCAACACCCAGGCCGAAAGCGCCGACGGTGCGAACGGGCGCATCCCCGGCTACATGTTGTTCAGCAGCCGCGCCGCCTACGACTTCGGCCCGCAGCTGTCGGATTTGAACGTGGCGGTGGGGGTGAAAAACATCTTCAACAAGCAGTACTACACGCGCTCGTTCGACGATAACAACAAAGGCAAATACGTCGGTGAGCCACGCACGGTGTATGTGCAGACCTCCATCGCGTTCTAACGGCTCAAGCAACAGATAACCAGTGGTGAGCGGGGCCCGCTGTGGTGAGCGGGCTTGCCCCGCGCTGGACTGCGTAGCAGGCCCATCTTCCAGGGTCGCTGCGCAACCCGGCACGGGGCAAGCCCGCTCACCACAATGCCGGCGTTCATCTAACTGCCCGCCAGACACGACGGCGTACCGGCCACCAGCGCGTCGATGGCACAGCGCGTCTTGGCCGGCATGTGCGCCGCCGTGGGCCAGATCACGTTGATCGGCGAGGGCTGCTCGCGGTAACCGGGAAGTACCGCGTGCAGCTGTCCACGCAGGGCATAGTGGGCGATCAGCCAACTGGGCAACCAGGCCAGGCCCACACCAGCGATGGCGGCATCGGCCACAGCCTGGAGGTCGTCCATCATCAGCGGCGAGGCCACCCGCGTACGGTGCGGGCGACCCTGGTCGTCCTTGAGTTCCCATTCCAGGCGCGGGGCACTGCAGCGATAGGCAATGCCCCGATGCCCGGCCAGGTCCTCGATACACTCAATTTGACCCACACGCTGCAAGTACGCCGGTGATGCCGCCAGGCCAATCGCCTGCTCGCCCAGGCGACGAGCGCTCAAGCGGTCGGTGTCGGGCAACGCGCCAATGCGTACCGCCAAATCGAAACCTTCCTGGGCGACGTCGATCAGCCGGTCAGAAAAAGAAATCTCGATCTCCAGTTCGGCAAATCGATCCATCAACCCCCACAACGCCGGCGCGGCGTAGTGATGCCCGAAGGCCAATGGCAGGCTGGCCCTTAACCGCCCGCGTGGTTGCTGCCGCCCGCTTTCCAGCACGGACTCGGCGGCTTCCAGCTCCGCCAGCGCCCGCAGGCAATGTTCGTAGTAGGCCTGGCCGTCCTCGGTCAACCGCTGGCGGCGAGTAGAGCGCTGCAACAGGCACGTGCCGAGGCGCGCCTCGAGTCGCGCCAGGCCCTTGCCCACAGCGGAGCGCGTCAGGTTCAGTCGCTCGGCGGCCTCGGTCAGGTTGCCGCTCTCGACGATCTGCAGGAAGAGTTCGACACCGTCAAAACGTGGAGTGGTCATGGCACCAATTGTCGCTCTTGATTCCCTTATGAATGGAAAACTTATCACGAATAAAGAATTGGATTCCCCTGAAAATAACCCGATACCCCATCGACAGGAGAGTCCCCATGCCACCCGCCGCCACGTTATCGATCGCCAACCCACCGCGCACCGCCAGGAACGGCCTCGCCCTCACCGCCGTGTGCCTGGTCGCGCTGATGTTCGGCCTGGAAATCTCCAGCGTGCCGGTCATCCTGCCCACCCTCGAAAGGCAGCTCGGCACGGGTTTCCAGGACGCCCAATGGATCATGAATGCCTACACCCTGGCCTGCACCAGCGTGTTGATGGCAGCCGGCACCCTGGCCGATCGCTTTGGCCGCCGACGCATGCTGGTGCTGTGCCTGTGGCTGTTCGGGCTGGCGTCCCTGGCCTGTGGGTTGGCGGACAGTGCGTCGACGCTGATCGCCGCGCGTTTCGTCCAGGGCATCGGCGCCGGGGCGATGATGATTTGCCAGTTCGCGATTTTGTCGCACCTGTTCCGCGAACCGGCGGCGCGGGCGCGAGCGTTCGCGATCTGGGGTGTGATTGCCGGCCTGGGCCTGGGATTCGGGCCGATGGTGGGCGCGTTGATCCTGGCGGTGGCGGATTGGCGCTGGGTGTTTCTCGTGCACGTGCCGCTCACCCTGTTCACCCTGGTGTTGTTGCAGGTCAGCGTGCAGGAGTCCCGTGACCCGGCGGCCCATCGCCTGGACATTGCGGGCATGCTCACTTTGACGCTGTCGGTATTCGCCCTGGTCTACTTCATCACCCAGGGCACCGAACACGGCTTTGGCACCCCGGCGATGCTTGGTTGGGCGGGCCTGGCAGTGGCTGGGTTGCTGCTGTTCATCGTTGTCGAGCGGCGCAGCGCTCACCCGATGTTTGATTTCTCGGTGTTCCGGATCCAGCGCTTCAACGGCGCATTGATGGGCTCGATCGGCATGAACTTCAGCTTCTGGCCGTTCATGATCTACCTGCCGCTGTATTTCCAGGCTGGCCTGGGCTACGACACCCTGACCACCGGCGGCGCCCTGCTCGCCTACACCTTGCCGACACTGCTGGTGCCGCCACTGGCCGAACGCCTGGCCCTGCGCTACGGCGCAGAACGCATCATCACCGTGGGGCTAGGCATGATGGGCGCAGGCTTCTTGAGCATGGCCGCTGCCAACGCTGTGGCGCAGCCAAGCATCGTGCTGGTGCTACTCAGTTGCCTGATTGCCGGGGTGGGATTGGCGCTGACCAACTCCCCCACCACCAATACCACCACCGGCTCGGTTTCGGCCGACCGTGCGGGCATGGCCTCGGGTATCGATCTCAGCGCGCGACTGATCACCCTCGCGCTCAACATCGCGTTAATGGGGTTGGTGTTGTTGCTGGGGATCTGCCATCAACTGGCGGCCGTAATGCCCGAAAGCAGCATGCTGGAATGGCCGGCCATCAGCCAGAACATCGCGGCGGGCAAGCTGGCGTCATCCGCGTACCTGACCTTCACCGATGCCCAGGTAGCCCTGCGTCAGGGTGTCGGTTGGGCCATGCTCTTCGCGGGCCTGGGTGCGTGCGGGTTGGCGGGGTTGAGCAGGTATTTCTTCCGACGCGGCCAGTAAACGAAAACGGGCCTGCACATGCAGGCCCGTTCAGTGGGGGATGAAATAACGTTCAGCGATCAGCTGTTAAACACGGCACGTTCTTTTTCCAGAAACTCCTGTTCAAGCTCATCTTCATTGACCTTGGTGTCCGACAGACTTTTCCCGGCAGCGCGTGGCTTGCCTTGCAGTTTGCCAAACAGGTGTTCCAATGCATGGTCCAGCTTGGTGGCCGCCCCGTCGATCGCCTGTTCCAGGGTATCGGCCTTGTGCAGTACCGACAGCGGTTGATGGCCTTTTGGCCGCGCTTCCAGGCGGCAACTTAAATCGTGGGGACCGGGCTTGTCGCCGTTCTCATCCCGCAGGTAGACCTCCACTCGGGTCAGGTCTTCTTCGTAGCGTTCGAGCGTGCTCTCAATGGTAGTACGTACCCACTCCTCCAGTCGGATGCTGCTTTCAATATGGTTATCGCTATTGACTTGGATTTGCATAGTTCTTCCCTTATTTCAGCTAGCTCGCGAGAGGTCACAACTGCAACACCGGTGTGGTGAAACCATGACCTCTTGATTACACAATTGAGCAGTCCGAAGAACAATTCAACCCCTTTGCAAAGATAAATCACACATTACAAATTAAGTCTGACGACGAGCAAAAACGCTGTTAGGGTGGGGAGTTAGTTACATCTTCTTACGACCAGCCAACCTCACAATTGCCCCTCTCCCAATGGGTGCAATCCGCGAAAAATCCCCGCTTCCTCAACCAGCCAGTCATGCACCGCGCGTACGCCCGGATGGTTCAGTGCGCCCGGCGCATACAGCAACACGTAGCGTTTGTGGTTGGGCACGGCCAGGCCGAACGGTACGATCAAGGTGCCGCGCTCCAGTTCATCGTTGAGTAAGGTGCGCCGAGCGATGGCCACGCCCATGCCGGCAATGGCGGCTTCGATGGTCAGGTGGTTGCGGTTGAAGGTGTGGCCGCGGCGCACGTCTGCGGCGTGATAGCCGATGGCATTCAGGTAGAACTCCCACTCCGCGTACTCATAACTCCCACGCCAGGCGGTAATGTCGTGCAGCAGCGGGAAGTGCACCAGGTCGGCCGGGCCGTGCAGGGGTGGGCGCCCACGCAACAGGCTGGGGGCACAGACCGGAAAGATCTGCTCGTCCAACAGGGCTGTGGATAACAGGCCAGGGTAGCTGCCGTCGTTCAAGTCGATGGCCAGGTCGAAATCGCCCTCGTGCAGGGCGATGCTGCTGTCCTCGGCGACCATGCGCAGTTGGATATCCGGAAAGCGTTGCTGCAAGCGCGGCAGACGCGGGGTCAGCCATTTGCCCAGAAACGACGGGATCGAGCGCAGGCGCAAGGTGCCGCTGATCATCCCCGCATCCAAGCGCTGCAACTCGGCATCGATGCTCCCGTAGGCCTCACTCACGGTCGCGGCCAAACGCTGGCCCTCGGCACTCAGTTCCACCCCACGCGCCCGCCGATGAAACAAGCGGAAACCCAAGCGTTCTTCCAATTGGCGGATTTGCTGGCTCACCGCCCCCGGCGTGATGTGCAGTTCTTCGGCGCAACGGGTGAACGACAAATGCCGCGCCGCACAGGCAAACACGTGCAGCCAGACATACGTCTGGCCATGTAGGGGCCGGGTCATAGCGTTTAGTCCTGCTAAAGGGTGTCTTAGGATAATTCGTTGGTCAGTGCCGTTCCAGAGGGTCAGTATCGCGCCAATTCCGCTCGTCCTACAAAACATGGCAGCGATTTCTACTCCATTGCTTGTAAGGGTTTAGCATGGCTATCAGTGTTTTTGATCTATTCAAGGTGGGCATCGGCCCTTCCAGCTCCCATACCGTCGGCCCCATGCGAGCGGCCGCGACTTTTGCCCAAGCCCTGATCGACCAACAATTACTGAACGACACCCGCCGCGTGGAAGTGCGCCTGTATGGTTCGCTGTCCGCCACCGGTATTGGCCATGCCACCGACCGCGCTTGCGTGATGGGCCTGATGGGCGAATGGCCAGACCGGGTCGACCCCACCTCGATCAACGCACGCATCCAGCAACTGCGCGAATCCGGCCGACTGCTTCTCGCAGGTCAGCAGGACATTGCTTTCAACTGGAAGCACGACCTCCTACTGCTGGACGAAAGCCTGCCCTACCACCCCAACGCCATGTCCTTGCACGCCTACGGCGAAAACGGCCTGCTGAGCGAGCAAACCTATTACTCGGTGGGCGGCGGTTTCATTATCGAAGCTGCCGAAGCCGCCTCCGGCATTGCGCCGACCAGCGATGTTGAATTGCCCTACGACTTTTCCAGCGCCGTAGAACTGCTGGCCTTGTGCAACAAGCACGGCCTACGGGTTTCCGAGCTGATGATGGCCAACGAACGGGCTTGGCGCAGCGATGCCGACATCCGCAGTGGCCTGCTGCATATCTGGTCGGTGATGCGCGAATGCGTGGAGCAAGGCCTGCGCGATGAAGGCATCCTGCCGGGTGGGCTGGACGTGCCGCGCCGTGCGGCGAAATTGCACCGCAGCCTGCTGGAAATCGGCAAACCGAATGTCATCACGTCGACCCTGTCGGCCATGGAGTGGGTCAACCTGTTCGCCCTCGCCGTCAACGAAGAAAACGCAGCCGGTGGGCGCATGGTCACCGCACCGACCAACGGCGCTGCCGGGATCATCCCGGCCGTGCTGCATTACTACATGAAGTTCAACGCCGACGCGTCTGACGATGATGTAGTCAATTTCTTCCTGGCCGCGGCGGCAGTCGGCATTCTCTGCAAGAAAAACGCCTCGATCTCCGGTGCCGAAGTCGGCTGCCAGGGCGAAGTCGGTTCGGCCTGCGCCATGGCGGCTGCGGGTTTGGCCGATGTCCTCGGTGCCACCCCCGAGCAATTGGAAAACGCTGCCGAAATCGGCCTGGAGCACAACCTCGGCCTCACCTGCGACCCGGTCGGCGGCCTGGTGCAAGTGCCGTGCATCGAGCGTAACGCCATCGCGGCGGTCAAGGCGATCAACGCCACGCAAATGGCCCTGCGCGGTGACGGCAAGCACTTCATTTCCCTCGACCGGGTGATCCGCACCATGCGCGATACCGGCGCCGACATGCATGACAAATACAAAGAAACTTCACGGGGCGGCCTGGCGGTCAGCTGGGTGGAGTGCTGATCGGAGCACTGCTACCCGCCCCAAACGTGAGCCCGCGCAAAAATAATAACGAGGCAATAACGATGACCGATGTACGTACACCTGCTGCCGAAAATCCTGTTGCAGAAAACACCGTGACCACCGGCTGGACCAAACACGACACCACCTGGATGCTGGGCCTCTACGGCACCGCCATCGGCGCAGGCACCCTGTTCCTGCCGATCAATGCCGGCGTCGGCGGTTTCTGGCCGCTGATCGTGCTGGCCCTGCTGGCCTTCCCCATGACCTTCTTCGCCCACCGTGGGCTGACGCGCTTTGTGTTGTCGGGCAAATCCGGCGACATCACCGAAGTGGTCGAAGAACATTTCGGCGCCGGTGCGGGCAAGCTGATCACCCTGCTGTATTTCTTCGCCATCTTCCCGATCCTGCTGGTGTACAGCGTGGCGCTGACCAATACCCTGGGCAGCTTCATGGAACACCAACTGCACATGACCCCACCGCCCCGGGCCATCCTGTCGCTGGTGCTGATCCTCGGCCTGATGGCCATTGTGCGCTGCGGCCAGAGCGTGATCGTCAAGGCCATGAGCGTGCTGGTGTACCCTTTCGTGGCCGCCCTGTTGCTGTTGGCCGTGAGCCTGATCCCCAACTGGAATGGCGCGTTCTTCGCCTCAGCTGGCGAAGGCATGCCACTGCCGATCTTCTTCAAGACGCTATGGCTGGCCATCCCGGTGATGGTGTTTTCCTTCAACCACTCGCCGATCATCTCCGCGTTCGCCGTCGACCAGAAACGCGTGTATGGCGCACAGGCCGAACGCAAAAGCAGCGGCATACTCGCCACCGCCCACGGCATGATGGTGCTGACTGTGATGTTCTTCTGCTTCAGCTGCGTACTGGCGCTGTCGCCAGCCGACCTGGCAGCGGCCAAGGCCCAGAACATCTCGATCCTGTCGTACCTGGCCAACCACTTCCAGACCCCGGTGATCGCCTACGCGGCGCCGTTGATCGCACTCGTGGCCATCACTAAATCCTTCCTCGGCCACTACATCGGCGCGAGTGAAGGTTTCCAGGGCCTGATCGTCAAATCCCTGCGCGGGCGCAATCGTTCGATGTCGTCGAAATGGCTGGAGCGCTGCACCGCGCTGTTCATGGTGCTGACCTGCTGGGCCGTGGCTACCTTCAACCCAAGTATCCTGGGCATGATCGAGACCATGGGCGGGCCGATCATCGCGTGCCTGTTGTTCCTGATGCCGATGTACGCGATCCGTCGCGTGTCATCTTTGCGCCAGTATTCGGGCCAGCTGTCGAACGTGTTTGTGGTGGTGATCGGCTTGATTGCGCTGTCTGCGATCGTTTTCTCGGTACTGCCCTGAAATAGATCACCCAACAAAAAGGCGAACCTCGGTTCGCCTTTTTCATGTCCCGCAATAACGGCTCGGCGCCTTATGCGGCACGGCCTTTGCTGTACAGCTGTGGAGGGAAACGGACCTTGTGAAAACCTCAGCGACGGAGTGGCCGATGGTCAGGAGACGCGAACTAATCCCGACACCGGTCGTCAATGACTGCATGTTCTTATCAGGCGGTAACGCACCATGGACAATCCTTTTCAGATCATCACCGACACCTTCACCCCGCAATACCGCGTCAACCTGAGCATCCAGCGCCTGGACGGCAGCATCATGCTGACCCTCTCCAACGATCAAGGCGTGGTGGCTAAACGCATGATCAGCGCCGAACAACGCAATGATCCCAAGCGCCTGAAGCGCCTGGTACAGAGCATCCAATTCGGCATTGCCATCGAACAGGGCCACAGTGCCATGGAGATCCTGGCGGTGATGACCGATGGCGACCACAAAGTGCTACAGCGGCCGCCAGCCCGCTCCCTGCCCTTCAGCGTCGGCCTTTAAAGCTCGCCCTTCTCGGTTTCCAGGCTCGCCTCGCCCTTGCGACGCGGGCCTTCGACCTTCACGGAGGGAAACGCCGAAGACGCATAGCGCACCACCAGGATCGCAAACGCCAACAGCAGAATCCCGCCGCACAGGTAGATGATGCCGATGTCGGGCGGGTTGTGGTGGGACACGTTGGAAATCAGCAGGCGCGTCAGCGCGGTGATTGCCACGTAGATCAGAAAGCGCACGGGCATGTGGTTGGTCTTGAAGTAAATCCCGACCATCGCGCCCAATTCGAGGTAGATGAACAGCAGCAATATGTCATCGATCTTGATATGCCCATTCTCGAGCATCCCCAGAAACTCCATCACCGCTGCCCACGCGGTCACCGCACCAATGGCGAACAGCGCCAGGTAGTGGAACGACTCGACGAACAGATTGCCCAGGGACTCGGCCAGCCCGTGTACGTTCTGGCGCAGCCTTTCGGCCCAATTGATCTTCACGATGATGCTTCCTTAGGTCGACTCGACCGGATAATGCGGGTTGGACGTGACGGTTGTTCTGCATGCAGAAAAAAGGCCAGAGGCAGGTATAAGATGATGGCGGCGTGACATGAGGCACGCCTGAGCTGTATTTACGGGCTACATTAAAAAACTGCTACCCAAACGCTGTGGTTTCGCTTAACCTTTTTACTGTATATATAAACAGCACTCAGCAACACCCGAAGCAAGGGCTACTCCCCTTCACTACTGCACCCTGATGACGAGGCCAAAAAATGGCTGTTGAAACCCTGTATCGCAGTACCCGCGACTTGGAGACTACATTCGTGGATCGCAAACTAGCCGACGCACACGACCAGATGCTTGAGCTGGCAGAGTCTCTGATGGATGTCCTGTTGAAAAACGTGGAAGGCTTGACTGAAAAGCAGGCAGAAGACGCCGGTATTTTCATGGCCAAGAACCGCGCCGCCTTTGCAGCAGCGTTCAAGAACAACGCCAGCGCCCTGGCTGAGATCGGGCAGCCAGAGGCAGAGTAAGGAGGCCGGCCCGCCTCCGTTGATTCGCGTTGAATCATCAGGTTCAGGCAGCCGGGCTACTCATCGCTTTACCGAAAGCTATTTACACCTTATGCCTGCCACAAGGTTTTGCCGAAGAAGGTCAACGTGCGGTCCCACGCCAGTTGCGACCATGCGGCATCGTATTGCGTGTCGGGTATGCGGCCATGGCCGATCGCCGTCTCGTTGGCAAAGGCATGACGCGCCAGGTAGCGGTAAAACGTGGCGTCTACGCCTGCCGCATGCAGCGTTGATTCCAGCTCGGCGACGGTTTCGATGTTGAAAAAAGCATCCTGCGTGCCCCAATGGCCAATCAGCGGTGCTTTGATTTTTGCCGCATCCAGGTATTCAAGCGGCGGGAAGCCATACCAGACCACACCCGCGGCCAGTTCCGGAATGGCATTGAGCGCCAACAGCGTCAATGCCCCGCCCATGCAGTAGCCAGTCACGCCGACTTTCCTCGAGTCGGCCTGCAGGTAGCGCACCGCGCCTTTTATGTCCTGGGACACCGCATCACTGAAATCCAGGCTATCCATCAGGTGGTGGGCTTCTTCCTCTTCCACTGTGGAAGCGCCGCGATAAAGGTCCGGTACCAATACCCGGTAACCGCACTCGGCCAGGCGAATGGCCACGCCCTTGATCTGCTCGTTAAGCCCCCACCACTCCTGAATCAATACGATGGCCGGCGCCCCGTCCAGTACAGCAGGGCTGGCCAGGTAGCCATTGACCTCGGCACCGTCTGGACGCTTGAACGTTACGGACTGCGCTGTTGCTTGATTGGACATGAAAACTCTCCGCGGCAAGTAGGAAAACAATAGCTGGCAAGCACCTCAAAGCGCCCGCCCTCAGAACCCTACCAGGATTTTTACGGTTATAAACCTTCCTCTCCCGTCGTTATGTACCACTGTGTATTAGCGCCCCCGCGCGACATATTCGGGATACAAAACACTTGTCTACTGGGCCTGCCTGAACCTTCCATGATCAACATGCCCCGACCAAAGGTGAAGGTTCAATCAAATAGGACCCGGAGAATAAAAAATGCACAACCCAGCACCGGTTGATCGCCTGATCGTCAACACCTACACCAACGGGCTCATCGGCCCCAGCCAGAAAATGCTCGGCCCGCTCGCTGACGGCGGCACGCTCATCACAGGAACCCCGCCGGGTTGCTGGGGCCCGATGATCACGCCCGCGTTTGAGGGGGGCCATGAGGTGACTCAACCCGTATTCATCGCCGGTGCCGAAGTCGGTGACGCTGTGGCCCTAAAGATCATACGCATGCGCGTGACGTCCCACGCCACCTCCTCAGGCGTCATGCGCTTTGTTGAAGGGCGCTATCACGGCGACCCCTTTGTCGCCAAATTCTGCTCCAATTGCGGGCAAGAGCATCCCGCCAGCCATGTCGAAGGAATCGGCGCAGAGGCTATCCGCTGCAATGCCTGCGATGCAGAGGTCAGCGCGTTTCGTTTCAGCCATGGCTACGTCATCGTATTCGATGCCGAGCACCAAGTGAGCCTGACCGTGAACCAGGCCGTGGCCGACCGCCTTGCCGGCCAGGCACCGCAGATGGCGGCGTTGCCGGAACTGTCCGCCCAGCACTCCATTCTGTCCCTGGCCCGCGCCGACATCCCTGGCCTTGCGGCTCATATGCGGCCGTTCCTGGGCAATATCGGTACTACGCCTTCACGGGATTTGCCGGATTCCCACAACTGCGCCGACTTCGGGCAATACCTGGTCGGCGCCCCTCACCGCTACGGCATGACACACGAACAACTGCATGCGGCAAAAACCGACGGGCACATGGACACCAACTCGGTACGCGAAGGTTGCGTCCTGATTTGTCCGGTAAGAGTCCCCGGCGCCGGTGTGTACATGGGAGATATGCATGCCCAGCAAGGCAATGGTGAAATTGCCGGGCATGCCACCGATGTGTCGGGGGAAACCGAACTCACCGCCCACGTGATCAAGGGGTTGACCCTCGACGGCCCGATCCTGCTGCAAAACCTTGACGATCTGCCGCCCATGGCACGCCCCATGACCGCCGAGCAACGGCTGCAAGTCAAGGCACTGGGCGAGCGCTGGGGGCAGGTCGAAATCGAAGACAATGGGCCCATTACCTTTATCGGCAGCGGAGCCGACCTCAACCTTGCGACGGAAAACGGCTTGGAACGCGCGGCTGCGGTCACCGGCCTTTCTATGGATGAGGTACGCAACCGTGCAACGCTTAACGGCTCGATTGAAATAAGCCGGTTGCCGGGCACTGTCCGCGTCACGATCCTGTGCCCGATGCACATTCTTGATCGCCTGGGTGTCGGCCCACTTGTGCGCGAAAAGTATTCGCTCTGACTTGCGTCAGCGGTACAGCAATCGCTCCGCCAGCTCATCCGCCACCCGCGCGGGTGAGCGTTTTTCTGCCTGGGCGTGGGCAAAGATTTCCGTGAGGCGTTTGCCGATGTTGGACAGGTGCGCAGTGATGGTCGGCAGATCCGCCCCGCTGTGCTGGAGTGCGACGTAGATCAGCCCGCCGGAGTTGATCACATAGTCCGGGGCGTAGAGGATGCCGCGCCCTTCCAGTTGGTCGGCCACTTGCAGGTTGGTCAATTGCGCGCTGGCGGAACCGGCGACGGCGGCACAGCGCAGTTGGCCGACGCTCTGGCGGTTGAGTACGGCGCCGAGGCCGCAGGGCGCGAGGATGTCGCAGGGGGTACTGAGCAAGGCGTCATTGGCGATGGGATGGGCGCCCAGTTGTTCCATGGCCAGTTGCACCTTGCCGTGGTCGATGTCGCTGACCAGCAGTTCGGCCCCGGCGGCGTGCAGTTGTTCGGCCAAGGCATAACCGACATTGCCCAGGCCCTGGATCGCCACCCGCAGGCCTTCGAGGTTATCGCTGCCCAGGCGTGCCATGGCCGTGGTGCGGATACCGGCGAATACGCCCATGGCGGCATGTGGAGACGGGTCGCCGGCGGCGGTGGTGCTGGTGACAAAGCGGGTGTGCTGGGCGATGCAGTCCATGTCGGCCACCGAGGTGCCGCTGTCGGTGGCGGTGATGTAGCGACCGTCGAGTTGCTCGACGCAACGGCCAAAGGCCTCGAACAGCGCCGCGCGGTTTTCCACATGGGCCGGCCGCAGGATCACGGCGGTGCCACCGCCCACCGGCAAGCCTGCCAACGCGGCCTTGTAGCTCATGCCTTGGGCCAGGCGCGCGGCATCGGCCACGGCGCTTTCGTCGTCGGGGTAGGAGAGATAGCGACAGCCGCCGAGCGCGGGGCCCAGGCGGCTGTTATGGATGGCGATGACCGCCTTCAGCCCGGTGACCGGGTCGACGCTCAGGTGCAGCGATTCAAGGCGGGTGCTGTGCATGAGAGCAAACATCGTCAAGCTCCCGAATCACTTCTGGTAGTGGGCCAAGTATAGGCTTGCGGTGAAAAACTGCCGGACCACGCTGGAATAAGACGGCCGTTTTAGGAGGGCTTGCGACATAAGCACGCAGGATATTTCCTAAGCCACTGGACGAAAATTCCCAGCAAGGCTAAAACGGGGGCATCCGCCGGAGAATGCAATGAATCCCCGCAAAGCCTTTTTTGCCTGCCTGGAACGCTCGCCCCCTGCGCTGTTTGAAGCCGCGCTGTGGATAGCCGCCGAGCACGACCCGGCGGTGCAGCCGCTGGTGATCCTGCAGGAGTTGGCGTTGCTGCAACAGCAGGTGAGCCAAGGCATGCCCCTGCTGCCTGCCGATGAGCTGGGCCAGCCGCTGTTGCGGCGTATGAATGACCTGGGGTTTGCGCAGGACGAATTCACCCCGCTGCGTCCTGCTGCTGCCCTGCTGGACAAGGTGTTGCAGCGCAAGCGCGGGCAACCCTTGGCGATGGGGCTGATCGCCCTTGAGCTGGCGCGTCGCCTGGATATTCCCTTGGTTGGCGTGAACTTCCCCGGCCACTTCCTGCTGCGCGTGCCCGGCGCCGACCACCTGCTCGACCCGTGCGGCGGCCGGCGCCTGTACCCCAATGACTGCCGCGACCTGCTGCAACGCCAGTACGGCCCTAACCTCAAATTGCAGGCCGACCACCTGCACACCGCCGACCCGCGCTCGATCCTGCAACGGCTGTCACGCAACCTGCGCCAATTGCATCTTTCCAACGATGTGCCGCTCGCGGCCCTGGTCGACGCCGAGCGCGTGCTGGAGCTGGGCAATGCCAGCGCCGCCGATTACCTGGCGCGGGCCAGCCTGTACCAGCGGCTGGACTGCCCCAACGCCGAGCGTTATGACCTGGAACACGCGCTGATGCTCAGCGAAGACCCGATCCAGCGCCTGCGCCTGACCGAGCGGCTGGGGCATCTGCCGCCCAATACAGTGGTGCATTGAGCAAACCATTATTCCTGCGATGAATCAGTCCTTCGCCGGCACCCTGAGCACATCGCCGGGCAGCGGGCTCTTCGGCGCCTCAACCCCGGGCGAACGCACTTGGATAATCAACAACGCCGCCATCACCGCCGGAATCGCGCAGAAAAAGAAAATCTGCTCCACCGGGATATGCATCGCCAGCAGCATGCTGCCAAACAGTGGTCCCAGGATTGAGCCAAACCGACCCACGCCCAACGCCCAGCCCGTACCCGTGGCGCGCACGTGCGCCGGGTAGAAATTGCTGGCAAAGGCATTGAGGGTCAGTTGGCCCCCGATGATGCAAAACCCGGCCGCAAACACACAGGCCACCAGGTAGCGCGGGTTGTCATGGTTCAGGCCGAGCAGGATGGTGCACACCGCAGCGGCTGCCAGCACGCCGGAGAGCAATCGCACTTTGCTTTTCAAGCGGTCGGCGAACCAGGCCATGCCGATGGCACCCAGGGTGCCGGCAAACAGGAACATCGAAGTCACCAGGTTGGCTTCTTTCAGCGCCAAGCCACTTTCCAGCAGCAACGATGGCAACCAGCTGATCATGAAGTACAGCAAGATCAGGCTGACAAAGAAGGTCGCCCAGATCAGCAACGTCGGGCGTGCATAGCCGTTGCGGAACAACTCCACCACGGTCAGTTTGCTGCCTTGCGCCTCCTGGGTTTGCGCCTCGCTCGCCCGCGGCGGTTGCCAGTCCGGCAGCATGCGTGATGTGACTTTCTGCAGCCGCGCATAAGGTGGTGCATCACGCAGCAAGCGCGGTAGCGACTCCGGCAGCAGCCACACCAGAAACGGAAACAACAGCAGCGGCGTCACGCCACCGGCCAGAAACACGGCCTGCCACCCGAAGCCTTCGATAAACCCCGCCGCCACAAACCCACCCGCCGCCCCGCCAAACGAGAAACCACAGGCCGCCAGGGTCACCATCAAGGTGCGCAAGCGTGGTGGGGAGTATTCCGACATCAACGCCATGGCACTCGGCATGGCGCCCCCCATGCCTATACCGCAGATAAACCTGGCGGCCATCAAGGTGGTCAGCGAGTTGGCGAACACCATCAGCACCGTGAGGCTGGCGTAGATCAGCACGCAGCCGAGCAGAATGCGCCGCACGCCAAAGCGGTCGGCCAAGGGTGTCACCAGCAGCGAGCCCAGCGTGAGCCCGAGCAGGTTGGCGCTGAACACCGGACCGAACGCGGCTTTTTCCAGCCCCCAGTCCTTGGCCAGCGCCGGCACCACATAGCCCAGCACTTGCGCGTCGTAGCCATCGGTCACCAGCAACAGCGCCAGCAACAGGAGAATCAACCACTGATAGCGCGACACCGGACGGGCGTCGAGTGCCGCGCGGAAGCTGGCAATCTGATTGTGCATCGCAAGGTACCTTTGTTTTTATTTTTAGGGTCAAGCACAACGTTGTCGGGCTATGGGGTGTCGGGTTGGTTGGCGGGATGTGCCTGGATAAATGCCGGATGCTGCGCCGCCAACGCCGCCACCCGCCCAATACGCGGGTACGCCGCCAACGACACCTTGAAGCGCTCAGCCGCATACAACTGCGGAATCAGGAACGCATCAGCCAGCCCCGGCGTATCGCCGAAGCAATACCCCTGATCGCCAATCAACTGCTCCACTGCCCCCAACCCCTGGCTGATCCAATGGCCAATCCACTCCAGCAGTTGCGCCTCGTCATGCCCCCACTGGCGCAGCAGGTTCTGGGTGCTGGAGTTGTGCAGCGGGTGGACATCGCAGCCGATGATCGCCGCCACCGCACGCGCATGCGCACGGGCCACCAGGTCGTTGGAGAGCAACGGCACCTGTGGATAACGTTCCTCCAGGTACTCGATGATCGCCAGCGACTGGATCAACAACTCACCCTCATCGGTGCGCAAGGCCGGCACGCGGCCTTGCGGGTTGATCGCCAGGTACTCGGGCTGGCGATTCGCACCGCCCGCCGGCACCAACAGGTTGACCGGCACAGCGGAGAAATCCAGGCCCTTGAGCGCCAGGGCAATGCGCACCCGGTACGACGCGGTGGAACGGTAGTAGGTATAGAGCTCCATCACCCTGCCCTCCTAGCGCGCTGCGACCACGGTGCCACGGCACTCGCCGAAGCCGATGGACGCAAACCCTTCGCGGCTGCAGCGGGCGCGCAGGATGATTTCGTCGCCGTCTTCGAGGAACTTGCGCACTTCGCCGGACGGTAACTCGACAGGCTTTTTACCGCCCTCGGTCATTTCCAACAGGCTGCCGAACTGACCGGCTTGCGGGCCCGACAAGGTGCCCGTACCAAACAGGTCACCGGCCTGCAACTGGCAGCCGTTGACGCTGTGGTGGGCCACCAATTGCGCGACGGTCCAGTACATATACAGGCTGTTGCTCAGGGCCAGGCGATGAGCCGGCAGGTTCTGCTCGCGCATGGCGGCGGTGGTGAGCAGCACTTCCAATTCGATGTCCAGGGCGCCAGCGGCCTGGTCACGTTTGTCCAGCAAGTATGACAGCGGCTGCGGGTCGCCCTCAGGCCGCGCCGGTTGCGCTGCGCGGAACGGCTCAAGTGCCTCGGCCGTCACCACCCACGGTGAAATGGTGGTGATGAAGCTCTTCGACAGGAACGGCCCCAACGGCTGGTATTCCCAGGCCTGGATATCCCGCGCCGACCAGTCATTGAGCAGGCAGAAACCGGCGATATGCTCCGCCGCGTCGCCAATGGCAATCGAATCGCCCATCGCATTGCCCTGGCCGATCCACACGCCCAGCTCCAGTTCGTAGTCCAGGCGTGCGCATGGGCCGAAGGTCGGTTCGGTCTGGCCGGCGGGCAAGGTCTGGCCCTTGGGGCGGCGCACGTCGGTGCCCGAGGTGCGGATGGTCGAGGCACGACCGTGATAACCGATCGGCACGTACTTGTAGTTCGGCAGCAGAGGGTTATCAGGGCGGAACAATTTGCCGACGTTTTGCGCATGTTCGATACCGACATAGAAGTCGGTGTAGTCATTGATCCGCGCCGGCAGGTGCATCTGGCAATCAGCAGCGCGGTGCAGCACTTGCGCTTCACGCGTCTGCAGTGTGCTGCCTTCGGTCAACAGTTCCAGCAGGCGCTCGCGCAGGGCCACGCGCGGGCCTCGACCCAGTTCGAAAAAGGCGTTCAGCTGGCCACCGGCTGTCGCGTCGACGGCGCGACGGGCTTCACCGTCGAACTCATCGATGGCGGCGTGCAGGTCCAGGATCGAGTCGCCAATCGCCACGCCAGCGCGCGGTGCAGAGCCGTTGATACTGAACACGCCCAGCGGCAGGTTTTGCAGGGGAAAATCGCTGTGACCATTGGCGGAGGCCACCCAGCTGCGGGTAGGTGTCGGCTGCGTCATGGGTTATCTCCGGTTCGGGTTGAAGGTGGCGGGCAACGAGGCCCAGCACGCGTCATAAGACGGTTGCAGTTGCGGGCAGTCCAGGGCGAACTGGGTCGGACGCAGCACTTGGCTGGTCTCGAACATGAAGGCCATGGTGTTATCGATCTTGTGCGGCGCCAGGTCCACATTGATGGCCTTGGTGCAGGTTTCGCCGTCCGGGCCGTGGGCGCTCATGCAGCTGTGCAAGGACGCACCGCCGGGCAGGAAGCCTTCGGCCTTGGCGTCGTAGGCGCCCTGGATCAGGCCCATGTATTCGTTCATCAGGTTGCGATGGAACCACGGCGGACGGAAGGTGTTCTCGGCCACCATCCAGCGCGGCGGGAAGATCACAAAGTCGAGGTTGGCCAGGCCATGGGTGCTGGTGGGCGAGGTCAATACGGTAAAAATCGACGGGTCCGGGTGGTCAAAGCTCACGGTGCCGAGGGTGTTGAAGCGGCGCAGGTCGTATTTGTATGGCACGTTATTGCCATGCCAGGCGACCACGTTGAGCGGGGAATGGTCCAGCTCACAGGCCCAGAGTTCGCCGAGGAACTTCTGTACCAGTGTGGTGGGTTGCTTGAGGTCTTCGTAGTGGGCCACCGGCGTCAGGAAATCGCGCGGGTTGGCCAGGCCATTGCTGCCGATGGGCCCCAGGTCCGGCAGGCGCAGCGGGGCGCCGTGGTTCTCGGCGACGTAGCCACGCGCCTGGGCGTCCAGCAGCTCAACGCGGAATTTGAGGCCGCGCGGCAGCACGACGATTTCCAGCGGTTCGACGTCAAGCACGCCAAGCTCGGTGGCGATGCGCAGGCGGCCCTGTTCCGGCACGATCAATAATTCGCCGTCGGCGTTGAAGAACACGCGCTCCATCGAGCGATTGGCGCGGTAGTTATAGACGCTGATGCCCGAGGGTTTTTCCGACCCGGAATTAGCGACCATTCCCACGAGGCCATCGATAAAGTCCGTCGGCTCGCTCGGAATATCCAGCGGGTTCCAGCGTAAGCGATTGGGCGTCACTGCCCCCAACGGCCCACCGGCCAACTGCCGTTCAAGTCTGCTGAACGCCGGGTGATTGGCCGATGGCTGGATGCGGTACAGCCAAGTGCGGCGGGCTTCGCTGCGCACCATGGTGAAGGCCGTGCCGGAAAACAGTTCGGTGTACAGCCCATAGGGCGCTTTTTGCGGGGAGTTCTGGCCGACGGGCAGTGCGCCGGGTAGGGCTTCGCTGGCGAATTCATTGCCGAAGCCCGACAGGTATTCGAGGTTCATGGATCGTCCTCTGAGCGGAAGTTGTTTTTATCGTAATCCAGTTACGCATAACGTAATTTGATCACTATCGACCGTCAAGCTATAAAGACGCCCATTCATCTCTCGGATTCTCGCTCCTCCATGGAAAAGCCCCGCGACACCGGTAAACAGAAAGTCCGCTCGGCCGAAGTGGGCACCGATATCCTCAAGGCCCTGGCCGAACTGTCCCCGGCCACTTCGTTGTCGCGCCTGGCCGAGCACGTGCAGATGCCGGCGAGCAAGGTGCACCGCTACCTCCAAGCACTGATCGCCTCGGGGTTCGCCGAACAGAACACGGCCACCAACCACTACGGCCTGGGCCGTGAAGCCTTGCGCGTGGGCCTGGCGGCACTGGGCAGCATGGATGTGTTGAAGGTTGGCGCGATGCCCCTGGCTGAGCTGCGCGATGAATTGAATGAAACCTGCTTCCTGGCGGTGTGGGGCAACCAGGGCGCGACCGTGGTGCAGATCGAACCGGCAGTGCGTGCCGTGACGGTGGTGACGCAATTGGGTTCGGTGCTGCCGCTGCTCAGTTCATCCACCGGGCTGGTGTTCAGCGCCTTCCTGCCGTCGCGGGAAACCGTGGAGTTGCGTGAGCGCGAGATCCAGGCCGGCACCGCCCATGCCCTGGCGGATGACCAGGCGTACGCCACCGCCTGCGCACAAATCCGCAGCCGTGGCCTGCATTTTGTGCATGGCTTGTTGATGCCCGGCGTTGATGCGTTGTCGGCGCCGGTGTTCAACGCCGTCGGTCAAGTGGCGGCAGTGATGACCGTGGTCGGCCCCACCTCGTTGTTCCACGCCGACGAGGACGGCCCGGCGGCGCAGCGCTTGCTGGCGGCGACCCGGGCCGTGAGTTGGCGCATGGGCTACCAGCCCTGAGCTAGTCGTGCCACTGGGTCAGGGCCAGCGCCACGCGGTTCTCCAGCGCACGCACGGGTGCAGTGCTACTGACGTAGTTGTTGCTGATGATTGAAAACACCAGGCGCCGGCCCTCGGCGTCGGTGATGTAGCCGCTCAACGAAGACACACCGGCCATGGAGCCGGTCTTGGCATGCAGGTTGTTTTCAGCCGCCGTGCCGCGCAAGCGGTAGCGCAGGCTGCCACCGGTCATGCGGTCCGGGTTGCCGGCAATGGGCAAGGCGTTGTACCAGGCATCGAACCAGGGCTGTTTGGCCGTGGCCAGCAGCAGATCGGTGAGGTTTTGCGACGACACCAGGTTACGCCGTGACAGCCCCGAGCCATCGACCTGGCTCAGCGTCGTCGGGTCCAGCCCCTGGCGCCGCATGAAGTCCGCCACGGCCGCGACACCGGCCTGCGCCGTGCCCGCGTTGGCGGTCTTGCGCCCCATGGCCTTGAGCAAGGCTTCGGACATGTTGTTGTTCGAGAGTTTGAGCAGCGGCGTGATCAGTGCCTGCAAAGGTGCCGATTGATGTTCCGCCAGCACCCTCGCCGTCGCCGGGCTCACACCGCCGATCACACGCCGCCCCATCACCGTGATGCCCTGCTGCGCCAGCGCCTGTTCAAACAGGTTCGCCACCAGTTGGGTCGGCTCCCACACGCTCACCCACTGCCGGCTCTGCTTGCCCGGCGCCAGTGCGCCGCTGAGTTGCAGCAGGTTGGTGCCGTGCTGACGGGTGATGCCGTAGTTGTTGCCAGGGCCGCTGACGGCGCGATTGCTGAGTTGCACGTAGTCCGTGGGCGGGCTGATGACCACGCTCACCGGCTGGCCCGCCATTACCGGCGCCTTCGCCGTGACCAGCAAGGTGCCCGCATCAAAATCGGTGTTGGGTGACACGGTCAGCGCCGAAATCTGCGCGCCGTAATAGGTGCTTTCATCGTCCTGGGCCCAATCCACGCCAAGCCGTTCCGCGTCGAACCAGGTGTCATCGAAGACAAGATCGCCCTGGACCTGGCGCACGCCCTGCTCCGCCAGTTGTGCAGCCAACGCCTGGTAGTCGGCGAACTGCGTGGTCGGGTCGCCCAGGCCACGCAGGTACAGGTTGCCGCTCAGCCGCTCGCCTTGTTGCGTGCCATTGCCCAGCAGTTGGGTGGAGAAACGGTACTGCGGCCCCAGCACATCCATTGCCGCTGCGGTGGTGAGCAGTTTGAGGTTGGACGCCGGAATCAGACGGGTTCGCGGGTTGTGCTGGTACAGCGTGCTGCCGCTGCGGGCGTCGCGCACCATCAGGGAGACGGTAGCGCCGTTAAGGGCCGGGTCAGTCAGGAGCTGGTCCAGGCGTGCCGGGGTGGAAGTCAGTGAAACACTCGCGCAGCCACCCAGCAGAAACAACATTGTGCCGGTGTATATCCACTTTCCAAATTGCATCGGTGATTGGTTTCCGCAAAAAACTGAGCGACAACGCTACCACTGTAGGAGCCGGCTTGCTGGCGAAAAAACCGGCGGACATCGCAAGCCGGCTCCTGCATTAGAACTCCAGGGTGCTCGACACCGACACCTGCCGCGCATCCCCCATGGACACAAACAGCCGGCTGGCCGCCGAGGTGTAGTAGACGCGGTCGAACATGTTCTTCACGTTGAGCTGGAACTTGACCTTCTGCCCATCGATCCTGGTGTCGTAGGTGGCAAAGGCATCCGCCACGGTATACCCCGGCAGCGTGAAATCGTTGGCAGCATCCCCCGCACGCTCGCCGACATACCGCGCACCGGTTCCCACCCGCAACTGATCGCCACCAAAGACATTGCCGAAGTCATAGGCCACCGACAGCGAGCCTGTGTGCTTGGCAACGTTCTGCAGGCGGTTGCCTTCCAGGGTCGGGTCCTTGTCCTTGATGTCTTCGGCATCGGTGTAGGCATAGCTGCCGATCAGGCTCCACTTGTCGGTCAGTTGGCCGGTGGCGTCCAGCTCCAGGCCACGGGAACGCACCTGGCCGGCAATGCTGTAGACGGTGTTCGCGCCGGAACCGACCGACACCAGCACATTGCGCTTGTCGATGGTAAACAACGCCGCGCTGGCGGTGATGCGCCCTGGGATATCGAGCTTGGCCCCCAGCTCCCAGGACTTGGACTCCTCGGGTGTCAGGTCGCCGGTCAGCGTACTGCCGTCAGCCAAGGCGGCAATGGTGGAGTTGGGTTTGAACGACTCGGTGTAGCTGCCATAGAACGACAGTTCGTCGGTGTAGCGATACACCAGCCCCGCACGCGGCACCCAGGCCTGGCCGTTGCCGTTGGTGTTGGCCTTGAATGGCACGCCCTTGCCGGCGTATTGGTCATACATCTGGTAGCGCGCACCGGCGACAAAAATCCACTGCTCGTTCAGGTGAATCGCGTCCTGGAAGAACAGCGAGTCGCTGCGCAGCAGGTCGGTTTGCGCACTGTCAGCAGGGCTGACGGTGGTGCCCGCCACTTCGTTGCCATACACCGGGTTGTTGTAGTTAAAGGTGCCACGGGAGTTCTGGCGAATCAGATCGGCGCGATAGATCTTGCGGTACTCGTCATCCAGGCCGAATACCACATCATTCTGCAAGCCGAACACATTGACCTTGCCTTCCAGGCTCGCGGTGGCGAAACGGTCGGTGGTGATCGCCCCCTTGGTGCCATCCATCTTGCGGGTCAGGGTGCCGTTGGTGTTCACCGCGCTCACGCGCACTTGGCTGGCATCGTAGGTTTCGCGGTTCCAGCTGTAGCCGAAGTGAGCCTTCCAGTCGTCGTTCAGGTCGTGGTCGGCTTCGAAGCGGTACAGGTCGGACCGGCCTTCCATGTTGTTGAAGGGTTCGTCCAGCCGGCGGGTGGCCGGGATGTCCAGCGGATGGTTGGTCTTTGGATCGATGGCGGTGCCACGGTCGAACGGCGTGAGAAACTCGCGGTGCTCGTAGGCGAACAACAGCTTGGTGGTGTCGCCATACCAGGCCAGCGACGGCGCGATCAGGCTCTCGCGGTGGGTACCGAAGTTGCGCCAGTAATCCTCGTCTTCATGGTCGACGATCAGCCGATAGGCCAGGCCGCTGTCGCCAATCGGGCCGGTGGTGTCGAGGCTGCCGCCGCTGCCATTCTTGCCGTCACCGAAAGTGGAGCCACGCACGGTCAGGGCGGTGGATTGGACCAGCTCAGGCTTTTTGCTGACGATGTTCACCACGCCGCCCGGGTCCTGGATGCCGTACAACAAGGAGGCGGGCCCCTTGAGGACTTCGACCCGCTCCGCCGTGGCATTCAGCGCACGCCCCTGCACGATAGGCATGCCGTCGCGCATGATCGAGCCGTTACGGTTGTCGCCAAAACCGCGCAGCATCACCGCGTCCTGGGTGCTGGCCAGGGTGTTGGCCTGGGTGATGCCACTGATATTGCCCAGGGCGTCATCCAGGTTGCGCGGGGTCTGGTCGCGCAGCACTTGGGCCGGAACCACGTTGACGGTTTGCGGGGTTTCCAGCAGCAGGCCATGGGAGCGCATCACCGAACTGGTGGGCGGCGGCTGGTAGCTGGTGCCGTCCTTGTCCTGCTGGCCGACACCGCTGATAGTGGTCGCGCCAAGGTTGACCGCGCCGTCGGTAGGCACCGGTTCCAGGGCCAGGGTACGCGCGTCGATCTGGCGGAAGGTAAAGCCGGTGTTGCCGAGCAACCGTTGCAGGGCCTGGGTCGCACTCATCTGCCCGCTGACCGCCGGGGCCTGGAGACCATAGGGCGCTTCGTCGGTGTAGATCACGCTGATCCCGGTGACCCGGCTGAAATCGCTCAGGGCCTGGGGCAGCGGTTTGGCCGCCAGGGCAAAGTTGAACTGGGCGCTTTGCTGCTCCTGCGCCTGCGCCACGCTCAGGGGCAGCAACGCCAGCCCCGATACTGCCAATGCCGAGGCTCCCAGCCACTGTTTTACCCAACCGCCCGCCGTCGACTTCATGCTGTGAGAACCCGTGTAGAAAACGCTGTTAATGCGAATAGATCGCAGTTTCAAGCACTACACGGTTGGGCGGTGGATTTACCTCACTTTTATTTGCAAATATTTTGTTTATTGCGCCTGGATGCAAAACCCAATGCGTGGGAAATGCACATGCACGGTGCCAGCACGTTCATCGCTACGGCGCAGGATCAGCTCCTCGCGCCCCACAAACAGCAGTTCGCCCGCCACAGGGTCGGTCCCGTAATCAGTGGCTGAAATCGTCACCTGCTGGCCGGCCTTGAAGCCGTTCAAGTCCTCGAACAGTTCCTCGGGCAAGGCGGCAGGTGTGGCATTGCGAGCGACTTCCAACGCTTGCTCGGCGCTCATCTCGCTGGCCGTGCCATGGCCAAAGCCCAGGACCCGTTCCAGCCACGCGGCGACAGCCGGGTACGCGTCCACCAGCGGCGCCGTCACCGACGAACCTTTGAGGAACCACAACGGGTGGGCCAGGGCAAAGTCGGCAATCGACGGCTCGCCGAACAGGAAATCCCCGGCCTGGTGCTGCAATTGTTGGTCGATACGGCTGACAATCGCCGGCCACTGATGCTTGACCACCTCCAATTGCACCCGGGTCGCGGTGCCACCACTGAACAACTTGGCACGGTCGGCCACCAGCACCTGGAGCATTTGCGGCGGCACCTTGGCGAACTTGACCGCCAGGGATTCCGGCTGGAACACCAGCGCCACGGCATGGGAGAACACCACTGAATCGGCCCACGCCGCGAAGCCCTGGGTGATCAACTCCAGGCCTTGGGGGAACAGCGCCGGCGCAGCCTTTTCTTGCTCCAGACGCCGGGCGATCAATGCAGTGTCGCAGTAGATATCCGCGCCGACTTGCAGCACCGGCGTCTTGCGATAGCCACCGGTCAAGGCGGTCAGGTCGGGCTTGGGCATCACCGGTGAAATAAACACAGAGCGCCAGGGCAAGCCTTTGAAGCCCAGCAGCAGGCGGGCTTTCTCAGCGAAAGGGGATTGCGGGTAGTGGTGCAGGATCAACTCAGACATGCCAGGCTCCGCTCAATGGATGAGCCGCTAGCTTAGCCTGCGATACGGCGGTTCGGTGCGATGGGAACCCATCAGTCAAATCAATGAGCCACTCGCCGCCAGGCATTCCTTGGCGCTCTTCCTGAGCTTCTTGATCAGCCGTTCCTGGCGCAGCGCCTCGCCTTTGCTCGCGCATTGCTCGGTGTACACCAGCGCCACTGCGGGGCTGGAGAGGAAGAACCGCGCGCCCTTGCCGCTCTGGTGCGAGGCAAAGCGGCGCACCGGGTCATTGCTGATGCCACAGTACAACGAGCCGTTGGCGGCACGCACCAGGTAGACAAACCAGGGTTTGGGGTCAGGAAGATCAGTCACGGGCAGTGTCGGCAAACCAGGGGAGCGCCAAGCTTATCAACGACCGGCCTGAAATGCCTTCAGACCTTTCAAGGCCTGGGCACGCACGGCGTTTTTCAGGGCCGGCGACCAGCCCAGCAACAGCCCCTTGAGGCCCAGCGCCTGACGCGACCAGCGCCACAAGTCAAAGTGATCGTGATGCTCGCAGATCTTGCCGTCGCGAAACACAAAGCGCGCACCAATGTCATTGACTACGGTATTGCCGGTGGCGCTGAACAGGTACGTCGCCACCCAATGCGCACTGCCGGTGGTGTCATCGCTGCGCACATGGTCGAAGGTCAGCGAAAAGTCCTTGGCCCGTGTGGTGAGCATGCGCCACATGTCACCGGCATCGCGGCCGCGCAGTTCGCCAAAGGCCGGGTCGCTGAACACCACATCATCGGTGTAGCAGGCGGCCATGGCCTCGGCGTCCAGGCGTTGGAAGGCTTCGTAGAAGCGGGTGATCAACAGGTTATGGGCATCACTCATGGGCAGGCTCCGCGGTTATCGCTGTAGGGGTGCACGATAAGCCGCGAAGCCTGGGAACACCATGGTCATTCACCGCATAAATGGAGCATGGCGAGGTTAGAGGTAGACGACATCCAGGGTTGCACTGCCGTCGAGGGGGATTTCCTGGTCAGCGGGCAACTTGCGTTTGTCGGCGATGGTGGTCTCCACCACCACATCCACCTGCATGGTCACCATTGAAAGCGGCACTGGATCGCCACCGGCGGCGCCGTTGAACGACCTCATCCAGCCCGGTTGCCAGACAGTGCCAGTGGGGGCATCAAGCCAGGTCTTGCCGTCGATTGATTCAATGACTGCCCGTGGCACGCTATCAGCCAGTGGGTTGATCATTTTGAGCATGTACCAGCCAATTTTTACATCGCCATTGGCCAACCCAAGGCCATAATTGGGACGAGCGCCGTTCCATTCTGCTGAAGTGCCTTCGCGGTTGTCATGGCTCTGTATGGCAAACAAAGTCGACGCAGCGCAGTTGACCGTCAGTTGTAGCGTGGCATCCGCCAGTCTGGTCGACTGGTACGGATGCAGGTCTTGCATGGAAATCTTTCCATGCTCGACCACACCACCACTTGACAAGGTCGGGGTGCAGGCGGAAGGCGTAATGGTGCCCTTGACACTCAGGTCAACCGCGGATGCGGCAAGCAAGTTGGACGCACCGGACAGTAGAAACACGGCAGCAATAAGGGACAGGGAATGTTTCATCATAAAAGACTCATTAAACATCGAACTTGGCACGACAAAAGACTGCCGCGCCAGTTCGACTAAGTGTTGGACAGAGGGTATATAGGCCCCGACTTATAGCTGCCGGGTACGTGAGTCAAATTTAACGCGCGTCCAACTTTAACCCAATGCAAGTATTACGAATCGCGCACTTCCCCCTGTAATAAATCTGCAACTTAAGCACTTGCAAAGTTGCTAGGGCACCATTCCACTTTCCCGCGCATAGGTAAACAGATCCACATCGGTAGAAATGCATAACCGCTGCATCGCCGTACTCTTTTGCTTGCTGATGGTCGAGATGCTGCGATTGACCCGCGCGGCAATCTGGCTGACGGTCATGCCGCTGGCGAGCATGCGCACCACTTCGTGTTCTTTACCGGACAGCCGTGCCGGCTGCGTTGGCTGCGCATGGCAGGCTTCATCCAGTTGCACGCGCAGGCATTCGCTGACAAAGGTGCGGCCTTCGCTCACGGCCTTGAGTGCCAGCGGCAGCTCCCGCGCTGACGCGCTTTTGGCCACGACGGCCTGCGCCCCATGGGAAAATGCCGAACGCAGGGTCGAGACATTGGCAAACATGGTCACCAGTACCACCGGCAATTTCGGGTATTGGCGATGCAACAATCCCAGCAATCCATACCCATCGGCTTGATGGTCGCCGGGCATGGCGAAGTCCGTGACAATAACATCGCAAGGTGTGCTGCCGACCAGGGTCAGCAGTTGGTCCGGGCCATTGGCCTCCCCCACGACTTTGCACTTACCACTCGCCTCGATCACCACTCTCTGACCGACTCGGACAATAGGGTGATCGTCAGCAATAATGATGCGAATCATCGGCGCTATCCAAGATAGAAGTGTGAGTCGGGCAAAATACCTCGGAGGTCTTTAAGCAACAACCGGAAATAATTAACCCCTTAAAGCGAGAGCCCCGTATTTTAGGACTTCAAGCAGTTCACCTACAGAATAAAAAGAATCAACCCTCAGAAAAGTACTACAACTTAGACGGATGATTTCCTTCAGCTTTATCAGAGGTAATCAAAGGAACGCCAGTTCTTCCAAATACCGCTCGACCTCTTGGCAAAGCGCCTGCAAAGCCGCGCCGTTAAAGGCAACACCCGAGAGATTGACGCGGTCGGTCAACTGGATCGCACGGCGCTCCAACCCCGTCGCCCCCAGGAACGCGATGCTACCCACCAGGCGATGCAGGCGCTGTGTCGTGAGCGAAATATCGCCACTGACTCGCGCCTGCTCCAGTGCCTCCAGGTCTTCCCGTGCTTCCTGCAACAGGCTCTCCAACAGAGGTTGCACCACGCCCCAAGAGCCGAAGGCAGCGATCAGTCCTGCTCGGGTGGGCCGTGTTTCCTGAGAACGCTCATGCACGGTTATAGGTCCTTTGCGTAGACGCTGCCGGGGGTCCGGCAGCCAGTACATCAACACTTCCTTGAGTTGTTCGAGCGTGATGGGTTTGATCAGCCAGCCGTCCATGCCACTGTCCAGGCAACGCCGGACTTCTTGCTGGCCGAGCCGGCCGGTCAGGGAAATGACTGGCACGCGGGGTCTCCCGGCCTCACGCTCGCGGCGCCGCAGTTCACGGGCAAGGGTGTAGCCATCCATGAGCGGCATGCGGCAGTCAGTGATCACCAAATCAAACGTGCTGCCAGCCATTGCGTCCAGGGCAGCTTGCCCATCGCAGTGGACTTCATGGGGCACGCCCAATTTGTGCAGTAACCCGCCGATCAATAGCCGATAGACCCGGTGGTCATCTACTACCAGTACGTTGACGTGTTGCCAATGGCCTGGATATTTGCCCGGCAAAATAACCTCATGCAGAGCGACAAGCCCACCAGGTCCCTCATGGAGCAAGGAGTTGGTTGAAGTGTGCCAACGCAAGGCGCCAGCGTTTCTCGAACTTTTCGCGTACTAAAAGCAGCTCGACTCGTGGGATTGAGTCAGAGCGATAGTTGGGTAAGAACGTATCCGAGTGGATCTTTTTCAGCGATACAACTACTACGAGATTTAAGTTTTTCCTACAAGCGGCCCGCCACTTTCCCCACGCCTCCTCCCTCTCAAGCAACCCAGCCTCCCGCCTTTCGTATTTGTTGTATTCCTCCTTTCCCAGGGCTAGCGATACATTGCTCCCCACTTCAAAACAACCCAAATAGAGGTCTTTTGCCACTGCCGGCAAATCGTGCCCTAGCACGCCTTTATTCCAGGAACATTGATATGAACGCCTCACTCACCGCCGCCCTGACAGCCTTGCTGATCGTCGGTGGCTCATCTGACGCACTGGCCGCCAGTAGCGTCGACTTGACCGTCAAGGGGCTGATAACACCCAACGCCTGCAACCTGACCCTGACCGAGGAGCAGCCGATCCACGGCTCATCCCCCCTGGAATTGCGCTACCTGTAACCCACCAGCCTCTCACAAGGAT
The DNA here is from genome assembly GCF_024112395.2 of Pseudomonas pergaminensis. NCBI lineage: Bacteria > Pseudomonadati > Pseudomonadota > Gammaproteobacteria > Pseudomonadales > Pseudomonadaceae > Pseudomonas > Pseudomonas pergaminensis. The sequence continues at coordinate 1,166,908 of NZ_CP078013.2, read as the reverse complement.
TTGTGCCCATGAATAGCCCCACCCCCGCTGTTTTTGCCCTGCTGATGGCGGCTTGCACGCCGGCGGTCTTCGCCGCCAGCACTACCGACGTGAGCGTCACCGGGATCATCACCCCGAGCTCCTGCACGCCGACGCTTTCGGAAGGTGGTGTGGTGGATCACGGCAAATTGACGGTCAAGGACCTGGATCGCGACCAACCCACCCGCCTGCCCGTCGGTGAGATGAACCTGGCCGTGCATTGCGAAGGCGCGACGTTCTTCACCCTGAGCACCGTCGACAACCGCTCGGGAAGCTCGGCGATCAACCCGGTGTTCCACGGGCTGGGCAAGGTCAACGAAGACCAGGACCTGGGCAGTGTGGCTTTCGGGGTGTTCGAGCCGATCGCCGACAGCGTGCCGGTGACCGCCATCATGTCCCGCGATGGGGGCGGCAGTTGGGGGCCGTCTTCGTACCTGGGGCACGCCGCGTTGACCTCATTCGCCGCGCCCGGCGACACCAGCACGCCCATTGCCATGCAGGACCTGAGCGCGCGCTTGCGCGCCTTCACCATCGTGGTTCCGGCCAGCGACCTGACGCTGCTCGATGAGGTGCCCATCGACGGGCACGCCACCTTGCAACTCAAGTATTGGTAAGCCGGCTTTTTCACTTTTCTTCCCACAGGAGTCCCACCATGAACCTCTCCATCAAGCCCCTCGTTGTCACCCTGCTGCTGGTAGGTGCCACCCAGGCGATCGCCGCCTCCAGCGTCGACCTCGCGGTCAAGGGCCTGATCACACCGAGTTCCTGCACACCGACCCTGTCCAATGGTGGCGCGGTGGATTACGGCAAGATCTCGGCCAAGGATCTCAACGCGGACCGCAAGACGCTCCTGCCCATGCAAACCCTGCAACTGACGGTCACCTGCGACGCAGCGACCCTGATGGCCATAGAGGGCAAGGACAACCGCGCAGGCTCAGATTACGAAAACGACCAGATGGAGTACGGACTGGGGCTGATCAACGGCACTGAAAAGCTCGGCGGCATGACACTGGGGCTGCGCAACCCGGTGGCGGACGGCGTGGCGGCCAGAACCATCATTTCCTATGACAGTGGTAACACTTGGGCTCCCGATTACATGTTCATGGACGACACCCTTCTTTCGGTGGCCGACGCGAGCACCGTGGCACCAATGCCGGTCCAAATGTTCAACGCCGACCTGCAGATCAACCCGTTCATTGCCCCGACGAACCAACTGACCCTGACCAACGAAGCCGCCATCGACGGCTCCGTGACCCTAACGGTCAAGTATTTGTAAGCCGACAGCTCGCCGCTGTTGCGCGCATCGCGGCCATTGCCGTTGCCCATGAACACCCGTTCACGCCGCCTGGGGCACGCCACTTTGCAACTCAAGTCTGGGTAAGCGCGCTTTCACCTTTTTCTACAGGAGTACCGACATGCACCTCCCCATCAAGCCCCTCGTTGCCAGCCTGCTGCTGGCAGGTGCTACCCAGGCGATCGCCGCCTCCAGCGTCGACCTCGCGGTCAAGGGCCTGATCACACCGAGTTCCTGCACCCCGACCCTGTCCAACGGTGGCGCGGTGGACTACGGCAAGCTCTCGGCCAAGGACCTCAACGTCGATAAATCGACCGCCCTCCCCGTTCAAACCCTGCAACTGACCGTCACGTGCGAGGCAGCCACCTTGATCGCCATGGAAAGCAAGGACAACCGCGAAGGCTCGAGCTACATCGACGGCGTGCAGTACTACGGCCTGGGGCTGATCAACGGCAGCGAGAAACTCGGCCTCATGGAGATGAGGCTAGCGCCCCCTGTCGCCGATGGCATCGCAGTCAGATTCATTGCGTCCTACGACGGCGGTACCGCCTGGCACCCCGACCGCCAGCTAGCGCGCGACAGCATCACTTCGGTAGCAGACATGAACAGTATCACGCCGAAACCTGTCCAGTTGCTCAGCGCAGATTTGCAGATCTCCCCAACCATTGCCCCGACAAACCAACTGACCCTGGATAACGAAGCCAGCATCGACGGCTCCGTGACCCTGACGGTCAGGTACCTGTAAGCCAGTCGCGCACGACGGCCCCCGCCATTGCGCGCAACGCTGTCATCCCCGTTGCCCCTTAACCACGGTCACAAGACACAGCCATGAACACCTTTTCACGCCGCCTGGTGACACTCGCTTTCTGCCTGACTGCCGCGCCTGCCTTTGGCGCATCCTCTGTCGATCTCACGGTCCGGGGCCTGATCACACCCAGCGCCTGCACACCGCTGCTTTCGGCCGACGGCATCGTCGATCATGGCCGGATCCCGGCGCGCAGTCTCAATCAGCATGAGTTCAGCGCCCTGCCCACCCAGACTCTGGACCTGAGTGTGAGCTGCAACGAGTCGGTGCTGTTCGTGCTGGTGGGTCTGGACAACCGCGCCAGCTCCTCCCTGGGCCCCGGGTTTTATTACGGCCTGGGGAACAACATCCATGAGCCTAGCGAGCGCTTGGGCACCGTGTCCCTGGGGTTCCGTGACGTGGTGGTAGATGGCGAACCCGCGCTGGTACTGGCGTCCAGCAACCAGGGCCAGACCTGGTTCCCGGAGTCCAATGCCTACCCGGACACCTACATGGGCTTCGCCAAGCCGGGCACGCTGATACCCGAAGCCCACCGCCTGCTGACCGCCACCTTGCAGGTGAATACATCGATCAACGCGTCAGCATTCCTGACCCTCAAACAAGAGGTGCCGCTGGACGGTTCCATCGTGCTCGACCTGAGGTACCTGTAGCCATGTCACCTCTTCCCAACCCTCACTTTTCCCAACCGGTGAACCCCATGATTTCCCCGAACCGCGCCCGACGCCTGGGCGCCTGTCTTGTTCTGCTGTTCTGCGGCCCACTGCTGGCCGACGGCATGGTGCCGGACACCTCCGTGGTGATCGTCAACGAAGACGACGGTGAAGCCTCAGTGTCGGTGACCAACACCGACGACAAGCTGGCCCTGCTGCACGTCACCCTGGAAGACATTCCCGAAGACCCGGAACCGCTGCTGTTTGTCACGCCGCCCCTGGCTCGGGTCGAACCGTCCAAGAGCCAACTGATCCGCTTCATCCTGCAATCGCCCAAGCCGCTGGAAACCCAGCGCCTCAAGCGGGTGATTTTCGAAGGCATGCCCCAGGGCCGTTCGACCACCGAGGCCGGGCATGCCCGCGTCGGCGTGACCGTGCGCCAGAACCTGCCGGTGATTGTGCATCCCAAGGGCCTGGCACCGAACCGCACGCCCTGGACCGGCTTGAGCTGGAGCCTGGACCAGACTCAGTTGACGGTGCACAACCCGACGCCGTACGTGGTGCGTCTGGCCCAGGAACTGCGGCTGTTGCCAGGCACGGGCTCGGCGCTGTTGCCGCGCACTTATGTACTGCCGGGGGAAACCCTGAGCGTAACGGCCAGTGCAGCCGGGGCCACCCGCGTGCAACTGCAACCGGCCACCGTCTACGGCTTTGCCGTGGCGCCTTACGAAGCACCGATCACGCTTTAGCGCCCCTGCGTACCGCCCCGCAAGAGGGCGGCCGACACCCTTTGAGTACGACCTGTGAACACACTAATAACTGATCGTGGCGGCGAAGCCCTGCCCGACGTTTCATCCCGCCGTTCCCGCGCACTCCTGGCCGGCCTGGCACTGAGCTGCGCACTGCCGGCGGGCGAGATTCTCGCCGATGAGCTGCTGCTGGCCGGCTCCTTCGACCCCCAGACCCTGTCCCAGCGCGGCATCGATCCGGAACTGGCAAACATGCTGTTGCAGGCGCCACGCTTCGGGGCCGGCCGGCATGCAGTCAACCTGATCGTCAACGGTCAGCGGCGCGGTCGCGTGGATGTGCTGTTCGACGGTCAGGGCACGCTGTGCTTCAACCGTGCCTTGCTCGACGCCGGCAACCTGGTGGTGCCTGGCGACACGGGTGATACGGATTGCACCGGGTTTCTCGACGCCCACCCGCGCACCGTGATCGAGCAGGACCCGGCTAACCTGAGCCTGTCGCTGGTGGTGTCAACCGAGGCCCTGCGCCCGGTGGAACAGGACATTTCCGGCTACCAGACCGGTGGCTTTGCCGGCCTGCTCAACTACGATTTGACCGGCCTCTACAACGAATACGGTGACGACACGTCGCACTTCGGCTCGGCCAATACCGAAGTGGGTTTCAACGCCGGTGACTGGATCGTGCGCAGCCGCCAGGTACAGACCTGGCAAGACAGCCAATCACGCAGCACCCACCTGGATGCCTATGCCCAACGCACCTTCGCTGCCCAGCAGGCGGTGTTGCAGGCCGGGCAGATCAGCCTCTACAACCCGGTACTGGCAGGCACGCAGATCACCGGCGCGCAGGTGCTGACCGAAACCGCCTTGCAGGAACAGAACCAGGGCGCAACCATCGATGGCATTGCCAACAGCCCGGCCCAGGTCGAGATCCGCCAGAACGGCACGCTGATCCATTCCACCGTGGTGCCGGCCGGGCCGTTTTCGCTGCGCGATGTGCGTCGCTTGAACAATCGCTCGGACGTGGAAGTCACGGTCAAGGAAAGCACCGGCGAGGAGCGGCGCTTTACTGTGCCGGCGGCGATGCTTGGCCTCGGGTTACCGGCCCCGGGCTATTCGGTGGCGGCGGGACGCGTGCGCAAGATCGGCGACAGCGACGGCGCCGAACCCTGGGTGGTCAGCGCCGGCTGGAACGGCGCGGTACACCCCCAAGCCAGCCTAGGCGCCGGACTGTTGGTAGCGGATGCCTATCGCTCGGCGGGCTTGAGCCTGGGCTGGTTGCCCTGGCAGGACAGCCAGTTTCAATTCTCCGCGCAGGCAGCCCAAGCCAGTCGCACCGATACCGAACAGGGCGTACAGACTGACCTGTCATGGTCCCAGCGCTTGAGCGAGCGCTGGGCTGTCAGCACCGCCCTGTCGTGGCGTTCCCTGGGCTACCGCGACCTGGATGAATCGACCTATTCCACCTACACCCATGAACAGCAACGCTCGCGCTACCGCGACCAGCAAAGCGCCACCGCGTCCTGGTCACACCCGTCATTAGGTGCGTTCAGCGCCGGCTTCTCGCGCTCGGCCTCCTATGCGGGTTTCAGCAGCAGCCGCGCGCTGGCGTCATGGGGCACCAGTTTCGGCAACGTCTCGGTGTCCGCGAGTGCCGAATGGCAGGTCGGTGGCCGGCAGCAGAGCGATGACAGCCTGTACCTCACCGTCAGCGTGCCCCTGGGCGAGAGCCGTCGCGGCCGCGCCTGGGCGCGCAACACCGGCGGAGAACACCGCCTGGGCGTCGGCCTCAGCGAGCAACTCAACGACCAGTTGAGTTACCGCGTGGGCGTGGAGCGCGACAGCCGTGACCGCGAGGTGGAGTCGTCCCTCGGTATGTCCGCCTTGCCGTATTACAGCCAGCTCGACTTCAACTACACCCGCTCCGACCGCGAACGCTCCAGCTACCAAGGCGGCGCGCGCGGCGGCGTGGTGGTGCATGGCGACGGCGTGACGTTCTCGCCCTACCCGGTGCGCGATACCTTCGCGGTGATGTCCGTGGGCGAAATGGCCGGCGTCAAGGTCAACACCCCCAGCGGCCCGGTATGGACCGACTGGCAAGGCCAGGCGGTGGTGCCGCAGGTCAGCGCCTATGGCCGCAGCCCGGTGGAAGTGCAAACCCGTTCGCTGCCGCGCAATGCCGATATCAGCAATGGGCTGGCGGTGATTTCCGCTGGGCGCGGGGCCGTCGACAGCGTGCAGTTTGGCGTGCATCTGACGCGTCGCGCCCTGCTGAACGTGACCACCGACGACGGCCAGCCCCTGCCCCGCGGCGCGGCGGTGAGCACCGCCGATGGCGAGTTCATCACCCTGGTGCAGGAAGGCAGCCAGGTGTTCCTGCCCGACGTGCTCGACACGCGCCCCCTGTGGGTCAAAGCCCCAGGCCAGGCGCGCTGCCGACTCGACTTTGCACTGCCGAAAAACAGTGACCCGGATGTGTATTTCGAGACCGCACCAGCCCGGTGCCGCCAACCATGAGGACTCTGACCATGGACCTGAAACCGGTCTTGTACGTCTTGGGCGTGTTGATCAGCCCCCACGCCCTGGCCGTCGAAGAATGCCAGCTCAATCTCAGCCAGACGCAGTTGGACTTCGGCTTGATGAACCGCGCCGTGGCCTTGGTGCCCGCGCCCGAGCGATTGTTGGGGGAGCGGCAGTTGAGCCTCACGCTGAACTGCCCGCAGCCCACCGACATGAGTGTGTTTTATCGCGGGTTGGGCGCGGGGCCTGGGCGGTTTCGCTTCACCGAACGCGGCAGTTACGCCTTGCAAGTGCGCGAAGCGGTGCTGGACGGCCAGGCAGTCGAGCTCGGTCTGATCGCAGGCCCTGGGCAAGCACCGTCCGCAGTCGGTGCTCCATTGGAATGGCAGCCTGACCACGGCGTGGTGCCGATGCGCGGTGGCGTCGCGGTAACCGGGCGCAACCTGTCGCTGCAATTGGACGCCAGTGCCTGGGCCAGTGAAGACGCTGCCCGGGTGCGCGACGCGGTCACCTGGGACACCGCTGGACTGTTCGATGCCCTCGGCGCCGGCCGCTCGCGGGAATTGCGCTGGCAGGCACGTTTTGCACCGGCGGCGTGTACGCCCACCCTGTCCAACGGCGGCCACGTGGAGCTGGGCAAATTGTCAGTCGGCGATCTGTCCGTCGACAAGGACACCGCTCTGGCGCCACGTGCGTTATCGCTCAGCGTGACTTGCGATGCACCCACCGCATTTGCCATGCGCATGCAGGACAACCGTCAGGGCTCGGCCACCGGTACCGGCGATGAAACCAGTTATGGCCTGGGCCTGGACGCCAGCCGACAGAAAATCGGGCGCTACCGGCTGCTGTTCAACCCCGCGCACATCACCGCCGACAGCTTTGCCCAGGTTTTCAGCACCGACTCCACCACCGGCAGCCTGCCGTGGAGCAACGCCGGCGCACGCATCACGGCAATAGGCGCCAATCGTTACCTGGGTTTCAGCAGCACATCCGGCAGTACCGGCGGGCCCAGCGCCATTCAAAACCTCAATGCCACGCTGAGCCTGGAGGCGACTGTCGCCCCCCTGGGCTCCCTGGACCTGGGCAACGAGGTACGCCTCGACGGCTCGGGCACTCTCGAAATTCACTACTTGTAGGAACTCAAGCATGAAAGCAATACAGATTCCACTGGCCGCCTGCGTAGGGCTGGCCTGCGCGTTACAGGCCCAGGCCGCCTCGACCGTCGACCTGAGCGTCAGCGGCGTGATCACTCCCAGTGCCTGCACACCCAGCTTGTCCAATGGCGGTGTGTATGACTTGGGCAAGCTTGCAGCCAAGGACCTGAACAGCGATCAACCCACACGGCTGCCCGCCTCCAGCCTGCACTTTGCAATCAACTGTGAAGCCATGACCTTGCTGGCCCTGGAACCCAAGGATAACCGCCTCGGTTCCAGCTACAGCGAATACTCCAGCACGTTCGGCCTGGGACTGGCTGGCAACAGCGCCAAAATCGGTTTCCTGCAAATCACCCTCGAGTCGGTGGTGGCCGACGACGTTGACATGAATCCTATTGGCTCGACGGGGCCCGATACCTGGGCCCCATCAGCCGTGTTGTCGCACCACTTCCTGACTGCGTTCACCCCTGATCGGACTCATGTCCCAGCAGCGATACAACATCTGACGGGCGACCTACAGTTCATTCCCTACCTCGCCCCCACTAACACCCTGCCGCTTACCGAAGAAGTGCACTTCGAAGCCTCAGCGACCCTGAGCATCAAGTACCTATAGGAGCTGAATCATGAAGACGTTATTGATTCTCGTGGCCGCCTTCGCCTGGCTTGCCAGTGCCGCCGCCACCCACGCTGCGTCCACTGTCGAACTCACTGTCGGCGGCTTGATCACCCCCATGGCCTGCACTCCGGTGTTCTCCGGCGGCGGGGTGGTCGATTTCGGCAAGATTTCCCAGCAAGACCTCAACCAATCCACCGGCACGCGGCTGCCACTCAAATCCCTGACCTTGACCGTCAGCTGCAACGCCCCGGGCCGCTACGCCCTGCGCATGCGCGATAACCGCGACGGCACCGCCCACGTCGACAGCGAAATTTTCTATGGGCTGGGCCTGGACGGCAGCGGCAACAAGATCGGTGTGTATTCGGTGAAATTCGACCCAAAACAGACCGTCGCCGACAGCGTCACGCAACTCTACGGCACCGAATCCACCACCGGCGGCGTGGCGTGGCGCACCGCCAATAGCAACCCGATCGATATCGGTTCGCGCAGCCTGCTGGGATTCACTGAGACCGAGGGCAGCACCGCCGGCCCTTCACCGATCCAGGTGCTGAGCAGCACGCTGACCCTGGAAGCGGTGATCAACGCCAAGCAGAACCTGGACCTGAGTCACGACGTGCGGATGGACGGCTCAGCCACCCTGGAAGTTGTTTACCTGTAATCCCCCCTTGACCCCTAGTTCCACCCATCACTGAAGGAAGACCTTTAAATGAAAGCATTTTTCCCTACTTGCACGGCCACCCTGTTGCTGGCTGCCGCCTCCATTGTGCAGGCGGCCAGCAGCACCGACCTCACGGTCAAGGGCATGATCACGCCTAGCGCTTGCAGCCCCGCGTTGTCCAACGGCGGATCGTTGGACTTTGGCAAGATTTCCTCCAGTGACCTACGCAAGGACCGGCCCACCTACCTGCCGCGACAAACGCTGCAAATGACGGTGACGTGCGAAGGCGCGACGATGATGGCCCTGGAGGCCAAAGACAACCGCGAAGGCACCGAGTCCTCCAATGACTATTACAACTTTGGACTTGGCCTGATCAATGGCACAGAGAGACTGGGCTACCTGACCATAAGTCCGATGAATCGCGTCGCTGACGGGGTCGGCGTCAGCGGTATTGTTTCATGGGACGGCGGGACGACCTGGGAGCGGGAGCCCATGATAGTGGATAACGGCCTTTACTCCGTCGCCCCCTTGGGCTCATTGACTCCGATACCGGTAACGCTGCTGACCACCGACCTGTCTGTCTCGGGGGTAATCGCTCCGACGCAAAACCTGACCTTGGACAACGAGGTGAACATGGACGGCTCCGTGACCATCACAGTCAGATACTTGTAAGACGAAAAGGCGTGGCGGCACTGGCGTTCCAACCAAGCCCAGCGTCTGTACACCGACCTTGAGCGGCAACGATCAAGGCGGTGTGCCTGTAGCCGTTACACCCGCTCGCTGCTGACCGCCACATAGCGCGCACGGCCGGCGCCCAGGCCGGCAACGATGGCGCCCACGCCGATCACCGCGAAGATCCAGCCCACTGCCGTCCAGCCGCCGGTCCAGTCATGCACCAGGCCGACTGCGAACGGCCCCATGGACGCCAGCGTGTACCCGATGCCCTGGGCCATGCTCGACAGGTTGGCGGCGACATGGGCGTCCCGCGAGCGCAGTACGATCAAGGTCAGCGCCAGGCTGAACGTGCCGCCCTGGCCCAGCCCCAGCAAAATCGCCCAGCCCCACAGCCCGTCGAGCGGCGCATACAGGCAGCCGAACAAGCCGCCGAGGGTCAGCAGCATCACCACCACGATTGCCAGGCGCTGGTCCTTGCCACGGGTGGCCAGCCACGGTGCGGCGAGGGAGCTCAGCAATTGCACAATGATCGAGCCCGACAATGCCAAGCCGGCTTCGGTGGCCGTCAGGCCACGACCGATCAGGATCGACGGCAGCCAGCCGAACACGATGTACGCCAACGACGATTGCAGGCCCATGTACAAGGTCACCTGCCAGGCTAGAGGGTCGCGCAGCAACCCCTTCACGCGGTAGGCGACCCGATGGGCACCGTGTTTGTGCCCGACTTGCGGTAACCAGAACAACGCCGCGACCAACGCCGGCACAATCCAGAATCCCAAGCCAATGCGCCAACGGTCGCCGAAGTAATGACTGAGTGGCACCGTCGAGCCCGCCGCCAACGCCGCACCCAGGCACAGCGCCATGGTGTAGACGCCGGTCATCGCGCCCGCCTGTTTGGCAAAGTCGCGCTTGACGATGCCCGGCAGCAACACACCAATGATGCCGATACTTGCCCCGGCGATCAGGCTGCCGGCGAACAGGCCAAGCTCACCGAATGAGCTGCGCAGGATGATCCCTGCGGCCAACGTCAGCAGAATCCCCAGCACCACGCGCTCGGCACCGAAACGTCGGGCCAGGATCGGCGCCGTGGGCGCGAATAGCCCCAGGCACAGCACCGGCAAAGTGGTCAGTAAACCGGCCTTGGCCGCCGACAGCCCAAGGCTTTGTGAGACCTCAGCCAGCAGCGGCGACATGCTCGACAGTGCCGGGCGCAGGTTCAGCGCCACCAGGATCAGGCCCAGCAGCAACAGCCACGGGCGGCTTACCACGGGGTGGGCGTGCTGCACTTCCTCGTCATCGGCTTCGGCGTCGATCAGCAGCTCTTCAAGTTCGGTCGTGCGTTTGGCTTCAAGGTTCATTGATCAACTGCCGGCAGAGGGATTTGGCGCGTTCCGGGTCTTGGTTTTCGACCGCGTCGAGCAAGGCGATATGCAGGTCGAATACGGCCTGGCGGCGCGGTGAGATATTCAGGGTCTGGCGCAACTGCGCGCCGACGATGGCGGAGAAATATTGGTACAGCTCGCTCAAGGCAGGGTTGTGCGCAGCGTCGACCAAGTGTTTGTGGAACACCAGGTCGGCGCTGATATAGGCCTCCAAATCACCGTGGTACAACTCGGCGCTGGCGTCCAGTGCGCTGCGCAACAGCTTCAAATCTTGCGCGGTACGCCGCTGTGCAGCCAGGCCGATGGCCTCCACTTCCAGGATCTGCCGCGTCTCTTGCGCCTGCTCAAGCGTGCAGTGCGACAGCGCCCGCATCGCACCCAACGGGTCGGTCATCGAGCGCAGGTAACTGCCGTCACCCTGTCGGACTTCGATCAACCCGGAGAACGCCAACACCCGCATGGCCTCGCGCACGGTATTACGGCTGATACCCAGCTCGGCGGACAGCTCGGGCTCGGTGGGCAAGCGTTCACCAATGGCCCATCGGCCTTCAGTGATGCGCAGGCGCAACTGCTCCAGGGCCTGGTCGACCAGGGAGCGTTTGATCAGTGGGGCGATGTCTGTCATGAGTTTTGCGCTTTCGTCCAATCATAGGATGAATTTTCCTACAGCCTATTCGGACTTTCCTACGAAGGCAACGCACTAGGGTTCTTAGGCAAGCAAAGGAGCAGTATTTTCGATTGGTAAAATTACCCTCTGAGGGTAATTATGGACTCAGGTGTCTTATGGACAAGTACACACCTCATTACGATTTGGCGGTGATAAAGGCGGATGTGAGGCGGCTTGGCAGGCGAGCGTTTACCCGCACAGCAGAAGCATGCGGCGACGCTCTTGGCTTTAGCATCGAGGATATGCAGGAGGTCATCTATGAGTTGCAAAACTGGATGTTGTACAAGTCGATGACTACCTATAGAGACCATCGGGTATGGCAAGACGTGTATCACACACACTCAAAAGGCAGGGAGATTTACATCAAGGTCACTTACTCCCCCGACGGTGCCCCCCCGGTGATCTCCTTTAAGGAGAAGAACATATGAAGACAAAAGACTGCTACATCTGCGGCGCCCCCAATGGATTGTCATACTACGAGGGGCGCAGCGAGACCATCAGGATCAAAAACCTGGAGCGCCGGGTCGACAATCTTTCAGGCTGGGAATGTACAGTCTGCGGCGACGGCTTCTGGGACCCGGACAACGACAGCGCCGACCGCTTCGGTGAGGCCAAAGATGCACTGGCACTTGCCGCCCGAAAAATGATCGGCACCGAAATGAAACGTACCCGTCGCAAACTGCACCTTACCCAAAAGGAAGCAGTGGAATTACTGTCCGGTGGCGGTCACAACGCATTCTCTCGGTATGAGCGCGGCGAGCTTCTCGCCCCCAAACCCTTGGTGCTGCTGATGCGGTTATTGGATCGTCACCCGCATTTGCTTGCGGACGCAAAAGCGTTGGCAGACGGTGCGGATATGCGTGGCGCCTTCACCTACACCGTGAACAACGACGCTGAAGCACTCAAAGCGTCCTAGCCCCAAAAAAACAAACCCGGCACAGGGCCGGGTTTGTTTGTTCAACCATCGATCAATGCAAAATCTGGCTCAAGAACAACTTGGTCCGATCGTTCTGCGGGTTGTCGAAGAAGTCATTCGGCGCTGCCTGTTCCACGATTTCGCCCTTGTCCATGAAGATCACGCGGTTGGCCACGGTACGGGCAAAGCCCATTTCGTGGGTCACGCACAACATGGTCATGCCGTCTTCGGCCAAGCCGATCATGGTGTCCAGCACCTCTTTCACCATTTCCGGGTCGAGTGCCGAGGTCGGCTCGTCGAACAGCATGATTTTCGGCTTCATGCACAGCGCACGGGCAATCGCCACACGCTGTTGCTGGCCGCCGGACAGTTGCCCCGGAAACTTGTGGGCCTGCTCCGGGATGCGCACGCGCTCCAGGTAGTGCATGGCGATTTCCTCGGCCTTGCGCTTGGGCATCTTGCGCACCCACATCGGTGCCAGCGTGCAGTTCTGCAGGATGGTCAGGTGCGGGAACAGGTTGAAGTGCTGGAACACCATGCCGACTTCGCGGCGGATCGCTTCGATCTGCTTGAGGTCGTTGGTCAGTTCCACGCCATCGACCACGATGCGGCCTTGCTGGTGTTCTTCCAGGCGGTTGAGGCAGCGGATGGTGGTGGACTTGCCCGAACCCGATGGGCCGCACAGCACGATACGCTCGCCCTGCTTGACGTTGAGGTTGATGTCTTTCAACACGTGGAACTGGCCGTACCACTTGTTGACGCCCTGCATCTGGATAATGCCTTCAGGGCTCACAGGCTGTTTGATCGCTTCGCTCATAACAACAACTCCTAACGCTTGTGGCCTGTGTCGAGCTTGTGTTCCAAATGAATGGAATAGCGCGACATACCAAAACAGAAAATCCAGAACACCAGGGCCGCGAACACGTAGCCTTCGGTGGCCATGCCCAACCATTTGGGGTCGGCGGCGGCTTGCTTGACGCTGTTGAGCAGGTCGAACAAGCCGATGATGATCACCAGGCTGGTGTCCTTGAACAGCGCAATGAACGTGTTGACGATGCCAGGGATCACCAGCTTCAGGGCTTGCGGCAGAATCACCAGGCCCATGCTGCGCCAGTAACCCAGGCCCATCGCCGCAGCGGCTTCGTACTGACCTTTTGGAATCGCCTGCAGGCCACCGCGCACCACCTCGGCCACGTAGGCCGACTGGAACAGGATCACGCCAATCAATGCACGCAGCAATTTGTCGATGCCCATGCCCTCAGGCAGGAACAACGGCAGCATCACCGAGGACATGAACAGCACGGTGATCAACGGCACGCCACGCCAGAATTCGATGAAGGTCACGCAGACCACTCGAATCGCCGGCATATTCGAACGCCGTCCCAACGCCAGCATGATGCCCAGTGGCAACGCGCCGGCGATGCCGACAGTGGCGATCACCAAGGTCAGCATCAGGCCGCCCCATTGGCTGGTCGCCACGTTGGTCAGGCCGAAGATCCCGCCGTGCAGCAGGAAGTAGGCAATGATCGGGTACAGCACCAGAAAGCTCAGGCCGTAGACCGCCTTGCGCTGGAAGCGCGAGATGAACAACGGCGCCACGCCGACAATGGCCAGCCACACGGTGAGGTCTACGCGCCAGCGCAGGTCGCCGGGGTAGTAGCCGTACATGAACTGCCCGAAGCGCTGTTGGATAAACACCCAGCAGGCGCCTTCCTTAGTGCAATCGGCGCGCGTGGTGCCGACCCAGTTGGCGTCCAGGATTGCCCAATGCAGGATTGGTGGCACCACCAGGTAGATCAGGTAAAACGCCAACAGGGTCAGCAGGGTGTTGAGCCAGCTGGAAAACAGGTTGGCGCGCATCCATGCCATCGGCCCGAACACTTTGTTCGGCGGTGGCATATCAGGTTTGAACGTATGCGTACTCATGCGTGTTTCCTCACCGCTCGATCAGCGCAATGCGCTTGTTGTACCAGTTCATCAGCAAGGAAATGCTGATGCTGATCGCCAGGTACACGCTCATGGTGATGGCAATGACTTCGATGGCCTGGCCGGTCTGGTTGAGCACCGTGCCGGCAAACAGCGAAACCATTTCCGGGTAACCGATACCGGCAGCCAGCGACGAGTTTTTCGCCAGGTTCAGGTATTGGCTGGTCAGCGGCGGGATGATCACTCGCAGTGCCTGCGGAATGATGACCTTGCGCAGCGTCGGCCCAGGGCGCAGGCCCAGGGAGCGCGCGGCTTCGGTCTGGCCATGGCTGACGGACTTGATGCCCGAACGCACGATCTCGGCAATAAACGCTGCCGTGTAGACAGTAAGCGCCAGGGTCAGTGCCAGCAGTTCAGGGATGAGTACCCAGCCGCCGACAAAGTTGAAGCCCTGCAGCTTGGGCATTTCCCAGTGCAGCGGTGCACCGAAGATCAAGGCGCACAACGCCGGGATCACGATGAACAGCGCCAGGCCCGCCCAGAACTTATGGAAGGGGACGCCGGTGGCTTCAAAGCGCTTGTTGGCCCAGCGCGCCATCAGCACGATTGCCACGATGGCAACGACGATGCTGACCACGAACGGCCAGAAACCGTCAGCGGCAATCGCTGCCGGCATGTTCAGGCCACGGCTGCTGACAAAGAAGGTATCGCCGAAGTTATGGCTGTTGCGCGGCCCCGGCATGGTCAGGAACACCGCGAAGTACCAGAACAGGATTTGCAGCAGTGGCGGAATGTTGCGGAACACCTCCACATACACGGTCGCCAGCTTGTTAATCATCCAGTTCGGCGACAGCCGCGCCACGCCGATGACGAACCCGAGCAGCGTCGCCAGGATCACGCCGATAAACGTCACCAGCAAGGTGTTGAGCAAACCGATCACAAACACCCGGGCATAACTGTCCGATTCGGTGTAATCGATCAAATGCTGCGCGATGCCGAAGCCGGCACTGCGCTCAAGAAAGTCGAAACCCGAGGTAATGCCTCGGTGCTGAAGGTTGGTCTGGGTATTGTTGAAGAGGTACCAGCCCAGCGAGACCACCGCCACAATCGTGATGATCTGGAAGAGCCACGCACGCACTTTGGGATCGCTGAAGCTGAGCTTCTGCTTGGGTGCGCCGATTTGATTTTGCATGAAGTGCCCCGGAAATAATGGAACAGAACATCACCCGGCGGTTGGCCCACCGGGTGACAGAACCATCAGCGATCAGCGCACAGGTGGTGCGTATTGAATGCCGCCAGCGTTCCACAGCGCGTTCAGGCCACGGTCGATTTCCAGCGGGGTGCTCTTGCCCAGGTTGCGCTCGAACACTTCACCGTAGTTACCGACTTGCTTGACGATCTGTACGACCCAGTCTTTCTTCACTTTCAAGTCTTTGCCGTATTCGCCGTCAGCACCGAGCAGACGGGCAACGTCCGGGTTCTTGGTGGACTTGGCTTCAGCTTCAACGTTTTTGGAGGTGATACCGGCTTCTTCAGCGTTGAGCATGGCGTAGCCCACCCAGCGCACGATGGCCAGCCACTCGTCGTCGCCGTTACGCACGACTGGGCCCAACGGTTCTTTGGAAATGGTTTCCGGCAGAACGACGTAGTCCTTCGGTGCGGCCAGCTTGCTGCGCTGGGCGAACAGTTGGGACTTGTCGGAGGTCAGCACGTCGCAACGACCGGATTCCAGCGACTTGGCGCTTTCGTCGGAGGTGTCGAAGGTGATCGGGGTGTATTTGAGGCCGTTGCCACGGAAGTAGTCGGAAACGTTCAGCTCAGTGGTGGTACCGGCCTGGATGCAGATGGTTGCACCGTCCAGTTCCTTGGCACTTTTCACGCCCAGCTTGTTGTTTACCAGGAAGCCGATGCCGTCGTAGTAAGTGATGAAGCCCGGGAATTTCAGGCCCATGCCGGCATCGCGGGAGCTGGTCATGGTGGTGTTACGGGACAGAATGTCGACTTCGCCGGATTGAAGCGCGGTGAAACGCTCCTTGGCATTCAACTGGCTGAATTTGACCTTGGTAGCGTCGCCGAAAACGGCAGCGGCCACAGCGCGGCACACGTCAGCGTCGATCCCCAGGATCTTGCCGCTGGCATCCGGCACCGAGAAACCCGGCAGGCCGTCACTCACGCCACATTGCACAAAGCCTTTCTTCTGCACGGCGTCCAGGGTGGCGCCGGCTTGGGCGAAACCACTGACACCCAGTACAGCCGCCGCGGAAACGATGGCCAGGGTGGATTTCAATACCTTCATTCAAACCTCCAGTTTGCTCTTGTTGTGTCGGAGCTCGAACCTCAGCGCACCCTTATGAGGCGATATCGACCCGTGTTGGCTTTTTTTAGGGTCAAGCGGCATGAAGTTGTCGCAGTAATTCCAGTTGCTATCCCACAAGCGGCAGTCACTGATAGTGTTACCGTCCCAGGAAAGTTCTGACATCGACCTACACATAGCAAGGCGCGTACCAGAGTGCCGGCTGAGCCGTTTCAGCCCATGATCAAGTGCAAAAGATTCAACCTTGCGACATTCTCTTAACAGATCAACCAGCGGCGCACCGTTCCGTCGCACTTAATCGGAGCGCACGCACATTAATGGAGCAGACATGACCGAACCCTTGATTCTTCAGCCCGCCAAGCCCGCAGACGCCTGCGTAATCTGGTTGCATGGCCTGGGTGCCGATCGCTACGACTTCCTGCCGGTGGCCGAAGCGTTGCAGGAAACTTTGCTGACCACCCGCTTCGTTTTGCCCCAAGCGCCCACCCGCCCGGTGACGATCAACGGTGGCTACGAGATGCCCAGTTGGTACGACATCAAGGCCATGAGCCCTGCCCGCTCCATCAGCCTGGAGGAGCTGGAAGTCTCGGCCAGCATGGTCGCGGATTTGATCGAAGCGCAGAAGAGAACCGGAATAGACGCTTCGCGGATTTTCCTCGCGGGTTTTTCCCAGGGCGGCGCCGTGGTTTTCCACACCGCGTTTATGAATTGGGAAGGACCGTTGGGTGGCGTGATCGCCCTTTCCACGTATGCACCGACCTTCGATAACGCGCTGGAATTGTCCGCCAGCCAGCAGCGCATTCCCACCCTGTGCCTGCACGGCCAGTACGATGACGTAGTGCAGAACGCCATGGGCCGCAGCGCCTACGAGCATTTGAAGAGCCGTGGTGTCACCGTGACATGGCAGGAATACCCAATGGGCCACGAAGTGTTACCTGAAGAGATCCGTGATATCGGTGCATGGTTGACCACTCGCCTGGGTTGAACACTGCCGTTTATGTAGCCGTATGACAGACGCACTACGCCGCGCCCGATTCTTGCATTACACTGGCCGGCGTACATTCCTTAACCAATTAATGAGATCACCGTGCTCAAAGCACTTAAGAAGATGTTCGGCAAAAGCGAGGCTGAGCCGCTCGCGCCAGTTCCCAGTGCTCCTGTCCCGACACCCGGCAGCCGCAACGACGGTCAACAGCCCGGCCGGACCGCACCTGCCGCCCAGCCGAAGAAGCCGACCGTGACGCCGCCTGAACCGGCGCAACCGGTTGAAGCCGCTCCCGTGCCAGTCGCAGCCGCCGCGCCCGTCGCCCCCAAGCCGCGTCGCGAACGTGCGCCAAAACCGCCCGTGACCCCATGGAAGCTCGAAGATTTCGTCGTCGAGCCCCAGGAAGGCAAGACTCGCTTCCACGATTTCAAACTGGCCCCGGAACTGATGCACGCCATCCAGGACCTGGGCTTCCCGTACTGCACGCCGATCCAGGCGCAGGTGCTGGGCTTTACCCTGGCGGGCAAAGACGCCATTGGCCGCGCCCAGACCGGTACCGGCAAGACCGCCGCGTTCCTGATCTCGATCATCACCCAGCTGCTGCAGACGCCGCCGCCGAAAGAGCGCTACATGGGTGAACCGCGCGCACTGATCATCGCCCCGACCCGGGAGCTGGTGGTACAGATCGCCAAGGACGCCGCCGACCTGACCAAGTACACCGGCCTCAACGTGATGACGTTCGTCGGTGGCATGGACTTCGACAAGCAGCTCAAGCACCTCGAAGCCCGCCATTGCGACATCCTGGTGGCGACACCGGGCCGCCTGCTGGACTTCAACCAGCGCGGCGACGTGCACCTGGACATGGTCGAAGTGATGGTACTGGACGAAGCCGACCGCATGCTCGACATGGGCTTTATCCCACAAGTGCGTCAGATCATTCGCCAGACCCCGCCGAAAAGCGAACGCCAAACCCTGCTGTTCTCCGCGACCTTCACCGAAGACGTGATGAACCTCGCCAAGCAATGGACCACCGACCCGTCCATCGTCGAGATCGAGGCGCTTAACGTTGCCAGCGAAAACGTCGAGCAACACATCTACGCCGTGGCCGGTGCCGACAAATACAAACTGCTCTACAACCTGGTCAACGACAATGGCTGGGAGCGGGTGATGGTGTTCGCCAACCGCAAGGACGAAGTTCGCCGCATCGAAGAACGCCTGGTACGCGATGGTGTGAACGCTGCGCAACTGTCGGGCGATGTGCCGCAACACAAGCGCATCAAGACCCTGGAAGGTTTCCGCGAAGGCAAAATTCGCGTGCTGGTGGCCACTGACGTGGCAGGTCGCGGGATTCACATCGACGGCATCAGCCACGTGATCAACTTCACCCTGCCGGAAGTGCCGGACGACTACGTGCACCGCATTGGCCGCACTGGCCGTGCCGGGGCTGCGGGGGTGTCGATCAGCTTTGCTGGGGAAGATGACTCGTATCAGCTGCCGTCGATCGAGGCGCTGTTGGGGCGCAAGATCAGCTGCGAGACGCCGCCGACGCATCTGTTGCGCCCGGTGGAACGCAAACGCCCCTAAAGCTGGAATGCAGTAAACAAATGTGGGAGCGGGCTTGCTCGCGAATGCGGTGTATCAGTACCAGATTCATTGACTGACACTGCGCATTCGCGAGCAAGCCCGCTCCCAAATTGGGTTTTGTGTTTAGCCAGCTACTTCCAGCGGTCTGCAGCGGCGTGGTCGCTACTGCGCCCTTCCACCCAACGCGGCCCCTCACTGGTATTTTCCTTCTTCCAAAACGGCGCCCGCGTCTTCAAGTAATCCATCACAAACGCACAGGCATCAAATGCAGCCTGGCGATGGGCGCTGGCTGCCGCGACGAACACAATCGGCTCACCCGGTTCCAGCGCGCCCACACGGTGCAGCACCTCCAGCTTGAGCAACGGCCAGCGCTGCTCGGCCTCCACGGCGATCTTGAGCAAGGCTTTCTCGGTCATGCCGGGGTAGTGTTCAAGGAACATTCCCGACACGTCGCGGCCATCGTTGAAGTCGCGCACATAGCCGACAAAACTCACTACCGCGCCCACGCCGACATTGGCCGCATGCATCGCGTTGACTTCGGCGCCGGGGTCGAACGGCTCAGCCTGTACACGAATGGCCATGTTCAGCCTCCGGTCACGGGCGGGAAAAAGGCCACTTCATCACCGGCTTGCACCGGCTCATCGAGACCACACAATTCCTCGTTGCGCGCGCACATGAGGCTGCTCTCGTTGAGCACCGCGAACTCCGGATCACTGGCAAGGGCCAGGCGCACAGCCTCGACAGTGGCGAAATCGCCTTCCATCTCCAGCGAGTCAAAGCCCACCGCTTCGGCGTAACGCGCAAAAAACAATACGTTGATACTCATGCCTGGTCCGCCTTGAAGTGCCCGCTTTTACCGCCGAGCTTTTCCAGCAGGCGAATGCTTTCGATGGTCATACCGCGATCCACGGCCTTGCACATGTCGTAGATTGTCAATGCCGCGACGCTGGCGGCGGTGAGGGCTTCCATCTCCACGCCGGTCTGGCCGGAGAGTTTGCAGCGCGCCAGGATGTGCACAGCGTCCACGCCATCGGCACTCAGCTCGACCTTGACGCCCGTGAGCATCAGCGGGTGGCACAGGGGGATCAAGTCGCTGGTTTTTTTCGCCGCCTGGATTCCGGCAATACGGGCCACGGCAAACACGTCGCCCTTGGGGTGGGCGCCGTCGACAATCATTTTCAGGGTCTCGGGTAGCATGCGCACACGCGCTTCAGCCACCGCCTCACGGAAGGTCACGGACTTGTCGGTGACGTCGACCATATGGGCGCGGCCTTGGGAATCGAGATGAGTCAGCACAGGGATACTCCTGATCAGGAGCATCGATTGTAAACCCAACGCAGATCAAATGTGGGAGCGGGCTTGCCTGCGATGCAGGCACCTCGGTGTGTCAGTCACATCGCGGTGATGCTATCGCAGGCAAGCCAGCTCCCACAAAAGCCAGCTCCTGCACTGGCTGTGTTTTTACAGGTGAGACTCGGCGTATTCGGCCAGAATCGAACGTGGAACCCCTTGCAGCGCAATGTGCACGCCGTTCGGGAAGTCTTTGAAGCGTTCCGTCAGGTACGTCAGCCCGGAGCTGGTCGCGGACAGGTAAGGGGTGTCGATCTGTGCCAGGTTCCCCAGGCACACCACTTTGGAACCGGCGCCGGCACGGGTGATGATGGTTTTCATCTGGTGCGGGGTAAGGTTCTGGCATTCATCGATCAAAATCAGGCTCTGCTGGAAGCTGCGACCTCGGATGTAGTTGAGGGATTTGAACTGCAACGGCACTTTGCTGAGGATGTAGTCGACGCTGCCATGGGTGTTTTCGTCATCCATGTGCAAGGCTTCGAGGTTGTCGGTGATCGCCCCCAGCCACGGCTCCATTTTTTCCGCTTCGGTGCCGGGCAGGAAACCGATTTCCTGGTCCAGGCCCTGCACGCTGCGGGTGGCGATGATGCGGCGATAGCGCTTGGTCACCATGGTCTGCTCGATGGCGGCGGCCAGGGCGAGGATGGTTTTCCCCGAGCCTGCGGCGCCGGTCAGGTTGACCAGGTGAATGTCCGGGTCGAGCAGCGCGTACAGCGCCAGGCTCTGGTAGATATCACGCGGTTTCAGGCCCCAGGCTTCCTGGTGCAACAGGGGTTCCTGATGCAGGTCGAGGATCAGCAACTTGTCGACCTGGATCTCTTTGATCCAGCCCACGAAGCCCTGCTCGTCGATGATGAACTCGTTGATGTGCACGGCCGGCAGGTTGTCGATCAACTGCACCTGGTGCCAGGTGCGGCCATGGTCCTGACGGGTTTCGACTTTGCTGACCAGGTCCCAGAAGGAGCCCGTCACCGTGTGATACCCACGGGAGAGCATCGACACGTCGTCGACCAGTTGGTCGGTGCTGTAGTCCTCGGCAGCGATCCCACACGCTCGTGCCTTGAGGCGCATATTGATGTCTTTGGTCACCAGCACCAGGCGCAGGTCCTTGTCGCGTGCATGCAGGTCGATCAATTGGTTGATGATTTTGTTGTCGTTCAGATTTTCCGGCAGCAGGCTATTGGGCTCGCTGCGCTTGCTCATCAGAATCGACAGCAACCCCTTGGGTCCGCTTTTGCCGCGCTGGATCGGTACGCCGACTTCGACGTCCTCCGGCGACGCTTCGCCCAATGTCTTGTCGATCAGGCGGATAGCCTGGCGGCATTCGGCGGCAACGCTGTGGTGCCCGCTTTTGAGTTTGTCGAGCTCCTCAAGCACGATCATCGGGATGGCGACGTGGTGTTCTTCGAAGTTGAGCAGTGCGTTTGGATCGTGAATCAGTACGTTGGTATCAAGCACATAAAGGATTGGCTGGTCGGAAGAAGGGTTACGTCCATGATCATCCATACTCGGTCACCTTTGTGGGAGCCAGTCGACGCAATACCTGGGCGGTGCTGCGCCTCGATTCGACCACCGACTGCACCTGAGTGACGTCAAGCGCAGTGCCCACATGAGGAGTCTTGGAAGACGCCACCTGTGCTGCAGGTTTCGGCGATCTGACTTCGTAATACCGCAAAACCCATGACAGGAAAAAGCACTTTGACGCTTTTTTGAAGTTTATTTTTCAGGATGACGAATAGCACTAGTCGAGTGCCACGTACCCCGCTAAAGTCGGAAGTCCGCCTGCATCGAAATATCGTAAAAAATCACCCCAAAAAGGCCTCATCCCCAACAGGGCCGGGCATTTTCAGCGAAACGCCTCTCGGCAGTCCTGCCAACCCAGACCACTCTGCGCCGTCGCCTGCAACAAGATCGGCAACGCCACCCGTGCCTTGTCCTGGGTGTCATGAAAAACAATCACACCCTTGCGCCACAGCAGCATCAACGTCAGCACCCGTTGCGCCGATTCTTCGGCCTTGAGCTTGCCCGGTTCGTCCTGGGAATCAATGTCCCACAACGCCACTTGCAGGCCCTGTGCCTGGAAAAAGCCCTGGCTGTCCGCACGGCGTTGGCCATAGGGCGGACGGAACAGCGGCACGTAGTTTTCCGGCATCAGGTTTTGCGCCAGCGAGGCGCTGCGGGTAATCGAACCCTGCCAATCCACCCAATGGCTGTGGGAGCGATACTGCCAGCCCTGGGTGCCGACGCACTGGCCTTGGTACAACGCCTGCACATCGGCGACCGAACTACGCTCCACACGGGTTTGCAGGCTGCTGCCGAGGGCAAAGAACGTCGCATTCATCTTCTGCTTGCGCAAATAGTCGGTGAGCCAATCGGTGTTGCCGCTGACCGGTGCCGGGCCGCCGTCGAACGTGAGCAGGAACAAGCGATCGTTGAATTCGTCGCCATTACGTTCATGGTCGCCGAAGCGCGCGATTTCGCTGCTGATCTGCGGGAACAGCGCGGCCTTGCGCAGCAACTCGTCCAGATAACGTTCGTGGAAGACATGGCTGGGGCCGGCCCAGCCTATATAGAAGGAGTTTTCGCTGACCTCGAACTTGCCGGCCTGCTCGCGCAGGTCGTCCATGCTCTCGACCAGGTAGCAGAATGAGGCGTCCTCCTCGCAGCTTTGCTGGGCGAAGGTGTAGTTCTCCAGCAGACGCTGCCAGAGCTGGCGGCGCAGGTCATCGATGGCGGCCAGGTTGATGATCTTCAGGCCCAGGCGCTGCTTGAGCGCGGCCTCGTCCTGGTTCTCGCTGGCCAGCAGGCTGTGGGCGAACATGAGGATTTCCGCGCGCGAGGCCACATCGAACAGCGCCGGGCTGCCGAGTTTTTCCGGCCAGGTGCTGCGGTCCAGGCTGGCCACATCCACGGGCGCCGCGTGGGCATTGAGGCACAACAAGCAAGCCGACAACAAAAGCGCTATTCGCACACGGGGTCTCCCTCTCCAGAGTCACCGGCCATCATAGCGGATCGCGCCTATCGCCATCATAGGTGGAGTCAAACCGCCCAACCCCCTAGAATCCCCCCACGTTTACAGGAGACGACTTCATGCTGATGGTGATTTCCCCCGCCAAGACCCTCGATTTCGAGACCGCGCCAGCGACGCAGCGCTTTACCCTGCCGCAGTACCTGGACCACTCCCAGGAGCTGATCGAGCAACTGCGCACCTTCAGCCCGGCGCAAATCAGCGAACTGATGCACGTATCCGACAAAATCGGCGGCCTCAACGCCGCCCGCTTCGGCAGTTGGACCCCTGCCTTCACCCCCGCCAATGCCAAGCAGGCGTTGCTGGCGTTCAAAGGCGATGTGTACACCGGCTTGAATGCCGAAACCTTCAGCGATGCCGACTTCTCCTACGCCCAGGATCACTTGCGCATGCTCTCGGGCCTATACGGTCTGCTGCGGCCCTTGGACTTGATGATGCCGTACCGCCTGGAGATGGGCACCAAGCTGCCCAACGCCCGTGGCAAGGACCTGTACGCCTTCTGGGGCACGCGCATCAGCGAATGGCTCAACGAAGCGCTGGCCGAACAAGGCGACGACGTGCTGCTCAACCTGGCCTCCAACGAATACTTTTCGGCGGTCAAGCGCACTGCGTTGAATGCGCGAATCATCAATACCGAGTTCAAGGACCTGAAGAACGGCCAGTACAAGATCATCAGTTTCTACGCCAAGAAGGCGCGGGGCATGATGAGCCGCTTTGTGATCGAAGAGCGCATCAACGACCCGGCCAAGCTCAAGCAGTTTGACGTGCAGGGCTATCGCTTCAATGCCGAGCAGTCGAAGCCGGACAATTTGGTGTTCTTGCGCGATCACGCACCGGAATAAAGCGGCCGCTCCTTTCGCCGCACTGAATCTCAACTGTGGGAGCTGGCTTGCCTGCGATGGCGGTGCATCAGTCGATTCATTTCTGACTGATACACCGGCATCGCAGGCAAGCCAGCTCCCACATTTTTTTGCGCATTTCAACCAGGGAATCGTCATTATTTTGGCGTCAAAAAATATCCTGGCTCATCTCTAACAATTCTTTCACTCGACATTCGTCGATTTTTTTCGTAGTGGCACCACTTTTTTAAAACACTAGTGGCACAAAACTATCCCAGCGTGCCAACTCCCTATAACTACTGGCCCAAATAGCAAGTGCTATCAATATAGTACCAGTGCCATCTTTGCCAATATTTCAAGAAATTTCAGGAAACAGGATGAGTGGGCTGGAACTTCGTCCTAAAGCACCGCTCATACCACCGGTAACGAAATTCTCTGTTTCTGTAGGAGATGACTTACACGGCAGACCAACGGAAGTAGCGAAGTTGTCACATTAACTTTGACTCAGTGGTCACATTACCAACCGATTAGTTGAGAGCGGCGATAAGGATCAATTGCCACGAACTATAAGGCCAAGGCTGTGCTTACCCTAATGGGTCAGTGAGACAACCCAAGGCATTGATATTTAAGGCTTAAAGCCCCCTATCAAAGCCATGCGGCACTGGCGCCGAGCCCTTCTCCCAGGAAGGCTGGCTGCATTTCAGGGCAAGCCCCAATAACAAGGCCAAGTTGCGCACAACTTGAGTGCAATAGTTATTCACTCACTATTTAACATGCCTGTACGCGGTAAGTCGGCGTCTATTCGCTCAACTTCCGTGGCATCAGTGACGCTTGCAAACATGAACTCCGGCCATTAATTGGCATGATTAACACAGTCTTGAATGACAAAGAGGTAAATGCGATGCGCATCAGCATATTTGGTCTCGGTTACGTTGGCGCAGTATGTGCCGGTTGCCTGTCTGCCCGCGGCCACGAAGTGGTTGGCGTAGACATCTCCAAGGACAAGATTGACCTGATCAATGCGGGCAAATCGCCAATCGTTGAACCAGGTCTGGGCGAGCTGTTGAGCCAGGGTATCGAAACTGGCCGACTGCGTGGCACCACCAACTTCGCCGAAGCCATCCGCGATACCGACCTGTCGATGATTTGCGTCGGTACGCCAAGCAAGAAAAACGGCGATCTGGAGCTGGACTACATCGAAGCGGTATGCCGCGAAATCGGTCTGGTCCTGCGTGACAAAGCCACCCGCCACACCGTGGTTGTGCGCAGCACCGTACTGCCGGGCACTGTGGCCAACGTGGTCATCCCGATCCTCGAAGACTGCTCCGGCAAAAAAGCCGGCGTCGACTTCGGCGTTGCAGTCAACCCGGAATTCCTGCGTGAATCCACCGCCATCGCCGACTACGACCTGCCACCGATGACCGTCATCGGCGAGTTCGACAAAGCCTCAGGCGATGTCCTGCAGTCGCTGTACGAAGAACTCGACGCACCGATCATCCGCAAGGACATCGCCGTTGCCGAGATGATCAAGTACACCTGCAACGTGTGGCACGCCACCAAAGTGACCTTCGCCAACGAGATCGGCAACATTGCCAAGGCCGTCGGCGTCGACGG
The DNA here is from genome assembly GCF_024112395.2 of Pseudomonas pergaminensis. Classification (NCBI taxonomy): domain Bacteria; kingdom Pseudomonadati; phylum Pseudomonadota; class Gammaproteobacteria; order Pseudomonadales; family Pseudomonadaceae; genus Pseudomonas; species Pseudomonas pergaminensis. The sequence goes on along the minus strand of NZ_CP078013.2, from coordinate 1,141,170 downwards.
TCGCGAAGTGATGGAAGTGGTCTGCCAGGACAAGACCCTCAACCTGTCCCAGTACTACATGCGCCCAGGCTTCGCCTTCGGTGGTTCGTGCCTGCCTAAAGACGTGCGCGCCCTCACCTACCGCGCCAGCTCCCTGGACGTGGAAGCGCCGCTGCTCAACTCGCTGATGCGCAGCAACGAGTCCCAGGTACAGAACGCCTTCGACATCGTCTCCAGCCACGACAAACGCAAAGTCGCACTGCTGGGCCTGAGCTTCAAGGCCGGCACCGATGACCTGCGCGAAAGCCCGCTGGTCGAGCTGGCCGAAATGCTGATCGGCAAGGGCTACGACCTGAGCATCTACGACAGCAACGTCGAGTACGCCCGTGTCCACGGCGCGAACAAAGACTACATCGAAGGCAAGATCCCGCACGTGTCGTCCCTGCTCAACTCGGACTTCGACGACGTGATCAACAACTCCGACGTGATCATCCTGGGCAACCGCGATGAGAAGTTCCGTGCCCTGGCGCAGAACGCACCACACGGCAAGCAAGTGATCGACCTGGTGGGCTTCATGTCCAAGGCCACCAGCACGAGCGGTCGTACCGAAGGCATTTGCTGGTAACAGAAGAGCAGCGGCAAGTTTCGAGCCGCAAGCTGCAAGTAAACGCACTTCCACTTGCAGCTTGCGGCTTGCAACTTGCCGCTTTCATCACCTTCGGATGACGCTTATGTCCAAGTTAAAACACGTACTGCTCCAATCCGCCGGCTGGCTGTTCTTTCTGAGCCTGCTGATGGGACTCGCCCTGCTTTTGCCGGCGAGTACGTTCGACTCCGAGTCGAAGAATTTTATTTTCCTGATTGGCGCCGTCGGTATCTGGCGCTACTCGATGGGTGCTACGCATTTCTTTCGCGGCATGCTGTTCCTGTACGTGGTCTACCCGCACCTGCGCCGTAAAGTGCGCAAGCTGGGCAAGGCCGCCGACCCGTCCCATGTGTTCCTGATGGTCACCAGCTTCCGTATCGACGCGCTGACCACTGCGCAGGTGTACAGCTCGGTGATCCGTGAAGCCATCGAATGCGGCTTCCCCACCACCGTGGTCTGCTCGCTGGTGGAAATGTCCGATGAGCTGCTGGTGAAAAGCCTGTGGGAACGCATGAATCCGCCGGAGCATGTGAAGCTCGATTTCGTGCGTATCGCCGGTACCGGCAAGCGCGACGGCCTGGCCTTCGGTTTCCGCGCCATCTCCCGCCACCTGCCGGATGAACGCGCGGTGGTTGCGGTGATCGATGGCGACACCGTGCTCGCCGAAGGCGTGGTACGCAAGACCGTGCCGTGGTTCCAGCTGTTCGGCAATGTCGGCGGCCTGACCACCAACGAGTTCTGCGAAGTGCGCGGCGGCTACATCATGAGCGAGTGGCACAAGCTGCGCTTCGCCCAGCGCCACATCAACATGTGCTCCATGGCCCTGTCCAAGCGCGTACTGACCATGACCGGTCGCATGTCGGTGTTCCGCGCCAACGTGGTGACCGACCCGGGCTTTATCGCCGACGTGGAAAGCGACTCGCTGCAACACTGGCGCCTGGGCCGCTTCAAGTTTCTCACCGGTGACGACAAGTCCAGTTGGTTCAGCCTGATGCGCCTGGGCTACGACACCTTCTACGTGCCGGACGCGGCGATCCACACCGTGGAACACCCGCCGGAAAAGAGCTTCATCAAGGCCAGCCGCAAGCTGATGTTCCGCTGGTACGGCAACAACCTGCGCCAGAACTCCCGTGCCCTGGGCCTGGGTATGCGTCGGTTGGGCCTGTTCACCAGCATCGTGTTGTTCGACCAGCGCGTATCGATGTGGACCTCCCTGCTCGGCCTGACCGTGGCAATCATCGCCACCTTCAAGTACGGCGGCGCGTTCATCCTCGCGTACCTGCTGTGGATCGGCATCACCCGCCTGATTCTGACCCTGCTGCTGTCGTGCTCCGGTCACAAGATCGGCCCGGCGTACCCGGTGATTCTCTATTACAACCAGATCATGGGCGCGCTGGTGAAGATCTACGTGTTCTTCCGCCTTGATCAACAGTCCTGGACCCGCCAGGACACCAAACTGACCCGCGATTTGGCCAGCTTTCAACGTTGGTTCAACACCTGGTCGTCTCGGACCATGACCTTCTCAGCCGGCAGCATCTTCGTTGCCGTGTTGCTGATGATGGTCTGACCCTGCCAAGCCTGAATTAACTCTAGGAAATTGCCCTGATGAACAGCCAAGTAAATGCCAATGTTGTCCACGAATCCGAAGCCCAGCGCCAACATGCCCGCGTAAAAATCCCGGCCAAGCTGCGCTTCTTCAACACCGACCGTACCCAGACCGAAGCACGGGTGATCGACCTGTCCGCCGGCGGCCTGGCGTTCACCGCCACCCAGCCATTGACCGTGGGTGAAGTGCACAAGGGTCGCCTGCAGTTCGTCATCGACAACCTCGGCCTGGCCATGGACGTGGAACTGCAGATCCGCTCCTACGACCGCCAGACAGGTCGCACCGGTTGCCAGTTCCAGAACCTGGAACAGCAGGATATTTCCACCCTGCGCCACCTGATCACCTCGCACCTGTCCGGTGACATCGTGACCATGGGCGACGTGCTGGCGACCCTGCAACGCGACAACTTCACCAAGGCGCGCAAGGTCAAGGACGGCGGCAGCAACATGAGCGCCTTCGGCCGCCTGCGCGCCGTGACGTTCAGCCTGGCGATCTTCCTGGTCGGCCTCGCGGCGTTCGGTTTTGTCTTCAAGTCGGTGTACGGCATGTACTTCGTCAGCCACGCCCAGGCAGGCCTGGTCAGCGTACCGGGCATGAACGTGACCATGCCGCGCGACGGCACTGTGCAAAGCCTGCTCAAGGGTGACGGGATCGCTGCCAAAGGCGCGCCACTGGCGACCTTCAGCACCAGCATGCTCGATGTGCTCAAGGGCCACCTGGACGAAGACCAACTGCAACCGGCCAAGGTTGAAGAGCTGTTCGGCAAGCAAATGACCGGCACCCTGACGTCGCCCTGCGATTGCGTGGTGGCCCAGCAAATGGTCGCCGACGGTCAGTACGCCAACAAAGGCGACGTGATCTTCCAACTGGTACCACGCGGCAGCCTGGCCAACGTTGAAGCACGCTTTACCTACCGCCAGTTCGCCGACGTTCGCCCAGGTACACCGGTGACCTTCCAGGTGGCCGACGAAGAACAGATCCGCACCGGCACCATCGTCAGCAGCACCAGCCTGAACAGCGCCGACCTGTCCTCCGATATCCGCGTGCAGATCAAGCCTGACGCACCGCTGGACAGCACCTACGCCGGTCGTCCGGTGGAAGTGACCAGCGACCGTGGCCCGTCCCTGAACTGGCTGATCGATAAAGCCATGGCTCACGGTCTGTAAGCGAGGAGATGCCTGTGATGACTCTCTCAAAAACACCACAATCCCTGTGGGAGCGGGCTTGCTCGCGAAAGCAGTGTGTCAGCCAACACATGCATCAACTGACAGGGCCCCTTCGCGAGCAAGCCCGCTCCCACATGGGAACTGTAGCGTTGCTAGCTGTTGCGGTCAGCCTGGCCGGTTGCGCCGGCCTGCCCGACCAACGCCTGGCTAACGAAGCTTTGAAACGTGGCGACACCGTCACCGCGCAGCAGAATTACCAGCAGCTGGCAGACCTGGGTTACAGCGAGGCCCAGGTGGGCCTGGCCGACATCCAGGTAGGCACCCGCGATCCGGCGCAAATCAAACAGGCTGAAGCCACCTACCGTGCGGCGGCGGACACCTCGCCACGCGCCCAGGCCCGTCTTGGTCGCCTGCTGGTGGCCAAGCCTGGCAGCACCGAAGCCGAACACCATGAAGCCGAAGGCCTGCTGAAAAAAGCCTTTGCCAATGGCGAAGGCAACACCCTGATCCCGCTGGCGATGCTGTACCTGCAATACCCGCACAGCTTCCCGAACGTGAATGCCCAGCAGCAGATCAGCAAGTGGCAGGCCGCCGGTTATCCGGAAGCCGGCCTGGCCCAAGTGCTGCTGTATCGCACCCAGGACACCTACGACCAGCATCTGGATGATGTGGAGCGCATCTGTAAAGCCGCGCTGAACACCACCGATATCTGCTACGTCGAGCTGGCCACGGTCTACCAGAAAAAAGCCGAGCCAGAGAAACAGGCCGAGCTGCTCAAGCAGATGGAAGCCGGCTACAGCCGTGGCACCGTTACCGCACAACGTGTTGATAGCGTGGCACGCGTGCTGGGCGACGCTTCGCTGGGCAAGACGGATGAAAAAACCGCCCAGGCCCTGCTGGAAAAAATCGCACCTGGCTACCCGGCATCGTGGGTCAGCCTGGCGCAACTGCTCTACGACTTCCCCGAACTGGGCGACGTCGACCAGATGATGAAGTACCTGGACAACGGCCGCGCCGCCGACCAACCGCGCGCCGAGCTGTTGCTGGGCAAGCTCTACTACGAAGGCAAATGGGTGCCGGCCGACGCCAAGGCCGCTGAAGCCCACTTCGAAAAAGCCGTGGGCAAGGAAGTGGCCGCCGATTACTACCTCGGCCAGATCTATCGCCGTGGCTACCTGGGCAAGGTCTACCCGCAAAAAGCCCTGGACCACTTGCTGACCGCTGCACGCAACGGCCAGAACAGCGCCGATTTCGCCATCGCCCAGTTGTTTTCCCAAGGCAAGGGCACCAAGCCCGACCCGTTGAATGCCTATGTCTTCAGCCAATTGGCTAAAGCCCAGGACACGCCAGAGGCCAATGACTTGGCCACGCAGCTCGAAACCCCGCTCACTCCGGAGCAACGCGCCCAAGGCCAACGCCTGGTGCAACAGGAACTGGCCGCCCGCGGCACCCTGGCCCAGAGCACGCTGCAACTGCACGCCCTGGAAGAAGAAGACGGCGAGGAATCCCTATGAAGCTCAACCCATTCGTCAAGGCCGGTATCGGCCTGACCTTCGCCCTGCTGTGGTCGTGCCCGACCCTGGCCGCGCTGACCGAAGCCAAGAACTTCGGCCTGGAAGTCAAAGCCACCGCGCAGTCCGAAGATGACCGCGACCTCGGCACGCAGAAAGGCGGCGACGTCAACGGTATCGGCCTCGACCTGCGCCCGTGGATCTACGGTGAAAGCGGCAACTGGAGCGCCTACGCCATGGGCCAGGCGGTGGTATCGAGCGACATCATCGAGACCGACACCCTGCAACAGTCGGCCGACGACGAAAACCAGCAGACCACCAACAACGACCGCAAGGCCAAGAAAAACTACTTGGCCATGCGCGAATTCTGGGTCGGCTACAGCGGCTTCACGCCCTACCCTGGCGAGATCCTCAAGCTGGGCCGCCAGCGCCTGCGCAATGACGACGGCCAATGGCGCGACACCAACATCGAAGCGCTGAACTGGACCTTCGACACCACCCTGCTCAAGGCCAATGTCGGCGTCGCCGAACGTTTCAGCGAGTACCGCACCGACCTCAAGGAGCTGTCGCCCAAGGACAAGGACCGCCAGCACCTCTATGCCGACGCCGCCTACCAGTGGACGCCAGGCCAGTGGATCGGCCTGCGCGGTCACCACACCCATGACAACGGCAAGCTCGACTACCCGGAACCCGGCGTACCGACCGACTCGTTGGACAAGCGCGAAAACGGCGACCTGAGCTGGCTCGGTATCGAAGCCAACAGCGACGCCTACAACTGGCGCAACACCAACACCGTCAACTACTGGGCCAGCGTCACCGGCATGCGCGGCGACCGTGATTCGGTCAATGCCCTGAACGCCGACGGCACTCGCCCGACCAACGCCAAGCGCAGCGACGATGTCAGTGGCTGGGCCACTGACCTCGGCGTGCGCCTGCGCCTTGACCCGCAGTGGCAAGTGGGCGCGGCCTACTCACGCGCCAGCGCCGAGTACGAGCAGAACGGCCTGCAAAGCAACCGTTCGAACTGGACCGGCACCCAGTCCCGCGTGCATCGCTTCGGTGAAGCCTTCCGTGGCGAAATGAACAACATGCAGTCCATGAGCCTGTTCGGTTCCTGGCAGCTGCGCGAGGACTACGACGCCAGCCTGGTGTACCACAAGTTCTGGCGTGTCGACGGCAACAAGCCGGTGGGCAGCAACGGTATCGACGCCGTGCAGAACAACACCGACGACGTGACCGGCGCGATCCTGTCCAGCACTTCCCTGCCGCTTGAAGACGGCAAGAAGGACCTGGGCCAGGAGATGGACCTGGTGGTCACCAAGTACTTCAAGACCGGCCTGTTGCCGGCTGCGCTCAGCCAATCGATCGACGAGCCGTCGGCCCTGGTGCGTTTCCGTGCAGGCGTGTTCAAGCCGGGCGATGCCTATGGCTCCCAGGTTGACTCGTACATGCATCGCGCGTTTGTCGACGTGATTTGGAAGTTCTGATGGGAGCCTGCGCAATGAACCCTCAAGCCCTCAAAGGCTCGGCCCTGCTGGCGGCAGCGATGCTGCTGGCAAGCGGCGCTGCCCTGGCCGATGTCGCGCCGCAGGCTAAAGCGCCGACCATCGCCAAAGAGCTGCAACAGGCCAAGACCTACACCATCTCCAGCCCGCCGACCGCGCAGCTGGAAATGGCCAAGCCGGCCCTGCCGGACCTGTCGGGCTACACCGACGCGGCGATGGAAAAGAAGATCGTGCGCGCCAAGCCGGGCAAGATCAGCATCCGCCGCATGATGCAGGAAGACGCCCTCAAGGACTTCATCGGCGGTGACAACAAGATGGCCGAATGGGTGGTGCGCCAGCATGGTATTCCCCAGGCGATCTTTGTCGACGACGGCTACATGAACCTCAAGGACTTGCTGGGCAAGGTGCCCAAGCAGTACCTGAGCGAGACCTCGCCGGGCGTGTTCCTCGCCAAGCTGCCGATCGTGGTCGGGCGCAAGGGCATCCTGGAAATCGACAAAAAGACCCAGGAGCTGCGTCTGTCCCAGGAAGCCGGTTCGTTCCTGATCAACGACGGCCAGTTGTTCGTGCGTGACACCAAAGTCACCGGCTGGAGCGAAAAGGCCAACGGCCCGGCGCTGTTCAAGTCGCCCAAGGAGTTTCGCCCGTTCCTGCTGGCCTGGGGCGGCACCGAGACTTACATCTCCAAGACCAAGATGGCCAGCTTCGGCTACGCCAACAGTAAGTCGTACGGGGTGAGTATTTCCCAGTACACGCCGAACATGGCCAAGGTGCTCAAGCGTCCCGAGCCGACCGGTTGGATCATCGACTCCGAGTTCTCGGACATGTGGTACGGCTTCTACTGCTACGAGACCACGAACTTCGTGATCAAGGGCAATACCTACAAGGACAACATCGTCTACGGCATTGACCCCCACGACCGTTCCCACGGCCTGATCATCGCGGACAACACCGTCTACGGCACCAAGAAGAAGCACGGCATCATCATTTCCCGTGAAGTGAACGACAGCTTCATCTTCAACAACCGCAGCTACGACAACAAGCTCTCGGGCCTGGTGCTCGACCGTAACAGCGTCAACAACATCGTGGCTGACAACGAGTTCTACCGTAACCACACCGACGGCATCACGCTCTATGAGAGCGGTGACAACCTGCTGTGGGGCAACAAGGTGATTGCCAACCGTCGCCACGGTATCCGCGTGCGTAACAGCGTGAACATCAAGTTGTACGAGAACACCTCGATGGCCAACGGCCTGACGGGTTTGTACGGCCACATCAAGGACTTGACCGACACCGACCGTGACATCGCCCTCGACCCGTTCGACGCCAAGGTCTCGCTGATCGTGGTCGGCGGTGAACTGGCGGGTAACGGGAGTGGCCCGCTGTCCATCGACTCGCCATTGAGCGTTGAGCTGTACCGCGTGTCGATGCTGGCGCCGACCAAGTCCAGCGGCATCAGCTTCAACGGCGTGCTGGGCGATCGCCAGGAAGAGATTCTCGACCTGCTGGTACGCCAGCAGAAAGCCGTGCTGATCGACCCTGTCGAACGCCAGACCGAATTGCAGGACTGAGGATGACCCTTATGCACCCACACATGATCAAACTGCTGAGCCTCTCGGGTCTGACCCTCGGCCTGCTCGCGGCCAGCCAAGGCGTACGCGCCGACGAAGTCAAGGCACCGACCTTCACCGCCGAGCCGTGCTGCAGCCTGTGCCCGGCCGCCCACGATGCAAAGAACTACACCACACGCTACCAGCAGAACTTCACCACCCTGGTGCAAGCCCAGGGCGACTGGCTGTTCCGTACCCAGGAAGACCTGCGTACCGAGTTCGACACCACCCCGTCCGGCTACAAACGCATGCAGCAGTTGCACGATGCGTTCAAGGCCAAGGGTGTTGAACTGGTGGTGGTCTACCAGCCGACCCGTGGCCTGGTGAATCGCAACAAGCTCAACCCGGAAGAGAAGGCCAAGTTCGACTTTGACAAGGCGCTGGGTAACTACAAAACCATGCTCGGGCGTTTCGCCAAGATGGGTTACGTAGTGCCGGACCTGTCGCCGCTGACCAACGAACAGCTTCCGGATGAACTGCCGGCCCACGATTTCTACTTCCGTGGCGACCAACACTGGACGCCGTACGGCGCCCAGCGCACCGCAAAAATCGTCGGTGCCAAAGTGCGTGCCATGCCTGAGTTCGCCGATATTCCCAAGCGCGAATTCGAAACCAAGCGCTCCGGGCGCATGGGTAAGACCGGCACCCTGCACAACATGGCCGGCCAGCTGTGCGGCACCAGCTACGCGATCCAGTACATGGACCAGTTCACCACCGAGCCCAAGGGCGAAGCGGGCGACGGCGACCTGTTCGGCGATTCGGGCAACCCGCAGATCACCCTGGTGGGTACCAGCCACAGCGGCAAGAACTACAACTTCGCCGGCTTCCTGGAACAGGAAATCGGTGCTGACATCCTCAACGTCGCCTTCCCCGGCGGTGGCCTCGAAGGCTCGATGATCCAGTACCTGGGCAGCGATGAATTCCAGAAGACCCCGCCAAAGATCCTGATCTGGGAGTTCTCGCCGCTGTACCGCCTCGACCAGGAGACCATCTATCGCCAGATGATGTCGCTGCTCGACAACGGCTGCGAAGGCAAGACCGCGCAGATGACAGCCAGCACCACCTTGAAACCCGGCAAGAACGAATTGCTGGTTAACAGTTCGAACAAAGACCTGCGTAACGCCAATCACCAGGTTGATATCCGCTTCGCCGACCCGTCGGTGAAAACCCTGCAAGCCACCCTCTGGTACATGAACGGGCGCCACGAGGACATCAAGATCGAGAAACCCGAAACATCCGATACAGACGGGCGTTTCGCCTTTGAACTGCGCACCGATGAAGACTGGGCCTCGCAGAACTTGCTGGCCGTGGAAGTGCAGGGTCCGGAAGCGGGCGCTGCCGCGCAGAAAGTCGAAGCGAAAATTTGCACACGCAACGTATTCCCTAGCGGCGGTCAGAAGACTGCTTCGCTGCCGTGAAGTAAGTGCGCAATGAGGTTACCTATGCAGAACATATTGATTCCAACGCTGCTGGGCCTGGCGATGTTCGCCGGCTCAGTCAACGCCGCCGCGCCACTGCGTCCACCCCAGGGCTACTTCGCCCCGGTGGAAGCGTTCAAGACCGGCGACTTCAAGAATGACTGCGACGCCATGCCGGCGCCGTACACCGGCTCGCTGCAATTTCGCAGCAAGTACGAAGGTTCGGACAAGGCCCGTTCCACGCTGAATGTGCAATCCGAAAAAGCCTTTCGCGACAGCACCGCCGACATCACCAAGCTGGAAAAAGACACCAGCAAGCGTGTGATGCAGTTCATGCGCGACGGTCGTCCGGAGCAATTGGAATGCACGCTCAACTGGCTGACCAGCTGGGCCAAGGCGGATGCGTTGATGTCCAAGGACTTCAACCACACCGGCAAGTCCATGCGCAAATGGGCGCTGGGCAGCATGGCGTCGGCCTATGTGCGCCTGAAGTTCTCCGAGTCGCACCCGCTGGCCAACCACCAGCAGGAAGCGCAACTGATCGAAGCCTGGTTCAACAAACTGGCCGATCAGGTGGTGAGCGACTGGGACAACCTGCCGCTGGAAAAAACCAACAACCACTCCTACTGGGCCGCCTGGTCGGTGATGGCAACGTCCATCGCCACCAACCGTCGCGACCTGTTTGATTGGGCCGTGAAGGAATACAAGGTCGGCGCGAACCAGGTCGATGACCAGGGCTTCCTGCCGAACGAACTGAAGCGTCAGCAACGCGCCTTGTCGTACCACAACTACGCGCTGCCGCCGCTGTCGATGATCGCCAGTTTTGCCCTGGTCAACGGTGTGGACCTGCGCCAGGAAAACAACGGCGCACTCAAACGCTTGGGTGACAAAGTGCTCGCCGGGGTGAAAGACCCGGAGATCTTCGAGCAGAAGAACGGCAAAGAGCAGGACATGAAAGACCTGAAGGAAGACATGAAGTTTGCCTGGCTCGAACCGTTCTGCACCCTCTACACCTGCGCCCCGGATGTGATCGAGCGCAAGCACGGGATGCAACCGTTCAAGACTTTCCGCCTCGGGGGCGACCTGACCAAGGTCTACGACCCGACGCATGAAAAGGGCAATAAAGGTTCCTGAACCTGGGGGAGCGGGCTTGCCCGCGATAGCTATCTGACATCCTACATGGATGTCGACTGACACACCGCTATCGCAGGCAAGCCAGCTCCCACACTGAAACATGTACACCCTCCCGGATTTGATGGGGGGGTTTGGGGGGGCTCTGGCCCTTGACTGTTGGTTAAACATGGAGAGATCGGGATGGTTTTCTCGTCCAATGTGTTCCTGTTTCTGTTCTTGCCGATCTTTCTCGGCTTGTACTACTTGAGCGGGCAACGCTATCGCAACCTGCTGCTGCTGATTGCCAGCTATGTGTTCTACGCCTGGTGGCGAGTGGACTTCCTGGCGCTGTTCGCCGCCGTGACGCTGTGGAACTACTGGATCGGCCTCAAGGTCGGGGCAGCCGGTGTGCGCACCAAGCCGGCCCAACGCTGGCTGTTGCTCGGCGTGGCGGTCGACCTGTGCATCCTCGGCTACTTCAAGTACGCCAACTTCGGCGTCGACAGCATCAACGTGATGATGAAGTCGGCGGGCCTGGAGCCCTTTATCCTCACCCACGTGCTGTTGCCGATCGGGATCTCGTTCTACATCTTCGAGTCCATCAGCTACATCATCGACGTGTACCGCGGTGATACCCCAGCAACCCGCAACCTCATCGACTTTGCGGCGTTCGTGGCGATCTTCCCGCACCTGATCGCCGGCCCGGTGTTGCGTTTTCGCGACCTGGCCGACCAGTTCAACAACCGCACCCACACCCTCGACAAATTCTCCGAGGGCTGCACGCGGTTCATGCAGGGTTTCATCAAGAAAGTCTTTATCGCCGACACGCTGGCGGTGGTGGCCGACCATTGCTTCGCCCTGCAAAACCCCACCACCGGCGATGCCTGGCTCGGTGCGCTGGCCTATACCGCGCAGCTGTACTTCGACTTCTCCGGCTACAGCGACATGGCCATCGGCCTGGGCTTGATGATGGGTTTCCGCTTCATGGAAAACTTCAAACAGCCCTACATCAGCCAGTCGATCACCGAGTTCTGGCGGCGCTGGCACATCAGCCTCTCCACCTGGCTGCGTGACTACCTGTACATCACTCTGGGCGGCAACCGCAAAGGCACGCTGACCACCTACCGCAACCTGTTCCTGACCATGCTGCTCGGTGGCCTGTGGCACGGTGCGAACATCACCTACATCGTGTGGGGTGCGTGGCACGGCATGTGGCTGGCGATTGAAAAAGCCATCGGCCTCAACACCTCGCCGCGCAGCTTCAACCCGGTGCGTTGGGCCTTCACCTTCCTGCTGGTGGTGATGGGCTGGGTGATCTTCCGCGCCGAGAACCTGCACGTCGCCGGCCGTATGTACGGTGCGATGTTCAGCTTTGGCGAGTGGTCGCTGTCGGAACTCAACCGCGCCAACCTCACCGGCCTGCAAGTGGCAACCCTGGTGGTGGCGTATGCAACGCTGGCGTTCTTCGGCCTGCGCGATTTCTACACCAATCGCCCTGCGGAAAAAGCCAAGCCTGCCGACCCGAGCCTGATCAAGGCCGTACCGGGCGACAACCCCGGCAACATCCACGAGCCAGGCTTCACCGTTGGCCAGGATGCCGCTGTGCAACCGGCCTACTGGACCGCTGACTGGCCACGCTACGCCATGCGCGCTGCGGTGCTGCTGCTGTTCGTGGCGTCGATTCTCAAACTGTCGGCGCAGAGTTTCTCGCCGTTCCTTTACTTCCAATTCTGAGGGAGCCGACCATGACACGATCATTGCGCGTCCTCTATATCGGCCTGTTCCTGGTGGTGCTGCTGGCGCTCGGCGCCTGGTCGCTGCGCAGTTTCTTTGGCTTCAGCACCAATGCCGACGCCACCGTGCTCAACGGCCGCTGGACCAAGGCCGTCGAGACGCACTACGACGACCAGTTCCCGATCAAGCGCATCGGTACCAACCTGTGGGCGGCGCTGGACTACAAGCTGTTCAATGAAGGCCGCCCCGGCGTAGTGCTGGGCCGCGATCACTGGTTGTACAGCGACGAGGAGTTCAACCCCGCCGTCAATGAAGACCAGAACCTGCAAGGCAACTACGCGCTGGTCGAAGGCGTGCGCCAGAAACTCAAGGCCCAGGGCATTCAACTGGTGATGGCAATCGTGCCGGCCAAGGTGCGCCTCTACCCGGAACATTTGGGTGAAGTGAAACCGGCCAGCATCCACGCCAACCTGTACCAGGACTTCCACGCCCGTGTGGCTGCCGACAAGATCATCGCCCCGGACCTGCTCGGCCCGCTGCAACAGGCCAAGCTCGGCGGCAAGCAAGTGTTCCTGCGCACCGACACCCACTGGACCCCGGACGGCGCTGAAATCGCCGCCAAGCAGTTGGCCAAGACCATTGCCGACAAGACCCCGCTGAGCGGTGAGCCGCAACGCTTCGTCACCGAGGCCGAGAAGACCGAACCGCACAAAGGCGACCTGCGCCTGTTCCTGCCGCTGGACCCGCTGTTCGAAAACCTGATGCCGCCTAAAGAGCCGCTGGAAAAACGCGTCACGCACCTGGCCGAAACCAAAGACGACGACGCCCTGTTCAGCGACAGCGAAACCCCAGTGGCCCTGGTAGGCACCAGCTACAGCGCCAACCCCAACTGGAACTTCGTCGGTGCCCTCAAGCAAGCCTTGGGCAGCGACGTGGTCAGCTACGCCGAAGACGGCCACGGCCCGATCCTGCCGATGCTCAGCTACCTGAAAAGCGATGACTTCAAGAACAGCCCGCCACAGGTGCTGATCTGGGAGTTTCCTGAACGTTATCTGCCCATAAACAACGAAATCGGTGATGCCGACCCCGCATGGGTTGCGCAGCTTAAACAAGCCGGTTCGCGCCAACAGAACATGGCACTGAACACCCCGATTAAACACGAAAAATCCGAGACGCCCGACCGGGCGCAAAACTGAAAGAGAGGTAATTCACATGACTTTCACTACAACTCCTCGTCGTCTCGCTAAAACCCTGGCTATCGCGGCCGGCCTGAGCTTCGTATCGATGTCCGCCTTCGCCGGTGGCGACGCCGCCCTCTACGGCCCAACCGCGCCAAAAGGCTCAAGCTTCGTGCGGATCTACAACGCCAGCAACCAGGAAGTCAGCGCCACCGTTGGTGCGACCAACCTGAGCGATGTGGCCCCACTGGCCAGCAGCGACTTCAGCTTCATGCCCGGCGGTGACTACAGCGCCAAGGTCGGCAGCCAGACGGTGCCGGTCAAACTCGCACCTGACCACTACTACACCTTGGTCAACAGCGGCAGCGGCCAGCCACAGCTGATCGAAGAGCCACCGTTCAAGAACAAGCAGAAATCCCTGGTGCGCGTGCAGAACCTCAGCGACAAGGCCCTGACCCTGAAAACCGCTGACGGCAAGACCGATGTGGTCAAGGCCGTTGCCGCCAAAGGTCGTGGCGAGCGTGAGATCAACCCGGTGAAGGTGAGCCTGGCGCTGTATGACGGCGACAAGAAAGTCGGCGATGTGAAGCCAGTGGCCCTGGAGCGTGGTGAGGCAGCGGTGCTCTACGTCACCGGTTCCGGTTCGAGCCTGTCGCCAGTGTGGGTGAAACGCCCTGTGTCGACCCGCTGATTAGATTTTCGACCTGGCTCCGCTCCCCTGTGGGAGCTGGCTTGCCTGCGATGGCATCACCTCGGTGTCCCTGACCAACCGAGTCGTCTGCATCGCGGGCCAGCCCGGCTCCCACAGGGACCGAGGAGTCCGGTCGGACCGAGACAAAAACAAGAGTGAAACGACAAACCTTCGTAGCTCTGACCCAAATCGATTCAAGGAGAAACACCCATGATTCCAGTCATCCTTTCCGGTGGTAGCGGCTCACGTCTTTGGCCGCTTTCCCGTAAACAGTTCCCTAAACAATTCCTGGCCCTGACCGGCGAACACACGCTGTTCCAGCAAACCCTGGAACGCCTGGTGTTTGAAGGTATGGACGCTCCAATCGTGGTCTGCAACAAGGACCACCGCTTTATCGTCAACGAGCAACTGGCCGCCCGCAAGCTGGAAAGCCAGCGCATCCTGATGGAGCCGTTCGGCCGCAACACCGCGCCGGCCGTGGCCCTCACCGCGATGATGCTGGTCAATGAAGGCCGCGACGAGTTGATGCTGGTGCTGCCGGCCGACCACGTGATCGACGACCAGAAAGCCCTACAGCGTGCCCTGGCACTGGCCACCGTGGCCGCCGAGCGTGGCGAGATGGTGCTGTTCGGTGTACCGGCTACCCGTCCGGAAACCGGTTATGGCTACATCAAGTCCACCAACGACTCGCTGCTGCCCGAGGGTGTGAGCCGCGTCGAGCAGTTCGTGGAAAAACCCAATGAAAAACGCGCCATCGAGTTCGTCAAAAGCGGCGGTTACTTCTGGAACAGCGGCATGTTCCTGTTCCGCGCCAGCCGTTTCCTCGAAGAGCTGAAAAAGCACGATCCGGACATCTACGACACCTGCCTGCTGACGCTTGAGCGCAGCGAACAGACCGCCGACACCGTGACCTTCGACGAAGCCACCTTCGCCTGCTGCCCGGACAATTCCATCGACTACGCCGTGATGGAAAAAACCCAGCGCGCCTGTGTGGTGCCGCTGAGTGCCGGCTGGAGCGACGTGGGTTGCTGGGCATCGCTGTGGGCCGTCAACGACAAAGACGTGCACGGCAACGTGAGCAAAGGCGACGTGGTGATCCAGGACAGCCGCAACTGCATGATCCATGGCAACGGCAAACTGGTGTCGGTGATCGGCCTGGATAACATCGTGGTGGTGGAAACCAAGGACGCGATGATGATTGCCCACAAGGACAAGGTCCAGGGCGTCAAGCAGATGGTCAACACCCTGAACGACCAGGGCCGCAGCGAAACCCAGAACCACTGCGAAGTCTATCGTCCGTGGGGCTCCTACGACTCGGTGGACATGGGCGGGCGTTTCCAGGTCAAGCACATCTCGGTCAAGCCGGGCGCGTGCCTGTCGCTGCAGATGCACCACCACCGTGCCGAACACTGGATCGTGGTCAGCGGTACTGCCGAAGTGACTTGTGACGAGAACGTGTTCCTGCTCACTGAGAACCAGTCCACCTACATCCCGATCGCTTCGGTGCATCGCCTGCGCAACCCGGGCAAGATCCCGTTGGAGATCATCGAAGTGCAATCGGGCAGCTACCTGGGTGAAGACGACATCGAGCGCTTTGAAGATATCTACGGTCGCTCGACGCCGGTTGAACGTGGCGTGTCGGTGAAAACTATCGCGCAATAAAACAGTCGTACAAGAAGCCCTCGCCCAGCCCATTGCGTCCCCTATCCGCAGTGGGTTGGGTGGGGGCTTTTTTCATTTCCGCGACGACCTAAGCCTGTGACGGCCCCTTCCAGTTCTTAGGGGAATAGGCGTTGTAATTGCCAGTACTGCCAGTGGTGCTACCCGAGTTATCATATTGCGCCTTACCCACTTCTTGAGCAGCCTTGCCCAAGTAGACCAAGCCCGCACCAAAGGCTTTTGCGGCTATTCCGCCACTTGAACCAAGCTTTTTCCCAAGGCCTTGCGCGGCGGCTCCGCCCACCATCAAACCCGCTCCCGTCGCTTTCTCCTTTTGGGCTCCGCCCCCTATAAAACCGGCTCCCGGCGCTTTCTCCTTGTTCTCATTGTTATGCAGCGCTGTGGGGAAAAGCGCACCGGCACCTCGCAGAACCGTTTGTCCCAGGCTGGTCAGCTTTTGATGTTGCATGCGGGGCTTCACATCAACGTCTTTCTCTGCACTTAGGTCGGCAGTTCCAGCGTTGGTAGGCGTTGGCGCGGACTGAGGAGCGATGAGAGAGGTCAAGGCTGACGCAACTGGGGATGCAGTGACCGGCGCAGTTAGGGCTGAAGCATTCATGGTTTTTTCTCACATAACAGAACATTTTTATTACCCTCCTGGATAATCTGCATTTCCCTATAACGGCTCTGTGGGAGAAATGAGCGAACCGGTTCCCTCCAATCAAAAAGTCCTACCGCCAATAGTCATCAATGCCATGCCGCAGGTAGGATGTCTTATCCGTATCCGAGACTGTCACCATGTTCTTCGGCGTTCTCCTGATCATCACCTGGCTGATCCTGCTACTGCGCTACCCCGCCAAGGCGCTGCCGGTTTCCCTCGCTGCCGCTGTCGGCCTGGGCTGCGTGGCGATCTGGGTGGTGTGGCTGGACAGCCGCGAAGCCTCGCAGCTGGCACACCTGGAACTGCGCATCACCTTCACCCCGCAAGAATGCCCCGCCGACCGACCGCTCAAGCTGACCCTCAACAATGGCAACGACGTACCACTGACCGAACTGCGCTGGCGCGTCGCCGCCTATGCACCGGGCGACTCGGTCAACCTGGCCGACAACGTCTACGCCGCCCCGCGCTATCGCGGCCCTGGCGAGCTGCAGGCCGGCGCCACATGGGACGATTGCCTGCCCACCCCGCCTTTGCGCCCTGGCTATCGCCCGCAAACCCTGGAATTTCGTGCCGAGCACCTGCAGGGCAGCTTTTCGGACTGACAAACCTCATACAGGCGTATCTGCAAGCCTCTAAGAATGAAGCTTAAGTGCCTGGTTGTACGGCAATGCTCCCTTGGCTGGCTATAATCGGACGCGTCCAAGCCCACCGACCCACCTGCCCGAAGGACTGCCCCATGCCCAACGTACTCATCACCGGCTGTTCCAGCGGCATCGGCCGCGCCCTGGCAGATGCGTTCAAATCCGCCGGCTATGACGTGTGGGCCAGCGCCCGGCGGGAAGAAGATGTCGCTGCCCTCCGCGCCGCCGGTTTCAATGCGGTGCAGCTGGACGTCAACGACAGTGCCGCCTTGAAACACTTGGCCGAGCAATGGGGCGAGCTGGACGTGCTGGTCAATAATGCCGGCTACGGTGCCATGGGCCCCTTGCTTGACGGCGGCACCGAGGCGATGCAGCGCCAGTTCGAAACCAATGTGTTCTCCCTCGTCGGTGTGACGCAGGCGCTGTTCCCTGCATTGCGGCGCGGCAAAGGCCTGGTGGTGAATATCGGCAGTGTGTCCGGTGTGCTGGTGACACCCTTTGCCGGCGCCTACTGCGCATCAAAAGCGGCCGTGCACGCTTTGAGCGATGCACTGCGTATGGAACTGGCACCCTTTGGCGTGCGGGTCATGGAAGTGCAACCCGGCGCCATCGATACGAGTTTCGCGAAAAACGCAGGCGCCCAGGCAGAGCTGCTGATCAACGAGCAATCGCCGTGGTGGCCGTTGCGCGAGGGCATCCGCGCACGCAGCCAGGCCTCCCAGGACAAACCAACCCCGGCCAACGTGTTTGCAGCGCACGTGCTGAAGGCCGTGCAACAGCCACACCCGCCTCGGCTGTTGCGCTCGGGCAATGGCAGCCGGGCATTGCCGTTGATGGCGGCGTTGTTGCCCAAAGGGTTGTTGGAGACGGTATTGAAGAAACGCTTCGGGCTGGGCGGTTCGCTCTAATCCTTCAAAAAATCAATAAACGCCCGCACCTTCAGCGGCAAATGCCGGGTGTCCGGATACAGTGCGTAGATTCCTTGTGGGGCGAAGCGATGATCCGGCAACAGGCGCACCAACCGTCCCGCGTCCAGGTCGTCCTGTACCAACCATTGCGGCAACACCGCCACGCCATGCCCGCGGATGGCAAAGGCCTGGAGCACTGCCGCGCTGTCGGCCATGAGCGCCGTTGGGCCGGGGCGGTATTGATGCTCGCCGCCTTGAGGGTCGGTCACACTCAGTTCCGTCAAACGACCGTGCCCCAGCTTGGGGAGCTGCTCCAACGCGTCCAGTGAGTCCGTCGCGGCAAACGCGGGTGCCGCCACGGCGAACACCTCGAACGTGGACAGTTGCACCGCGCGATGATTTGAATCCAGCAAGCGCCCCAAGCGAATTGCCACGTCAAAACGCTCGGAGATCAGGTCCGCGTGAGTAGAGGATGTGGATAAGTGTATGTGCAGGTCTGGATGCAGGCGGCGGAAGGCTTCGACCGCCGGTGCAACCTTGGCCAACGCGTACTCGATCGTGGTGGTAATGCGCAATGTCCCTTTGAGCTGGGCATGCTCAGAACGCGCTTCTTCTACCGCCAATCGCGCCTCTTCGAGCATCCGCGTGCAACGCAGGTAGAAGCGCTCACCGGCATCGGTGAGCGCCAGTTGGCGGGTGTTGCGGATCAACAAGGTGACGCCCAGTTCAGCTTCCAGGCGCTTGAGGTTGAAGCTGACGACGGCACGGGTCTGGCCCAGCAGGTCGGCGGCCGCGGTGAGCGAGCCGGCCTCGACCACGGCCTTGAAGGTGTCGAATCGGTCCAGGCTGACCATTTGCTGCGCGCCCCTTTTGTCAAAATATTTTTGACAAACTAGCAGGCAAACCGGCGTATCCAAAACATTGTGTGCGGCCTACCCTGCCCGCCTCACTCGCCGGACCGCACCCATGACCTACCGCTCGAAAGTCGCCTGGATCTTTTTGCTGGGCTTTGCCCTGGACCTGGTGAACATGTTTGTCGCCACGGTTGCCTACCCGGATATCGCTCGCGAACTGCAGGCCTCGGTCACGCAACTGGCGTGGATCAGCAATGCCTACATGCTTGGCCTCACCGTGATCATTCCGTTCAGCGTGTGGCTGGCAGCGATGGTGGGTGAACGCGGCTTGATTGCCGCCAGCTTGCTGTTGTTCGCCGGCGCCTCCTTACTGGTGGGCCAGGCGAGTTCGATTGAAGCGCTGATCGGTTGGCGCGGCCTGCAAGGGGTGGGCGGTGGCTTGCTGATTCCCGTGGGCCAGGCGATGGCCTATCGGTATTTTCCGCCCGCTGAGCGCAGCCAACTGACGGCGCGGGTGATGTCGGTGGCGTTACTCGTGCCGGCGCTGTCCCCTGCATTGGGCGGGTTGATTGTCGACAGCGTGTCTTGGCGCTGGATCTTCTACGCCAACTTGCCCTTGGCGTTGATCACGCTGCTGCTGGCCCTGCTGTGGATAAAACCTGACAGGCCCACGAATGCCCGACCTGCCTTGGACGTGGGCAGTATTTTCCAACAGGCCCGCAGCCCGATGCTGCGCACCACGATGCTGATTTACCTGTGTATCCCTGGCGTATTCATCGGCACCAGCCTCATTGCCATCCTCTACCTGCGCGGGCTCGGCTATGACGCCACACAGACTGGCGCATTGATGCTGCCGTGGGCGCTGGCTTCAGCCCTGGCGATTTACCTCAGCAAGAAGCTGTTCAATCGCTGCGGGCCGAAGCCATTGCTGTTGGCCGGCATGGCCTTGCAATGCGTCGGCATTCTGTTGCTCAACGTACCGACCCTGATTGTGCCGGCCTATCTGTTAATGGGGTTGGGCGGCAGCCTGTGCAGCAGTACTGCGCAGACCCTGGCGTTTCTCGACACCCCTGCCGAACGCATGGGCCACGCCAGTGCCTTGTGGAACATCAACCGACAGGTGAGTTTCTGTCTCGGCGCGGCCGCACTGAGTGCGCTGTTGTCGGCCTTGGATTCTTTCGCCATAACCTTCACGATGGCGGCTGGCCTGACCCTGCTGCCTTTTTTTGCAGTGCTGCGCCTGGACACTTCCAGAGTCCGCACATTGCTTCACCCTGCCAGCGAGCCTCACCCATGATCGACTACAGCGATTTTTTTGAAGAAGTGATCCAGACCCACGTCGAGATCGAACAGTGGTTTGCCGGCGTTGCGCCGCAAGGCACCCTGGAGAGCTTGCTCGCGCGTTTCTCGCCTGAGTTCAGCATGGTCGCCCCCGCCACTGGCACCAGGGTGAATGCGGCTGGGGTCAATGCTTTATTCACGCGTCTGGGCGGCATGCGCCCGGGGTTGAAGATCACCTTGAGTGAAATGACCGGGATTGACCGGCATGCGCGCGGCGCAACGGTGACCTATCGCGAGCATCAGATCGATGCCAGCGGCACCCAGACCGATCGCCGCGCCACGGTAGTGTTCGAGAAGCAGGCCAGCGGCGCGCTGCTGTGGCGCCACCTGCACGAAACGTTCATCAAGGCATAACGCGGTCAAGCAGTAGGCGCCGGCTGGCCGGCGATAGCGACCTGTCATGTTGCGCAAGCCTCAAGGGCCCCATCGCCGGCAAGCCGGCTCCACAGGGTTATGGGTTGACGATGACGGTGCAGGTGATGCCCGCCGCCAACAACACCCCTTCCGGCACCTCATCGATATGAATCCGCACCGGCACCCGCTGGGCCAGGCGCACCCAGTTGAAGGTCGGGTTCACATCGGCAATCAGTTCGCGGCTTTCGGGGTTGTCGCGGTCGTAAATGCCGCGCGAGATGCTTTCCACATGACCCTTCAAGGTCTCGCCGCTCATCAATTGCATATCGGCTTTATCGCCAACTTTCACATGGGGCAGCTTGGTTTCTTCGAAGAAGCCATAAACCCAGAACGAGTTCATATCCACCACAGCCATTTTGGCTTCGCCGATGCGGGCGTAGTCACCGCGATGCACGTTCAGATTGGTGACATAACCATCCACCGCCGCCACCACCTGCGTGCGTTTCAAATTGAGTTCGGCTGCTTCCAGTTGCGCCAGCGCGTGTTGGTAATCGGCCAGTGCCGAGTCGGCGATGTTGCTGGCGTCGTCGCGGTTTTCCTTGGAGATCACCAGCGCATCGAGGTCAGCCCGGCGATGGGCGTTGACCTTGCGCATCTCCCAGGTGGCTTTGCGCGACGCCACCAGCGATTGCGCCTGCTTGACCGCAATGCGGTAGTGCTCGGGGTCGATCTGCATCAACAGGTCGCCCTTTTTTACCAGTTGGTTGTCACGCACCGGCACGTCGACCACTTCGCCGGTGACGTCGGCGGCGACGTTGATGATATCGGCGCGCACACGCCCGTCGCGGGTCCACGGGGTTTGCATGTAGTGCACCCACAACGTGCGGCCAATCCAGATCGCCAAGGCCAGTACCAGCAAGGTCGCGAGCAGGCTGAAAAACTTTTTCATCGGGGCATTCTCAACGGTAGACGGTCAGCGCCAGGGCGCCGAACAGGCAAACGAACAGGCTCAGGCGCAGCAACGCCGGGTGCCAGAAAAAACGGTACAGGTCGAACCCGGCCAGGAAGCGATCAAGCGCCCAGGCCAACACGGCCGCGATCAGGAACATCAGGGTCATGGTTGGCATGTACACGCCATGGAAGGCGATTTCACGGGGCATGCGGGGATCCTTTAAGGGCGGCCAGCGGCGATTGCGGGTCCAAAAGCGAAGTGCGGATAAAGTGCAGGTAGCTCTTCACCCGACGCAGGGCCGAGGTATCGAAGTGCGGGGCAAAAGGCTCGTCGGTGGCCTGCACGCGGCTGATAGCGTGGTCGACGGCGATCAGGCCGCGCTCCAGGTTGCTCGCGCTGGGTTGCAGGAACAGCCGCACCAGCGAGCGGCCCATCACGCGGATCGCCTGGCGCCACGGCTGGGACTCCGCGTACGCCGGGTGCACCGGCAAAATCGCCTGTTCCTTGCGCAACTCGATGATCGCGTGGCCGACCTCCAGCACCACGAACATCCAGCGCAGCAGGTCGCGTTGCACTTGCGGCTGGCCGACGGCGAGGCCATAGGCCTGGTGCAGCAGGTCACGGGTACGGCTTTCGAAACTTGAGGCCAGGCCCTTGAGCTTGCCACTGATCGCGTACACCACTTGCTCGCGCAGGTCCTGCTCCAACCGGCGCCATAGCCAGCGGCTGTTGGGCGGCAAAATGATCGCCCCCGCCGCCGCGCACACCAGCATGCCGATGACCATGGCGATGTAGTCGTTGATGAAGGTGTAGGGGTTGTAGACCGTCAGGTTGTCCGGCACCGAGCCGGTGCTGAAGAAGATCAGCAGCCCCACGCCGACACCCGCGTATTGCGGGCGCGAAGCGAGGAATGCGCCAAAGATGATCACCGGCGCAAGCATCACGCACAACAGCGGGAAACCGTCGATCCAGGGGAACACGAAGAACATTTCGACAAACCCCACCAACGCGCCGATCAACGTGCCGCAGGCCATCTGGAACGCCATGCGCTTGGGGTTGGGCGTGGCGGCGGACAGGCCGACCGTGGCGGCGGCGATCAAGGTCATGGTGGCGCCGCTGGGCCAGGCGGTGGCCACCCAGTAACTGCCGAGCACGATCAGGATGAACGACGCACGGATGCCCGAGGCGGCGCAGGCCAGCCAGTTGGTCTTAGGGATAAAGGTTTCGTCCCACTGCTCGCGCGCATGGCTGTGATCGGCAAGGGACGCGTGGGTTTGCGCGTAGTTGTGCAGGTCATCGACAAAGCGGTAAAGCAGCTCGTAGGCGGTGTGGAAGTCCAGTTGTTCGGCTTCGGTAGGCTCCCCCCCCTGGAACGCCGCACGCAGGCTGCGGACCTTGGCGGGCAAGCCGTCCTTGTAGGCGCTCAATTGCGCCACCAACCTTGCGGCATCAGGGCTGGTGAGCGCGCGAGCGGAGAAACCATCGAGCACGTCGGCAAGGTCTTGCAGGCCGGGCTTGATCGCCGCCACCACATGGTCCGCTTCGTCCGTGCGCAGCCGTTCAAGCAACTGGTGCAAGGCATTGAAGCGCGTGGTGATGCTCATGAACTCGCTGTTGAGGCGGCTGAGCCGGCCGTTGCGTCGACGCATATGTGGGTCTTCGAACACCGTGACACTGCGCAGCCCTTCCAGGCCCACCGCTTCGGCGATGAAACGCACATTGCTGGCCTCGAAACCTTCGCGCTGGCTGCGCCCACGCAGGCCATCGGTGACGAACAGCGCGAACACGCCAAAGCGCTGGTACAAGGCGTTGCGCATGGCGGCGCTGGAGGTTTGCGGCAGGATCGCGGCGCTGACCAGAGTGGAACACAGAATCCCCAGGGAAATTTCCAGCACTCGCCAAACCGCCGCCATAAAGGCCCCATCCGGATGCGCCAGGGCCGGCAGGCCGACCATCGCCGCCGTGTAGCCGGCCAACACAAAGCCGTAGGCGCGGAAGTTGCGATTGCGCGTCGCGCCCGCCGTGCAGATGCCCACCCAGATCGCCAGCGCGCCGAGAAACAGCTCCGTGTTCTGCGCAAACAAGGCGATCAACAGCACCATCACCGCCGACCCCGCCAGGGTGCCGAGGAAGCGATAGAAGCTCTTGGCAAACACCTGGCCGCTCTGGGGCTGCATCACGATAAACACGGTGATCATCGCCGTGCGCGGTTGCGGCAGCTCCAGGCGCATGGCCAACCACAGCGTGAGGAACGCGGCGACCAGCACCTTGAAGATATACACCCAGGTCACGCCATCACTGCGTGCCCAGTCGAAAAAACCACGGCGCCACTCAAGGGCATACAGCCAGCGCAGCGGTGCAGGCAAGGGCGTCATCAAATCCTACTCAGTGATCGAACGCGGCAAGCGCCGCCGGGGTCTTGCTCGGAAGGGTCTTGGCGTCTTGAGGCACATCGTTGCCGGCACCGAGGCCGCCGCCCAGGGCCGTGACCAATTCAGCGTGGGCACTCAGGCGCGCGGCCTGGACCTGTTGCTCGATCTGCTGCTGATGGAACAGCAACGTCTGCGCATTCAGCACATTGAGGTAGTCGGTAAGGCCGCGCTGGTAGGCGATCATCGCGATGTCGTAGGTCTTCTGCGCCGAGGCCACCGATTGCGCGGCGAAGGCGGATTGCTTATCCATGGATTCGCGGCGGATCAACTGGTCGCTGATGCCCTTGAGCGCGTTGACCAGGGTCTGGTTGTACTTGGCGACAGCGATGTCATAACCGGCGCTGGCTTCGCCCAGCTCTGCGCGCAGGCGCCCGCCGTCGAAGATCGGCAAGGTGATCGCAGGACCGACGCTGTAGTTGAATTTCTTGCCGGCCAGGAACTCCAGCATGCCGCCGCCGGTGGCCACGTAGCCGAGGCTGCCGACCAAGTCGACGTTGGGGTAGAAACCGGCGTGGGCCACATCGATGCCACGGGCCTGGGCCGCAACTTGCCAGCGGCTGGCGACCACGTCCGGGCGTTGGCCGAGCAATTGCGCAGGCAGTCGCGACGGCAGTTTCAGGGGCGCGGCGAGGGACAGGGTCGGGCGTTGCAATGTCGCGCCCTCCCCCGGCCCCTTGCCCGCCAGCGCTGCGAGTTGGTTGCGGCTCAGGGCGATCTCTTCGTCCAGGGCGTCCAGTTGGCGATGGGTTTCCGGCAACGGCGTTTCGGCCTGGCTGACATCAAAGTGGGTGCCGATCCCGGCGTTCAGGCGTTTGTTGGCCAGGTCGAGAATCTGCTGCTGTTGCGCCAAGGTGGCCGCGACGATATCGCGATTGGCGTACTGCAACGACAGCTGGATATAGGCGCGCACCACGTTGTTCTGCAATTCGAGCTGGGCCTGGCGCGCTTCGGCGGCGCTCATGTGCGCCAAGTCGACGGCACGTTCGGTGGTGTTGCTTTCGCGGCCCCACAGGTCGAGGGCGTAGCTCAGGCCCAGGGAGGCATTGTTGTCCCAGGTGTTGGCTCCGCTCAGCTCGCCGGGGCCGTAGAACTGATCCTTCGGCCAGTTGTGGCGCTTGAGGGTGGTGTCGCTGTTGATCTGCAACGACTCGGCCGCCTCGGCGATCCCGGCCATGGCCCGTGCTTCACGCACCCGCGCGGCGGCCATGGCCAGGCTCGGGCTGTGTTGGGTGGCGAGGTCGACCCAGCGGTTGAGCTGGGGGTCGCCGTAGGCTTGCCACCATTGTGCGGTGGGCCAGTGGGCGTCTTGGGCAGCGCTCTGGATCGCTTCGTCGGTGGCCAGGTCACTGGCGTTGAGGGACTGGCCTTGGGGCGCGATTCCTCCGGTTCCGATGCAGCCGCTGATTGCTAACGATAAAGCCCAAACACTGAGAGTCTTAAGCTCTCTGCTGATGCGACGCGGCACGGCAAGCGTATTCCTGAGAGGGTGGAGCGGGAAAGGTGGCGCAATTCTAGGCGGCGGCATGAACGACGATAAGCTGGCATTCCTGTGAATCTTTGTTACCGTTCAGGCGATAATCCGTTGGTAGGGATCACTGGACGGCGTAACTTTCTGTCACAATTTGTTATCTCCCCTGAGAACACTCCATGGACACTTTGCAAAACATGCGCGCCTTCAGTTGCGTGGCCGAAGCCGGCAGCTTCACCGCCGCCGCCGTGCAACTGGACACCACCACTGCCAACGTCTCGCGCGCGGTCTCCAACCTTGAGGCCCATCTGCAAACCCGCTTGTTGAACCGAACGACACGACGCATCGCGCTGACCGAAGCTGGCAAACGCTATTTGCTGCGCTGTGAGCAGATCCTCGCCTATGTCG
The DNA here is from genome assembly GCF_024112395.2 of Pseudomonas pergaminensis. Classification (NCBI taxonomy): domain Bacteria; kingdom Pseudomonadati; phylum Pseudomonadota; class Gammaproteobacteria; order Pseudomonadales; family Pseudomonadaceae; genus Pseudomonas; species Pseudomonas pergaminensis. The sequence goes on along the minus strand of NZ_CP078013.2, from coordinate 1,115,335 downwards.
AGGAAGCCGAAGCCGAGGCCAGCGACGCCCATGCGCGCCCTGCCGGGCAATTGAAAGTGCACACCATGACCGGTATCGGCCAGCATTTCGTCATCGACGCCATCGCCCGCTATCGCCGTACTCATCCGGACGTCACCTTCGACCTGACCTTGGCCAACCGCGTGCCGGACCTGCTCGACGAGGGCTATGACGTGTCCATCGTGCTGGCCAGCGAGCTGCCGGACTCGGGCTTCGTGTCCCAGCGCCTGGGCATCACCTACAGCATTGCCTGTGCCTCGCCGGACTACGTCAAGGCCAAGGGCTGCGCCCATCGCCCCAATGACCTGCTCAACCATGCCTGCCTGCGTCTGGTCAGCCCGGTGATCCAGCTGGACAAATGGACCTTCAATGGTCCCGAAGGCCAGGAAAGCGTGGCGATCAATACTTCGCCGTTCCTGGTGAACTCGGCCGATGCGATGAAAACCGCGATCACCAGTGGCATGGGCATCGGGCTGCTGCCGGTGTATGCGGCGATCGAAGGTTTGCGCAATGGCACGCTGGTGCGGGTGATGCCCAACTACCGTTCCCAGGAACTGAACCTGTACGCCATCTACCCGTCGCGCCAATACCTGGATGCGAAGATCAAGACTTGGGTGGAATACTTGCGTGGTTCGCTGCCGGAGATTCTGGCGGCGCACCAGGCGGAGCTGGTGGCGTATGAGTTGAGTGGCAGCCTCAGCGGCGCGCGGATGGCTAACTGATATTTATCAGACGATAAAGATCCAGTGTGGGAGCGGGCTTGCTCGCGAATGCGGCGTGTCAGGCGACACATCTGCTGCTGACGCACCGCATTCGCGAGCAAGCTCGCTCCCACATTTTGAACTGTGCCCACTTGATTCCAGTGATCTCCTGACAACCGTAACGAGGAATGTTAGCGTGCTTGGCATTCTTCCGTAGTCGATGAGCCCGCCTGCAATGAAAAAGACTGTCCTCGCTTTCAGCCGCGTCACCCCGGAAATGATCGAACGCCTGCAACAGGACTTCGAAGTGATCGCGCCCAATCCCAAGCTGGGCGATATCAACGCACAGTTCAATGAAGCCTTGCCCCACGCCCACGGTCTGATCGGTGTGGGTCGCAAGCTGGGACGCGAGCAATTGCAAGGCGCGAGCAAGCTGGAAGTGGTGTCCAGCGTGTCGGTGGGCTACGACAACTATGACGTCGCGTACTTGAACGAACGCGGGATCATGCTCACCAATACCCCTGACGTCCTCACCGAAAGCACCGCCGACCTGGCCTTTGCCTTGCTGATGAGCAGCGCGCGTCGTGTGGCCGAGCTGGATGCCTGGACCAAGGCCGGGCAGTGGAAGGCCAGCGTCGGTGCGCCGTTGTTTGGCTGCGATGTGCATGGCAAGACCCTGGGCATCGTCGGCATGGGCAATATCGGCGCGGCCGTGGCCCGGCGTGGGCGGCTGGGATTCAACATGCCGATCCTGTACAGCGGTAACAGCCGCAAGCCGGCGCTGGAGCAAGAACTGGGCGCGCAATTTCGCAGCCTGGATGAACTGCTCGCCGAGGCGGATTTCGTCTGCCTGGTGGTGCCGTTGAGCGACAAGACCCGTCACCTGATCAGCACCCGCGAGCTGGGGCTGATGAAGTCCAGCGCGATCCTGATCAATATTTCCCGTGGCCCGGTGGTGGACGAACCGGCGCTGGTCGAGGCGCTGCAAAGCCAGCGTATCCGTGGCGCCGGGCTCGATGTGTATGAACAGGAGCCACTGGCCGAGTCGCCGCTGTTCCAGTTGAGCAATGCCGTGACCCTGCCGCACATTGGCTCGGCCACGAACGAAACTCGCGAAGCCATGGCCAACCGCGCCCTGGACAACCTGCGCAGCGCCCTGCTGGGCCAGCGCCCGCAGGACCTGGTGAACCCACAGGTGTGGAAGGGCTGACACCCGCTTATCCTCGGTAGGCACTCGGCTTGCCGGCGATGGCGATCGGGCGGGCTTCATCGCCGGCAAGAACTAGGCGTCCCCCCGGCGCCTACAGTTTTGGGTGTACGGGTCGATAACCTTCCATAGAAGATCGTCATCCCTGATCCACAGAAGGTTTTTATGTCCACCACCAAAGCCCGCGCAGACTCACTCTCGCTTCTGCTCTTTACCTTGCGCAGCGGCAAGCTGATGGCGATCAACCTGCTGAAAGTCAGTGAAATCATCCCGTGCCCGCCGCTGACCAAGCTGCCGGAGTCGCACCCGCACGTCAAAGGCATCGCCACCCTGCGCGGTAACTCGCTGGCGGTGATCGACCTGAGTCGCGCCCTCGGCGAAATGCCCCTGGCCGACCCGGACGGTGGCTGCCTGATCGTCACCGATGTGAGCCGCTCCAAACAGGGTTTGCATGTGCAGGCGGTGAGCAAGATCGTGCATTGCCTGACCACCGACATTCGCCCACCACCCTATGGCTCCGGCGGTAACCGCGCGTTCATCACCGGGGTCACCCAGGTGGAAGGCGGCCTGGTGCAGGTGCTGGATATCGAAAAAGTCATCCACGGCATCGCGCCGGCGCCGATCGAAGCGGCGCCGACCGACCTCACCATGGAAGAAGCCGAAGTACTCGGCCACGCACGCATCCTGGTGGTAGACGACAGCCAGGTCGCGCTGCAGCAATCGGTGCACACCCTGCGTAACCTCGGCCTCACCTGCCACACCGCGCGCAGCGCCAAGGAAGCCATCGACGTGCTGCTGGAGTTGCAAGGCACGGCCGAGCAGATCAACGTGGTGGTGTCGGACATCGAGATGTCGGAGATGGACGGCTATGCCCTTACCCGCACACTGCGCGAAACCCCGGATTTCCAGCACCTCTATGTGTTGCTGCACACCTCGCTGGACAGCGCGATGAACAGCGAAAAAGCCCGCCTGGCCGGCGCCGACGCGGTGCTCACCAAGTTCTCCTCGCCCGAGTTGACCAAGTGCCTGGTGGTGGCCGCGCAAACGGTGGCGCAAAAAGGCCTGTGAGCGAATATTTCCAACTGCTGCGCCGCGACCTTATCGGCAGCCTGCCCGCCCCGCAGTGGCCGGCGGGCACGCAGTTGGATCATTACCGTAACGACCTGGCCCCGGCGATTCACGCCGTATTGCGCCTGACCCAGGATCAGGGTGGCGGTCGCGTTCCCAACCTGGAAACCTGGCAGCAGCAGTTCACCACCGATGCCGAGTTCGACCCCACGCTGTGCCTGGTGGCCAGCAACAACGACGGCATTCTCGCCGTGGCGCAGTGCTGGACCAGCGCGTTTATCAAGAACCTCTCCGTGCACCCCTGCGCCCAGGGCCAGGGATTGGGCCGCGCATTGCTCTTGCACTGCTTTCACGCCTTCAAGCAACGCGGTGAACCCTATGTGGACCTCAAGGTGTTGGAGAGCAACCTGCGTGCCCGCCAACTGTACGAAAGCGCGGGCATGAGATTTGTCCTGCGCGATGTGGTGCCACGGGACTGACAGGCACTGGCGTGTAACTTGCTTCCAGAGAGCTAAAACGGTGAACAGAGGTAAAAACCCGTCACTGTTCCTGCGTACCCTCTGACCTTGCCTGGTGACAGATCCGCCATGAACACTCAATTTTCCTGCGTCGGTTGTGGTAAATGCTGCTCCGACCACCACGTGCCCCTGACCCTCGAAGAAGCCCGCCTGTGGGCGGCGGACGGCGGCAATGTCATCGTTCTGGTGGAGGGGTTCCTGGGCACTGGCCTGGGCCTGCCGCAGCAGCAACGCGAGCATGCCGAGCGTCGCTCGGTCATCGTGCCCAGCGGCAATACCCAGGCATTTGTGGCAATCACCTTTGCCGCCTACAACGCCGGACGCTGCCGGAATCTTGACGAAGACAATCTGTGCCGCATCTATGAACGCCGCCCGCTGGTGTGCCGCATTTATCCGATGGAGATCAACCCGCATATCCCGCTGAACCCCGCCGCCAAGGATTGCCCGCCGGAGTCCTGGGAACAGGGCCCGGCGCTGATCGTCGGCGGTGAGTTGATGGACCAGGAACTGGCCGAACTGATCCGCCGCTCACGCCAGGCCGACCGTGACGATGTACAGACCAAAGAGGCGGTGTGCGCCCTGCTGGGCATTCGCACCACAGCCCTCAAGGGGGATGGGTTTACCGCTTACCTGCCCGACATGGGCGCATTTGCCCAAGCCATCGAGCTGGCGGTGCAACGACCGTCCGTGGTCAGCGAGTGGGTGTTCCATGTGTCCGGCATGGACATCGCGGAGCAGGTGCTGGATGCCGGGGCGCAGATTGCGACTGAGGTGCCGGCCAACTATGCGTTTATTTCACTGCGCGCCGCCTAGACGCGCAGGTTTGCAGTGAGTCAGAGGCTGGCCATGCACTCGATCTCGATCCGCGCATTCAGCAACAGCTTGCCAGCAAAAGTCGTCCGGGCTGGCAGGCGGTCAGCCTGGAAGTAGCTGGCATAGACGCTGTTCATTTGTGCAAAGTCCTTGAGGTCGGCAAGAATCACCCTGCACTGGGCAACTCTATCCATCCCGATACCCTTGGCCATCAGAACGCCGCGTATGTTCTCGAGAGCCTGCGCCGTTTCTGCACGAATACCGCCAGGTACCAGACGACCGTTTTGATCCAGCCCCAACTTCCCGGAAATGTAGAGGGCCTGACCGACTTGCACCGTTTCCGAGAAGGGCAACCCACCCTCTGCCGGCGTATACGTCATCCTGGCCGGCTCAAGAGGCGCAGCGCCCAGATAACGCTCGGTAATGGCCGCATACTCGCCGCTGTCTTTCATGCGTTGCAGCGCCTCGTTGAGCGCCGCCGTGAGATCAGGATTGGTTTTGCGAGTGGCAATGGCTACGCCGCGGCCCAACATGTCATCGACCACCGTTGGCCCGGCAAAGGCGAACGCAGCACCTTCAGCGGTGTTCAACAGCGCTTCGCTGATTTCGACGGTGTTTTGCAACGTGGCGTCAATTTCACCGGCCTGCAAGCTACGGATCAAATCAGTGTTGAGGCCAAAGCTGCGCACAATCACCCCCTGGGTCCCCCACCGCGTCAAGGCAAAGGCTTCACGGCTGGTTCCCGCCAGCACGCCCACGCGCTTGCCCCTGAGTGCCTGGGCGGTTGGCAGCAGGTTGGAGCCCTTAGGAGCCACCAAACGGCTTTGAAGGGCATAGAGGTCATGGGTGAAGTCGACGAGTTCACGCCGCGCGGCTGTCGCCGTCATGGGCATGATCGCGTCGAACCGGCCAGCCTGGAGCGCCGCGAGGTTGGTCGCATAAGGCTGCTCAACCCACACGCAACGCGCATCAAGCGCTGCACACAGGGCATTCCCCAGTTCTATATTCAGCCCCACGAGCTCACCCTGGGCATTGCGGTATTCAAAGGGCGGCACATCTGCCTCTACACCAAAGCGGATTTCACGCCACGGACTCTCGGGAGCAGGCGCCACAGCACATCCTGCCGCGGACAAAAGGGTCAGAAAAAACGTCACCAGCGCCAGCAGTCGTCTTGAAGTCTTCATAAGCCTGTCCTGTGCAAAAGGTATGGGGCAGACGGGCTCCGTGAGTCATGGCCCGTATGCGCCCGTTGTTCTAACAAGCACTGACCGGTGTTTTAACTTCAACACGTCTGTTTGAATGGTAGGAAAGCTCCTAAATAGCAGTAGCCGTTGAATTGGGTTACCGCTGCTGCCCCCAGAACTCCTGCGCCAACTGGCGTAAATCCTCCGCCAGCGCCGCCACATCGCCTGAACTGAGCTGGCTCTGCTGCCCGGCGCTGACCGTGGCCTCCCCGGCATTGCGAATGCCAACGATATTGCGGTTGATGTCCTCGCTCACCGTGCTCTGCTCTTCCACGGCGGTTGCTATCTGCTGGCTCATGGCGGTGATTTGCGTGACACGCTGACTGATGCCGTCCAGCGCTGCGGCGGCCCGCTGTGCCTGCTGGACGCTGGCTTCGACATGCTCGCTGCTCTGCGCCATCGCTTGTACCGCATCCCGTGCGCCGCCTTGCAGGGTGCTGATCATGCGCTGGATTTCATCGGTCGATTGCTGGGTGCGCTGGGCCAGGCCGCGCACTTCATCGGCCACCACGGCGAAGCCACGCCCCTGCTCACCCGCCCTCGCCGCTTCGATGGCGGCGTTCAGCGCCAGCAGGTTGGTCTGTTCGGCAATCGTGCGGATCACTTCCAGCACGCCGCTGATTTCGCCACTGTGGCTTTCCAACTGGTGAATGACTTCGGTGGCGCGTGCCAACTCCTGGGACAGGCGCAACACGGCATCACGGCTTTCATCCACGCGCTGATGGCCTTCGCGGGTCTCGTTGCCGGCCTGGTCGGCCGCCTTGGACGCCTGCTGGGCATGGTTGGCCATTTCGGCCACGCTGGCGGCCATCTGGTGGATGGCTGCGGCTATCTGGTCGGTCTGAGTCTGTTGGCCGAGGCTGCTGGCGTGGCTGCTGTCCAGGTGCCGCACCAACTGCGCAGCGTGGCCCGACAGCCGCTGGGAGGCGTCGCCGATACGCCCCACCACCGCTCCTACCTGGGCTTCGAGCATTTGGAAGGCGAATTCGATTTGCCCGCACTCGTCCCGGCGCCCGGTGTAGATTGCCTGGCTCAAGGGGTTGTCGGCCACCCGGCGTGCACGCTGCTGCAGGTGGGACAGAGGTCGCAGGATCGCCTGCGCGCCAACCGCACCGACCGCACACCCGGCCACCAGGGCCAGTAACTGCCAGCCCAGCGCGTAATTCGCCAAGCCCAAGCCCAGGGCTCCGGTGACACCGCAGGTGAAGGCGACCCAAGCGAACAGTTTCATGCCCAAGCCAAGCACCGGCCAGGCTGGCCGTTTGCCCGCTCGCAAGCGCGCATAGACCCGCTCTGCTGCAGCGATCCGACGCGCATCCGGCTTGGTACGTACCGATTGGTACTCCACGGCGGCCCCGTCCCGGCTCACGGGCGTGGCATACGCGCTGACCCAGTAATGGTCACCGTTCTTGCAGCGGTTTTTCACCATGCCCATCCACGAACGCCCCGCCTTGAGGGTTCGCCACATATGGGCGAACGCCTCGGACGGCATGTCCGGATGACGCAGGATGTTATGTTTCACGCCGAGCAGCTCATCGCGGTCGTACCCGCTGATGTCGATGAAGTCCTGGTTGGCGTAGGTAATCGCGCTGGTCAGGTCGGTGGTCGAAAGGATGTTAGCGTCGGGGGCAAAGTCCACATTCCGACCGGTGACCGGCAGATTGATCTTCATGGAGAAGCGCGCTCGTAATTGTTGGAGGAGTCGGCAGGGCGTCGACTCTAAGCGCACCAAGGGGGCAAATACTGATCCAGCTCATGTTCCGCGCAATTAATTAGCCATCACGGTAGGTCGAGGCGATAAGGCGCAAGGATCCGCTGGTATTCACCATTGTGCATCAGCTGTTCCAGCGCACGGTTTAGCTCGGTACGCAGCGCGGTGTCAGTCTTGCGTAACGCGATCGCCACACCGTTGCCCAGCAGTTCGTTGGAAACGGCGGGGCCGAGGAAGTCGAAATCCTGGCCGGCAGCCGTGTCGAGCAGGGCCTCACGGATTTCCACGGTGCCCTGCAGCGTCGCATCGATATCGCCTGCCACCAGGCTGCGGACCAGTTCGTCGTTGAGCCAGAAGCTCTTGATGATCACGCCTTTGCGCGCCCATTTCGCATGCGCAAAGGCTTCGCGATTGCTGCCCAGCAACACGCCGACACGCTTGCCCTTGAGCGACCTTGGCGTCGGCATAAGGCCCGAGGTTCGGCGCGCGACCAGGCGCGTGGTGAAGGGGTAGAGGTTTTCGGTGAAACTCACCCAGCGCCGCCGCAAAGATGTCGGGGCTATGCCCATGATTGCATCGAATTGCCGCGCTTCCAGACCTTCGAAGTTTTCAACCAGCACCTGGTCAACCCAGGTACAGCGCACATTCAACTGCTGGCAAAGGGCGTTGCCCAACTCGATATTCAGACCGACCAACTGCCCTTGCGGGTTGCGGCTCTGGAAAGGGGCAAATTGCGCGGCAACGGCGAAGCGGATTTCACGTCGCGGTTGATCAAGGCCTGCGACGGCATCCACCGCCAGTAATAGGGCAAGCGCTACACAGAGATGTATCAGGGGCACAGGAAACGTCCTTTTCCGGAAAGAGCGCCCTCCGCTGCACGCCCGTTAACCAAACCGGGGTGAAGCGGAAGCCGTGCAAGCTTTCAAGAAACGGTCGCAGACCTACAAGCAGAAACATCAACGGAGGCTGTAGGCAATATCCGTCAAATGTTACAGATGATTAATCTTAACGTTTACCCATGGAACGGCGTGTACCGGGCGGGGCCATACCCGGGCTCTTGGTGTGGCCGTTCTTGGCGCCGTTCTTGTACCAGGGCTGGGCGGCATTCTTGGCTCCGGCCAGTTCACCCGGTTTGAAGGGGAATTTGAACGCCGGGATCTCGGCTTTTTCAACGCCTTCGGCGCTGGCCGGATCGACGAGGTCGTCCGCTTCAACAGGGGGTTGTGTCGGGGAAGTCATAAGGGCTCCGGCGCGGGTATTGGTGTAAAAGCGCGAGTATAGCGGGGCCGGAGGGCCAAGCGGTAAGCTTCAAGCGGTAAGTTTAAAGCACTAGCTGTCATGGCTGTCAGTTTGACGTCACGATCCTGACCGGGTCGCCGCGCTATAAAGCTTTTATCCAAATCTCAACTTGCAGCTTGCAGCTTGAAACTTGCAACTGCGCCTCTGGTGTCCGTCGATGCACATTCAACGAAAAACCGCCCTGATCGTGGGGGTCCTCGTGGTGTTGGCCGTTGCAACCTGGGCACTGACCCGAGCGGCCAAGTCCAAACTGGCGGCACCCACCGCTATTCCCGTGCGGGTGGTGAGCGTGGCGCAGCAGGACATTCCGCGCTTTGTCAGCGGGATTGGCTCGGTGCTGTCGCTGCACAGTGTGGTGATTCGCCCGCAAGTGGACGGCATCCTCACTAAATTGCTGGTCAAGGAAGGCCAGTTGGTCAAGGCCGGTGACCTGCTGGCGACCATCGATGACCGCTCGATCCGTGCCAGCCTGGATCAGGCCAAGGCCCAACTGGGCGAAAGCCAGGCGCAGTTGCAGGTAGCGCTGGTCAACCTCAAGCGCTACAAGGAGTTGAGTGTCGACGACGGCGTGTCCAAGCAGACTTATGACCAGCAACAAGCCCTGGTCAACCAGCTCAAGGCCACTGCCCAAGGCAACCAGGCCGCAATCGATTCAGCTCAGGTACAACTTTCCTACACTCAGATTCGCTCGCCGGTCAGCGGACGCGTCGGTATTCGCACCGTGGATGAAGGCAACTTCTTACGCACCGCCGATACCCAGGGCCTGTTTTCCGTGACCCAGATCGACCCGATTGCCGTCGAGTTCTCCCTGCCGCAACAAATGCTGCCCACCTTGCAGGGCCTGATCGCGGCGCCCACAAAAGCCAGCGTCGATGCCTACCTGGGCGCCGACACCGATGGCCAGACCGGCGACTTGCTTGGCGAGGGTCACCTGAGCCTGATCGACAACCAGATCAGCTCCACCACCGGCACCCTGCGCGCCAAGGCCGAATTCAACAACGCCTCGCAGCGCCTGTGGCCGGGGCAACTGGTGACCATCAAGATCCAGACCGCCCTCGACAAAAACGCCTTGGTGGTGCCACCGACCGTGGTGCAGCGCGGCCTGGATTCGCACTTCGTGTACCGGGTCAACGGTGACAAGGTCGACGTGGTGCCGGTGCAAGTCACCTACCAGAACAGCGACGTGAACATCATCAAGGGCGTGCAGGCCGGGGATGTGCTGGTCAGCGACGGCCAGTCACGGCTCAAGGCGGGTGCGCAGGTGGAAATACTCAAGGAGCCGCCGCAAGTCATTCAGACCGTTGATGCCAAGGTGCAGCCATGAGCCGTTCGCCGTCAGCCTGGTGCGTCGACCACCCGGTCGCGACCCTGCTGCTGACCTTTGCCCTGGTGCTGCTCGGGCTGATTGCCTTCCCGCGCCTGGCGATCGCCCCACTGCCGGAAGCGGAATTTCCGACGATCCAGGTGACTGCCACGCTGCCCGGCGCCAGTCCGGACACCATGGCGTCATCCGTGGCCACGCCGCTGGAGGTGCAATTCAGCGCCATCCCTGGCATGACCCAGATGACCTCCAGCAGCGCCCTGGGCTCCAGCCTGTTGACCCTGCAATTCACCCTGACCAAAAGCATCGACACCGCCGCGCAGGAAGTGCAGGCGGCGATCAACACCGCGTCCGGCAAGCTGCCCAGCGACATGCCGAGCCTGCCGACCTGGAAGAAGGTCAACCCGGCGGACAGCCCGGTGCTGATCCTCAGCGTCAGCTCCAACAGCATGCCCAGCACCGAGTTGAGCGACTACGTGGAAACCCTGCTGGCCCGGCAGATCAGCCAGATCGACGGCGTAGGCCAAATCAACATCACCGGCCAGCAGCGCCCGGCAATCCGCGTCCAAGCATCGCCGGACAAACTCGCCGCCATCGGCCTGACCCTGGCCGATATCCGTTTGGCCATCCAGCAATCGAGCCTGAACCTGGCCAAGGGCGCGATCTACGGCGAGAACAGCGTGTCGACCCTGTCGACCAACGACCAGTTGTTCCACCCGGAGGACTACGCGCAGCTGATCGTGTCCTACAAGGACGGGGCACCGGTTCAACTGCGGGATATCGCCAAGGTCATCAACGGTTCGGAAAACGCCTACGTACAGGCCTGGTCCGGCGACACACCCGGGGTCAACCTGGTGATTTCGCGCCAGCCCGGCGCGAACATCGTCGAGACCGTGGACCGCATTCAAGCCGAGCTGCCGCGCCTGCAAGCGATGCTGCCAGCGTCGGTGCAGGTCAGCGTGTTGACCGACCGTACCAAGACCATCCGCGCGTCGCTGCATGAGGTGGAAGTGACGCTGCTGATCGCCATCCTGCTGGTGGTGGCGGTGATGGCGCTGTTCCTGCGGCAGTTGTCGGCGACGATGATTGTGTCCAGCGTGCTGGGTGTGTCGCTGGTCGCCAGCTTCGCGTTGATGTACCTGATGGGTTTCAGCCTGAACAACCTGACGCTGGTGGCGATCGTCATCGCGGTGGGCTTTGTGGTGGACGATGCCATCGTGGTGGTCGAGAACATTCACCGCCACCTGGAAGCTGGGCTCGACAAGCGCGAAGCGGCGATCAAAGGCGCCGGGGAGATCGGCTTTACGGTGGTGTCCATCAGCTTCTCGCTGGTGGCGGCGTTTATTCCGCTGCTGTTCATGGGGGGCGTGGTTGGGCGTTTGTTCAAGGAGTTTGCCTTGACGGCGACCTCGACCATTCTGATCTCGGTGGTGGTTTCGCTGACCTTGGCGCCGACCCTGGCCGCGCTGTTCATGCGCGCGCCCAGCCACCCTGCGCACGACAAACCGGGCTTCAGCGAACGGCTGCTGGCCGGCTATGCGCGCAACCTGCGCCGTGCCCTGGCCCATCAACGTACGATGGCGGCAATCTTCGTCGTGACGTTGGCCCTGGCCGTGGTCGGCTACGTGTTCATCCCCAAGGGGTTCTTCCCGGTGCAGGACACCGGCTTTGTACTCGGCACCAGCGAAGCGGCGGCCGACGTGTCCTACCCGGACATGGTGGCCAAGCACAAGGCCCTGGCCGAAATCGTCAAGGCCGACCCGGCAGTGGAAGCGTTTTCGCATTCGGTCGGTGTGACCGGCAGCAACCAGACCATTGCCAACGGCCGCTTCTGGATCGCCTTGAAGGACCGCGGCGACCGTGACGTGTCCGCCAGCCAGTTCATCGATCGCATCCGCCCGAAACTGGCCAAGGTGCCGGGTATCGTGTTGTACCTGCGCGCCGGGCAAGACATCAACCTGAGTTCCGGCCCAAGCCGTGCTCAGTACCAATACGTGCTCAAGAGCAACGACGGCCCGACGCTCAACACCTGGACCCAGCGCCTCACCGAAAAACTGCGCGCCAACCCGGCGTTTCGCGACCTGTCCAACGACCTGCAACTGGGCGGCAGCATCACCCACATCAGCATCGACCGCCAGGCCGCCGCGCGCTTTGGCCTCACCGCCACCGATGTGGATCAGGCGCTGTACGACGCGTTCGGCCAGCGCCAGATCAACGAATTCCAGACCGAGATCAACCAGTACCAAGTGGTGCTGGAATTGGATACCCAGCAACGCGGCAAAGCCGAAAGCCTCAACTACTTTTACCTGCGCTCGCCGCTGACAAACGAGATGGTGCCGCTGTCGGCGCTGGCCAAGGTAAACCCGCCTACCGTGGGGCCACTTTCGATCAGCCATGACGGCATGTTCCCGGCCGCCAACCTGTCGTTCAACCTGGCACCGGGCGTGGCCTTGGGCGATGCAGTGATCATGCTCAACCAGGCCAAGAATGAAATCGGCATGCCGACCACCATCATCGGCAACTTTCAGGGCGCGGCCCAGGCATTCCAGAGTTCGCTGGCCAGCCAACCGTGGCTGATCCTGGCGGCGCTGGTGGCGGTGTATATCATCCTCGGCGTGCTGTACGAGAGCTTCGTGCACCCGCTGACGATCATTTCGACCTTGCCCTCGGCAGGGTTGGGCGCGCTGATCATGCTGTCACTGATGGGGCAGGACTTTTCGATCATGGCGCTGATCGGCCTGGTGCTGTTGATCGGCATCGTGAAGAAGAACGGCATCCTGATGATCGACTTTGCCCTGGAGGCTCAGCGCGTCAGGGGCCTGTCGCCGGAAGATGCGATCTATGAAGCCTGCGTCACGCGGTTCCGGCCGATCATCATGACCACCCTCGCCGCCCTGCTCGGCGCGGTGCCGCTGATGCTCGGCGCCGGCCCTGGTGCGGAAATGCGCCAGCCGCTGGGTATCGCAGTGGTTGGCGGGTTGCTGGTGAGCCAGGCGCTGACGCTGTTCACCACACCGGTCATATACTTGTACCTTGAGAAGTTTTTCCACCGGCCCACACCAACGCCTGCGTTGGCGACCACAGACTGAGGCCCGGCCCTGGAGCCAAAAGACTCATGCGCGTACTGATTATTGAAGATGAAGAAAAAACCGCCGACTACCTGCACCGTGGCCTGACGGAGCAAGGCTACACCGTCGACGTGGCACGCGAAGGCGTCGAGGGTTTGCACCTGGCGCTGGAGAACGACTACGCGGTCATCGTGCTCGACGTGATGCTGCCAGGCCTCGATGGCTTTGGCGTGCTGCGTGCCCTGCGCGCGCGCAAGCAGACGCCGGTGATCATGCTCACGGCCCGCGAGCGCGTGGAAGACCGCATTCGCGGCCTGCGCGAAGGCGCCGACGATTACCTGGGCAAACCGTTTTCCTTCCTGGAACTGGTGGCACGCCTGCAAGCCCTGACCCGCCGCAGCGGTGGTCATGAACCCGTGCAGGTGACGGTCGCCGACCTGTGGATCGACCTGATCAGCCGCAAGGCCAGTCGCAATGGCTTGCGCCTGGACCTGACCGCCAAGGAGTTCTCGCTGCTCAGCGTGTTGGCGCGGCGCCAGGGTGAGATCCTGTCCAAGACCGCGATTGCGGAGATGGTCTGGGACATCAATTTCGACAGCGACGCCAACGTGGTGGAAGTCGCGATCAAGCGCCTGCGCGCCAAGCTCGACGGGCCGTTCGAACAAAAGCTGCTGCACACCATCCGTGGCATGGGGTATGTGCTGGAGAGCCGAAGTGTCAGCTAACTCCATCGCCCTGCGCCTGAGCGGCATGTTCACCCTGGTGGCGCTGCTGATCTTCGTATTGATCGGTGGTGCGCTTTATCAGCAAGTGGACCGGGGGCTGGGCTTGTTGCCAGGCGCCGAGCTGGATGCGCGTTATAGCGTGCTCGAATCTTCGGTGAACCGCTTCGGCACGCCGGACCATTGGGTGAAGATCAAGGCCAAGCTCAAGCTGCTGGGTGAGGAAGACAAACGCATTCGTTTCTGGGTGGTGAGCAGCGATCCGAATTATGAATATGGCGAGCCGGACGCGCAGATCCGCGCGTTTGCCGAAGGGCCTACCGGCAAGCGCGATTTGCGCCTGCCGGGCCACCATCACCCATTCAAAGTGCTGGTGAGCCAGTTCCCGGCCAAGGAGCAGCGCCCGCCCCTGCGCTTCATGATTGCCATCGATACCGAGAACTTCCGTGCAACCCAGCATCATTTGCTGGTGGCGTTGATCAGCCTCGCATTTGTCGGTGTGGTCCTGGCGGCGCTGTTGGGGTTCTGGGTTTCACGCATCGGCCTGAAGCCGCTGGGCAAGCTGTCGGACGAGGCGCAAAAGCTCGCGCCACCAAAACTCTCCGGGCGCCTTGAACTGTCGCCGCTGCCGCCGGAGCTGAGCCAGTTCGTCAATTCGTTCAACTCCACCCTCGACCGCGTCGAGCAGGCCTATTCACGCCTGGAATCGTTCAACGCCGACGTCGCCCACGAACTGCGCTCGCCCCTGACCAACCTGATCGGCCAGACCCAAGTGGCGCTGACCCGAGGGCGTTCGGCCGAGCATTATTTCGAGGTGCTGCAATCGAACCTTGAAGAGCTGGAGCGCCTACGTTCGATCATCAATGACATGCTGTTCCTGGCCAGCGCCGACCAGGGCAGCAAGGCCACCAAGTTGATCGAAAGCTCCCTGGCCGACGAAGTAGCCACCACCCTCGACTACCTGGACTTCATTCTTGAAGACGCCCAGGTCAAGGTACAAGTAAAGGGCGATGCCACGGTGCAGATCGAAAAAGCCCACCTGCGCCGTGCGCTGATCAACCTGCTGAGCAACGCGGTGCAGCACACCGCGCCTGGGCAGGTGATCGTGGTGAATATCGAGGTGCAAGAACATCAGGTGGCGATCGGCGTCACCAACCCCGGCGACGTCATTGCCAGCGAACACTTGCCACGTCTGTTCGAACGGTTTTATCGGGTGGATGCGTCACGCAGCAACAGCGGCGCCAACCATGGCCTGGGGCTGGCCATCGTCAAGGCGATTGCGCTGATGCACGGCGGTGATGTGTTCGTGCGCAGTGAGGGCGGCGGCAATACCTTTGGCATCACTTTGCCCGTCTGACACTGCCGGCGATGGCGGTGTTCGGGTCGACGTGTGCATGACTGAGCCACCGCTATCGCCGGCAAGCCGGCTCCTACAGGGACGGTGATGGGTTTGTTGCGATTTGGGCAACAGTCATTATCTTGTTACACTCTGTACCGTACCGCTCGCCTGCGTTAATTTGACGCATCGATGAGCGCGACGGCAAAGGCAGCCTCCCGCTTACCCGAATTTCCCTCGACTTATTTCCAGGGCTCTACACTGGGAATCTGTCTTAAAGCCGCTGACTTCAGCGGCTTTTTTTTGCCGTAAAAAAAGGCCAGGCACCCCCACGACATTGGCCGTTTTCCGATTGACCAAAGGAGCTACACCGGTGAAGAACTCGCTGACGTTCACCCCGTTATTTCTCGCAATTGCAGCAACGATCACCCCTCTTGCCCATGCGGCAGACACCACCCCCGCCGACGGTTTCGTCGAAGGCGCCCACCTCAATATCAACACCCGCAACTACTACATGAACCGCGACCGTCGCGACATCCACACCGATGACAGTAAGGAATGGGGCCAGGGTTTCATCGGCACCTTCGAATCCGGCTACACCCAGGGCACCATCGGCTTCGGCCTGGACGCCCATGCCATGCTCGGTCTGAAGCTGGACGGCGGTGGCGGTACGGACGGTTCCAGCATCCTTCCGTACGGCAGTGGCAACGGTAAGGCGCCCGGCTCGTTCTCGACGGCGGGTGGCGCCTTGAAAATGCGCGCGTTCGATACCGAGTTGAGGGCCGGCGACCTGTTCCTCAATAACCCGGTGATCGCCGGCGGCGCAACCCGCATGCTGCCGCAGACCTTCCGTGGCGTGAGCCTGACCAACCACAGCCTCGACGGCTGGATGTTCGAAGGTGGCCAGGCCAGCTTCACCAAGCTCTATAACCAGAGCGGCCACCGCCGCATCGGCACCAGCTACGGTGCGCTGCCCAGCAATACCGATAGCCAGCACATGAACTGGGCCGGCGTGTCGTTCAGCGGCATCGACGGGCTGACCAGCAACCTCTACGCCTCCGAGCTCAAGGACGTGTGGAACCAGTACTACTACGACCTGGACTACACCTATGTGGTGAACGAGATGATCAGTCTCAACCCCGGTCTGCACTACTACCATACCCAGGACACCGGGCAGTCGCTGCTGGGGGATATCGACAACAACACCTACAGCCTGCACTTCACCGTGGACGTCGGCCATCACAGCGTCACAGCGGCATACCAGCGGGTCAACGGCAACACACCGTTCGACTACATCGCCCAGGGCGACAGCGTGTACCTGGACAACTCCCAGCAGTACTCTGACTTCAACGGCCCCAATGAGCGCTCGTGGAAACTCAAGTACGCCTATAACTTCGGCGGCCTGGGCCTGCCCGGCCTGACCTCGGCCGTGTCCTATATCAGCGGCAAGACCGACCTGACCAAGGTCGACCCGCAAAGCCGTGGCTATAGCGCGTGGTACAGCGCCGACGGTAAAGACGCCAAGCATTGGGAACGGGACATCGACCTGAAATACGTCGTGCAGGACGGCAAGGCCAAGGACTTGGCGGTGCGCCTGCAATGGGCGGTCAACCGTGGCAGCAATGGTTACTCGGCGGTGGATCGGGATGTGGATGAATACCGGGTGATCGTCGACTACCCGATCAACGTGTTCTGACAGACGTCTTTTTCTTTTTAACCAAGCATTTAATTTTCATCGGGTAGAACTAAACTGCCAGCATCCTCACCGCTGAAGTCTGCCCGATGAGTCCACGCCCTGTTCGTACCTCACCCGCACATCCTGAGTTGTTACTGATGCTGGGCAGCGGGCTCAGCGTTGCCCTGATTGTGATCATTGTCGCGGTGCTGTTGATTCGCGAACACGCCAGCACGCTTGAGGCGGCCAAGCGATCGACCACCAATATCGCCCAACTGATCAACGCCGACGTGCTGCGTAACGTCGAGTTGTATGACCTGTCGCTCAACGGGCTGATTGCGGCCACGCAACGTGAAGACCTGTCCGGGGTTGCTGCCAATATCCAGCACTTGGTGCAGTTTGATTTATCCACGGCGGCGCCTTTCAAGGGCGAGGTCTTGCTGCTGGATGCCAACGGCAAGGTTATCGCCGACTCCTCCACACTGCGGCCCACGCCACGTAATTTTGCCAGCCGCGATTATTTCCAGGTGCATGCCAAGGACGCCAACGCCGGCCTGTTTATCAGTCGACCCTTCAAGATCCATTGCGACTGCGACCAGGTCTGGCGCATGGCATTCAGTCGACGTGTGTCGGGCCCCAAGGGGGAGTTTCTCGGCGTAGCGGTCGCGACCATGCGCCTGGCGTATTTCGACCAGCTGTTCAACACCCTGACCATCGGCAATGGCAGCAGCGTCAACCTGCTGAACAACAACGGCATTCTCCTGGCCCAGCAGCCGCTGCTCGAACGCGACATGATCGACAAGGACCTGAGTGACCGGCCTAACTTCAAGCGAATACTGCGCGACGGAAGCGGCAGCTTTCAGGCGATCTCTGCCATCAGTGGTAAAGAGCGCCTGTATACCTTTACCAATGTCGGTGCCCTGCCATTGATCGTGGTAGTAGCGTTGTCCAGCGAGGACGTATTCGCACCCTGGAGACGCGCGGCACTGCTGACCAGTGGTGCCACCGGGGTGCTCTGCGCCGGATTGTTGTGGCTGACCTGGTTGCTACGCCGGGAACTGCGAAGGCGGCGTCGCGCTGAACGAGTACTGTCAGAACTGGCAGCCACCGATGCATTGACCGGCCTGGCCAACCGGCGCGTTCTGGATGAACGCCTGCGCCTTGAGTGGGACCGCGCTCAGCGCTCCACCGAGCCGCTGACGGTGCTGATGATTGACGTGGACCACTTCAAGGCCTTCAACGACCGCCACGGCCATCACGGTGGCGACGACGCATTGCGCAGCGTGGCCCAGGTGATCGGCAGCAACATCCGCCGACCGGCCGACCTGGCCGCACGTTATGGCGGCGAAGAGTTCGCGGTGGTGTTGCCGGTGACCGACGCCAAGGGCGCCTGGGTGATCGCCGAGCACATCCGCAGCGCCATCGAGTACTTGCCGAGGGTTGGAGGTGATGAGCAGCCGATTACCGTGAGCATTGGCATGAGTACTTGGGACAAGCGTAGCCGTCAGTCGCTGGAGGCGTTGTTGCTAAGTGCGGATCAGGCGCTCTATGAAGCCAAGCACACCGGGCGCAACCGTATCGTGGATGCTTCGGTCCTTTAATGAAGACGGCGTTTCTGCGGTGAGCGGGCTTAATGTTGTGAACAGGCTTGGTGTGGTGAGCGGGCCTATTGTGGTGAGCAGGCTCACCACAATAGGCCCGATCGCCACTAAGCACCCTAAAATTCAGGCATAAAAAAAGGCCACCCGAAGGTGGCCTTTCAAAACTAAAGAAAGAGAGTTGTTACTTACACCGCCGCAACGGGACGCATGTAAGAGATCGGTGCGGTGCTGGCATCTTCGAAGGTCACGACTTCCCAAGCGTCTGTCTGCTCAATCAACTTGCGCAGCAGCTGGTTGTTAAGGGCGTGGCCCGACTTGAAGCCTTTGAACTCGCCTATCAGGCTATTGCCCAGCAGGTAGAGGTCACCGATTGCATCGAGGATCTTGTGCTTCACGAACTCGTCTTCGTAGCGAAGGCCGTCTTCGTTCAGTACACCATCCGCGTCGACCACAATGGCGTTTTCAACGCTGCCGCCGAGTGCGAGGTTGTGCTTGCGCAGGTACTCGATGTCACTCATGAAACCAAAGGTACGGGCGCGGCTGACTTCTTTTACAAACGAAGTGCTGGAAAAATCCACGCTTGCACTTTGGGTGCGGTCACGGAATACCGGGTGATCGAAATCGATCTCAAAGCTCACTTTAAAGCCTTCGAACGGGACGAAGGTGGCGCGCTTGTCGCCGTCTTCTACTGTCACTTCCCGCAGAATGCGAATGAACTTCTTGGCTGCGTCCTGTTCTTCCAGGCCGGCAGATTGAATCAAGAATACGAAGGGTCCAGCGCTGCCATCCATGATCGGGACTTCGGACGCGGAGAGCTCGACGTAGGCGTTATCGATGCCCAGGCCAGCCATGGCCGAGAGCAAGTGCTCCACCGTGTCCACTTTGACGTCACCGTTGACCAATGTGGTCGACATAGTGGTTTCGCCAACGTTTTCCGCGCGAGCAGGAATCTGCACCACAGGGTCCAGGTCGGCACGCACAAACACGATGCCGGTGTCGACAGGTGCAGGCTTGAGGGTCAGGTATACCTTCTCCCCGGAGTGCAGACCTACACCTGTGGCACGAATAATATTCTTCAGGGTGCGTTGTTTAATCATGGCTTGGACCGCTTCAGCGCAAATTGCGAACTGGTATCAACAAAGGCTGGCGATAATAGCAGACCAGACCTTTGCTGAACACCAATCACCTTCATAGCCCTGATACATTCCATTAATCGGCCTGACGACGCAGGAATGCCGGGATGTCCAGGTAGTCCAGATCATCTTGCGGATTCGGGCTACGGGACGCCGCAGCACCGGCCTGAGCCTGATTGCGCATCACGGTCGGACGGTCCAGGTCACGGTAGTTCACCGACGGCAGTTCCTGGCGCGAAGGCGCTGGAGCGGCAGCCGCTTGGCTGGCGTGGCTGGCTTGGCTGTTATGCAGGGTGTTGTCGATGACCTTCACAGGCTTCTCGATTTTCGCGCCCAGGCCGGTGGCGACCACGGTCACGTGCAGCTCGTCGCGCATGTCCGGATCGATAACGGTACCGACCTTGACCATGGCGTGCTCGGAAGCGAAGGCTTCAATGATGCTACCCACGTCGGAGTACTCACCCAGGGACAGGTCAGGACCGGCGGTGATGTTCACCAGGATGCCGCGTGCGCCTTGCAGGTTCACGTCTTCCAGCAACGGGTTGCGGATGGCCGCTTCGGTGGCTTCACGCGCACGGTTCGGACCGCTGGCGCAGCCAGTGCCCATCATCGCCATGCCCATTTCGCTCATCACGGTGCGTACGTCGGCAAAGTCGACGTTGATCATGCCTGGGCGCTTGATGATGTCGGAGATACCGCGAACGGCACCGGCCAGTACATCGTCAGCCTTGGCGAACGCGGACAGCAGGCTTGCGTCCTTGCCCAGGATAGTCAGCAGTTTCTCGTTGGGGATGGTGATCAACGAGTCGACGCTTTCAGACAGCAGACGGATACCTTCGTCGGCGATCTGCATGCGCTTGCGGCCTTCGAACGGGAACGGACGGGTCACGACAGCAACCGTCAGAATCCCCATTTCCTTGGCCACTTCGGCAATGATCGGCGCAGCACCGGTACCGGTACCGCCGCCCATGCCAGTGGTGATGAACACCATGTTGGTGCCTTGCAGCACTTCAGCAATACGCTCGCGGTCTTCCAGCGCGGCTTGACGGCCGACTTCCGGGTTGGCGCCAGCGCCGAGGCCCTTGGTCACGGCTGTGCCCAATTGCAGGATGGTCCGCGCGCCGATGCTTTTCAGCGCCTGGGCATCAGTGTTGGCGCAGATGAATTCAACGCCTTCAATGTTGCTCTTGACCATGTGATTGACAGCGTTGCCGCCGCCACCGCCGACACCGATCACTTTGATGACCGGGCTTGCGGGGATGTTGTCTACGAGTTCGAACATGTTCCCTCTCCTTTCGTTTTCTCTAGTTTTTTCGCCTACTGCTTACAACGGTGTCGCGGTAAATCTTAAAAATTGCCTTTGACCCATGCCTGCAAACGCTCGAACAACGGCGCTTTCGCCTCGTCGTCGCTGCGGTAGCTGTCACGGTTACTCGGGCCCGACAGGGAAATGCCGTCGGTCTGCTTTTGCAGCCCGTACAACAGCAAGCCCACACCGGTGGAATAAATCGGGTTGCGTACTACGTCGCCCAAGCCTTTGACGCCATGGGGCACGCCCAGGCGGACTGGCATGTGGAAGATTTCCTCGGCCAGTTCGACCGCGCCTTCCATCTTCGAGGTGCCACCGGTCAGCACGATGCCGGCCGGGATCAAATCTTCGTAGCCGCTGCGACGCAGTTCCGCCTGGATCAGGGTGAACAGTTCGTCGTAGCGCGGCTCGACCACTTCGGCCAGGGCCTGGCGCGACAGTTCACGCGGTGGACGATCGCCCACGCTTGGTACCTTGATGGTCTCGCCGGCACCGGCCAGTTTGGCCAGGGCGCAGGCGTAGCGAATCTTGATTTCTTCGGCGTACTGGGTCGGTGTACGCAGCGCCATGGCGATGTCGTTGGTCACTTGGTCGCCAGCAATCGGGATCACGGCGGTGTGACGGATCGCACCCTCGGTGAAGATCGCGATGTCGGTGGTGCCGCCGCCGATGTCGACCAGGCACACGCCCAGCTCTTTTTCGTCGTCGGTCAGCACCGAATAAGCCGAGGCCAACTGTTCAAGAATGATGTCGTCGATTTCCAGGCCGCAGCGGCGCACGCATTTTTCAATGTTCTGTGCGGCGTTGACGGCGCAGGTCACCACGTGGACCTTGGCTTCCAGACGTACGCCGGACATGCCCAGCGGCTCACGAACGCCTTCCTGGTTGTCGATCACGTAGTCCTGGGGCAGCGTGTGCAACACGCGCTGGTCAGCCGGGATCGCCACGGCCTGGGCAGCGTCAAGCACGCGCTCAAGGTCGGCGGAGCTGACTTCGCGGTCGCGGATTGCCACGATGCCGTGGGAGTTCAGGCTGCGAATATGGTTGCCCGCCACGCCAACGAATGCCGAGTGGATCCGGCAACCGGCCATCAGCTGCGCTTCTTCGATGGCGCGCTGGATCGACTGCACGGTGGACTCGATGTTCACCACCACGCCCTTCTTCAGGCCCCGGGACGGATGCGTGCCAATACCGACGATTTCGATGACGCCGTCTTCACCGACCTCGCCCACCAGCGCCACCACTTTGGAGGTGCCGATATCGAGACCGACGATCATTTTGCCGCTTTGCACGTTTGCCATGGGTCCTGCCTCTTCTTAATTCTTCGCGACAGCGGGTTGCGCTGCCGTGGGCGCAGCCGGTTCACGCCAGCCGACGGCAAGGCCGTTGGCGTAACGCAGGTCGACGCTCGCAATGTTCGTAATCTGTTCTTTCAAGGTCTTGTCATAGATGGCAATGAAGCGGCGCATCTTTTCCACCAAGCGGTCGCGTCCCAGCAACAACTGGATGCCCGGGCCGGAACTGCCTGCCCCGGTCGTCAAAAACCAGCTACCCCGTTCACGCAGTTCCAGGCGTGC
Source organism: Pseudomonas pergaminensis (assembly GCF_024112395.2). Classification (NCBI taxonomy): domain Bacteria; kingdom Pseudomonadati; phylum Pseudomonadota; class Gammaproteobacteria; order Pseudomonadales; family Pseudomonadaceae; genus Pseudomonas; species Pseudomonas pergaminensis. The sequence continues at coordinate 1,093,014 of NZ_CP078013.2, read as the reverse complement.
AATGGAGAAGCCCATTGGCCGCAGCATCTGGCTCAAGGCCTGGTACTGCTGCATCACTTGCTGCTGCGCCCGCTGCGGCCCGAACAACTGCGGCAGGTGCTCGTAGTTCGCCAGCTCACGCGGGGTGAACGCCTGGCCCTGGTTGTTCAACAGCGCTTCGTCGCCCCAACGGGCCACGGGCAGCTGTTCTTCCAGACGGATCGTCACTTGGTCCGGCCATACGCGGCGGACTTCGGCGTGGGCGATCCACGGCATCTGTTCCAGCTCCGCGCGCATACCGGCCAGGTCGATGGTAAAGAAGCTCGCCGCCAGGTACGGGCCAATGCGCTGCTGTACCGCTTGCTGGCTGATGTAGCTCAAGTCGCCCTGCACGCTGATCTTGGTGATCGGCCGGTCGGCATACGGCAACAGACGCTGCGCGCCCTCGTAGGTTCCGAAGCCCAGCACCACCAGCAACACCGGCCAGAACAGCGCCTTGAGGAAACCAAAGTTGGCTTTCGGCAGGCGCGCCGACATCGGCTCTTTAGCCACCATTCGGCTGGCACCCCGTGGCACCGGCTTGCGGCTCGGTGCTTGTGGGGGCTGATGACGAAGCGATGCGCCTTTCATGTCTTAGCCTCTTGGCTCAATGCTGTCGGCCAGGATCGCCAGCACCAACTGCTGGAAGTCCAGACCGGCCGCACGGGCTGCCATAGGTACCAGGCTGTGGTCGGTCATGCCCGGTGCGGTGTTGACTTCCAGGAACCAGAAATTCCCTTGGTCATCCTGCATCACGTCTGCGCGCGCCCAACCGGCGATACCCAGCGCCTCACAGGCTTTAGCCGTGAGGTCCATCAATTCCTGTTCTTTGCTTGCGTCAAGGCCGCACGGGATCCGGTACTGGGTATCGGAAGCCAGGTACTTGGCGTCGTAGTCGTAAAAGGTGTGGGGCGTGCCCAATGCGATAGGCGGCAATACCTGGCCACGCAGGGTGGCGATGGTGTACTCGGGACCCTGGATCCACTGTTCCACCAACACTTGCGAATCGTAGGTACTTGCCGCTTTCCATGCGTCGATCAATTCGGCGGCCGAGTTCACTTTAGCCATGCCGATACTGGAGCCTTCATGGGCAGGTTTGACGATCAAAGGCAGGCCCAGTTCCTTGGCTGCAGAAATACAATCGTCTTCGCTGCACAGCACACTGTGACGCGGGGTTGGAATGCCCAGGCTGTGCCACACCTGCTTGGTGCGCAACTTGTCCATCGCCAGCGCGGAAGCAAGGATGCCGCTGCCGGTGTAAGGGATGCCGGCGCACTCCAACAGGCCTTGCATGCTGCCGTCTTCACCGCCACGGCCGTGGAGGATGATGAAGGCGCGATCGATCTTCTCGGCCAGAAGGCGAGCGAGGAAGTCATCGCCCACGTCGATGCCGAAGGCGTTCACGCCGGCGCTTTGCAGGGCTTCGAGCACAGCGTTGCCGGACTTGAGCGACACTTCACGTTCAGCGCTTTTGCCGCCGAACAACACCGCCACGCGACCGAAGTCAGCGGGTGCGATTGTGGAAAACAGGGAGCCGTACTCGTTGATCATTTCGACTTCCCCTTCGCGGCGGCAAACAGCGGGCTCGCCAGCAATTTAGGGGCAAGGCCACCAATGTCACCGGCACCCTGGCACAGCAAAATGTCACCGGCCCGCAGCAGCGGCTTGACGATCGGCGCCAGGTCTACACCACGTTCGATGTAGATCGGGTCCAACTGGCCCCGCTGACGGATGCTGTTGCACAGCTTGCGGCTGTCCGCACCCGGGATCGGTTCTTCACCGGCCGGGTAGACTTCCATCAGCAGCAGCACGTTGGCATCGGCCAGTACATTGACGAAATCGTCGTACAGGTCGCGGGTACGGCTGTAGCGGTGCGGCTGGTAGACCATCACCAGGCGGCGCTCCGGCCAGCCACCGCGCACGGCCTTGATCACCGCGGCGACTTCAGTCGGGTGGTGACCGTAGTCGTCCACCAGCATCACGTCACCGCCCTCTACCGGCAACTGGCCGTAGACCTGGAAGCGACGGCCCACGCCGGCAAAGCGCGACAGGCCTTCGACGATGGCGTCATCGCTGACGCCTTCGTCGGTGGCAATGCAGATGGTCGCCAAGGAATTGAGTACGTTGTGGTTGCCCGGCATGTTCACTGATACATCCAGTGGCTCACGGTCCGGACGCAGCACGGTGAAGAAGGTTTGCATGCCTTCCTGGCGCACATTGATAGCGCGCACGTCAGCGTCTTCGCTGAAGCCGTAGGTCACGGTCGGGCGTTTGACCAGCGGCAGGATTTCGCGCACCACCGGATCGTCCAGGCACACCACCGCCAGACCGTAGAACGGCAGGTTGTGCAGGAATTCGACGAAGGTTTTCTTCAACTTGTTGAAGTCACCGTCGTAGGTCGCCATGTGGTCTTCGTCGATGTTGGTGACGACAGCGACCAGCGGTTGCAGGTGCAGGAAGCTCGCATCACTCTCATCGGCTTCGGCAATGAGGTAGCGGCTGGTGCCAAGCTGGGCATTGGTGCCGGCTGCATTCAGGCGACCACCGATGACAAAGGTCGGGTCCAGGCCACCGGCGGCGAACACCGAGGCGATCAGGCTGGTGGTGGTGGTTTTGCCATGGGTACCGGCAACGGCGATGCCGTGGCGGTAGCGCATCAGCTCGGCCAGCATCTCGGCGCGTGGCACCACGGGAATGCGGCGCTCAAGGGCAGTGGCCACTTCCGGGTTGGAGGTGTTCACGGCGCTGGACACCACCAGCACGTCAGCCTCGGAGGCGTTTTCGGCGCGGTGGCCGATAAAGATCTGCGCACCGAAGGTTTTCAGGCGATCAGTGACCGGCGACTCTTTCAAGTCGGAGCCGGACACCTGGTAACCCAGGTTCAGCAACACTTCGGCGATGCCGCACATGCCCACGCCGCCGATACCGACGAAGTGGATACGCCGGATGCGGCGCATTTCCGGTTGCGGCATGGCTTTCTGATTCTCAACCATGGGCCACCTCCAGGCAGATATCGACCACGGTGCGGGTTGCGTCAGGTTTGGCCAGGCGGCTTGCGGTGCTCGCCATGCTGTTGAGTCGTTCCGGTTGCATCAATACCTCGGTCAGGCGTGCGGCCAAATCGGCGGCGCCAGTCGTTCTTTGCGGCAGCAGGAAGGCAGCGCCCTCCCCGGCCAAATATTCGGCGTTGCGGGTCTGGTGATCGTCGATGGCGTGGGGCAAAGGCACCAGCAAGGACGGCAGACCGGCGGCGGCCAGTTCACTGACGGTCAGCGCACCGGAGCGGCAGACCACCAGGTCGGCCCAGCCATAGGCGTGGGCCATGTCTTTGATGAAAGGCTGTACGTTCGCCTCAACACCGGCTTCGCGATAACGCGTGGCGGTGACTTCACCGTGATCTTTGCCAGCCTGATGGAAGACCTCCGGACGCAATTCCACGGGGAGTTGCGCCAGGGCTTGGGGCAGCAGTTTGTTCAACGGCTCGGAGCCCAGGCTGCCGCCCATGACCAGCAGGTGCGGCTTGCGCCCGGCCAGTGCTTCGCGAGCAATGTCCATAAACAGTTCGGTGCGTACCGGATTACCGGTGGTGCGCAGCTTGTCCGATGCACCAAAGGTTTTCGGGAACGCTTCACACACCCGTGCAGCCAATGGCGCCAGCAGGCGGTTGGCGGTTCCGGCGACGGCGTTTTGCTCGTGCACGATCACCGGCACACCAGCGAGCCGAGCAGCAACACCACCAGGACCTGTCACGTACCCACCAAAACCGAGCACGCATACCGGTTTCAATTCACGAATGATTTTGCGCGCCTGCCACACCGCCTTGAGCAACACGAACGGCGCCTTGAGCAAGGACAACTTGCTCTTGCCGCGCAGGCCGGTGACGTTGATCAGGTGCAGCGGCAAGCCGGCGGTCGGCACCAATTCATTTTCGATGCCACGCGGTGTGCCCAACCAGTGCACGGTGTAGCCACGGTTCTGGAATTCCCGCGCGCACGCCAGGGCCGGGAACACATGGCCCCCGGTGCCGCCCGCCATGATCAGCACGTTAGCGCCCATGGGTCGGCTCCTCGGCGAAGTCGCTTTCGCTGAACTCCATCTCTTCGCTGCCCAGGTGGGTGCGACTCTCCCACTCGATGCGCAGCAACAGGCCCAGGCACGCGCAGCAGATCACCAACGAACTGCCGCCGTAACTGAGGAACGGCAAGGTCAGGCCCTTGGTCGGCAGCAGGCCGACGTTCACACCGATGTTGATCAGGAACTGGCCGATCCACAGGAACGACAAGCCATACGCCACATAGGCGGCGAAATACTGTTTGGCCTTCTCGGCCCACAGGCCGATGTACATGCCGCGCACGCACACGAACACGAACAGCGCGACGGTGCAGAGCGAACCGACCACACCGAGTTCTTCCGCAAGCACCGAGAACACGAAGTCGGTATGCGCTTCCGGCAGGTAGAACTGCTTCTGCACGCTGTTGCCCAGGCCCACGCCCAGCCACTCGCCACGACCGAAGGCAATCAGCGCTTGGGTCAACTGGTAGCCGGAACCAAACTGGTCGGACCATGGGTCGGTAAAGGTGATCAAGCGCGCCATCCGATAGGGTTGCGCTTGTACCAGCACAGTCACCGCCGCCACCGCCAGCACCACCATCAAGGTGAAGCGGAACAGGCCCACGCCGCCAAGGAACAGCATCGCGGCCGCCGCGCCCATCATGACGACGGTAGCGCCGAAGTCCGGCTCCATCAGCAACAGACCGGCCATCGGCAGCAGCACGATGAACGGCTTGAAGAAACCCATCCAGCTTTCGCGTACTTCTTTCTGGCGACGCACCAGGTAGCCGGCGAGGTAGATCACCACGAACACCTTGGCGATCTCCGACGGCTGCACGTTGAATGCGCCGAAGCCGATCCAGCGCATCGAACCGTTCACCTCCCGGCCAATGCCAGGCAGGATCACCATGATCAGCAAGCCAAACGCGCCGATCAGCATCAACCAGCCCAGGCGCTGCCAGGTGGCGATAGGGATCATCATGGTCACGATGCACGCGCCCAGGCCGATCACCAGGTACACCAGGTGGCGGATCATCATGTACAGGGTGTTGCCGGACTGCACGGCGGCCACTTCGGAGGACGCCGACGTGATCATCACCAGGCCCAGGCCGAGCAACGCCAGGCAACCGGCGAGCATCGGGAAATCGAGGTCGACACCGCGCCCAGTGATGATCGGCGACGGGTACGGCTTGATGATGTTCCGAAAGTTGATACTCATGCCAAGGCCTCCACGGCGCGGGCGAACAGCTGGCCGCGCTCTTCGTAGTTCTTGAACATGTCGAAACTGGCGCAGGCGGGCGACAGCAACACCGCATCGCCCGGCTGGGCCAGGGCTTTGCACTGGGCAATCGCGTCATCCAGCGAGGTGGCACGCACTTGCGGCACGGCATCACCCAAAGCAGCAGCGATCAGGTCGGAATCGCGGCCCATCAGCACCACGGCGCGACAGTGTTCAGCCACCGGGCCTTTAAGGTCCTTGAAGTCGGCACCCTTGCCGTCGCCACCGGCGATCAGCACCAGCTTGCCTTCGATATCGGCGCCAAGGCCTTCAATGGCCGCCAGTGCCGCACCGACGTTGGTGGCCTTGGAGTCGTTGTAATAGCTGACGCCATCGAGGTCGCGCACCCACTGGCAGCGATGCTCGAGGCCGCCAAAGGTACGCAGCGCAGCCAGCATGGCGTCAAACGGCAGGCCAACGGCATGGCCGAGCGCCAGGGCCGCCAGGGCGTTCGACTGGTTATGCGCGCCACGGATTTTCAGCTCGCGCACCGGCATCAGGTTCTGGAATTCGAAGGCCAGGTATTTCTCGCCATTCTCTTCGCGAATGCCGAAGGCTTTGAAATCAGGTTTGCTCAGGCCGAAGGTCCAGCACGGCAGGCCTTCGCCCATCAGCGGACGGCTCAACGCGTCCTGACGGTTGACCACCACTTGCTTGGCGCCACGGAAGATCCGGTGCTTGGCCAAGTGATAGGCCGGCAGGCCGCTGTAGCGGTCCATGTGGTCTTCACTCACGTTCAACACGGTGGCCACTTCGGCACCGAGATCGTGGGTGGTTTCCAGCTGGAAGCTCGACAGCTCCATCACATACAGCTCGACATCGTCGCTGAGCAGGTCCAGCGCCGGGGTGCCGAGGTTGCCACCCACGGCGACGCGCTTGCCGGCCGCAGCCGCCATCTCGCCCACCAGGGTGGTCACGGTGCTTTTCGCGTTGGAGCCGCTGATGGCCACGATCGGTGCCTTCGCGTGGCGCGCGAACAGGTCGATATCGCCGGACAGCTTGACGCCACGGGCAGCAGCGGCTTGCAGGGCCGGTGTCGCGATCGCCAGGCCGGGGCTCACGTAGAGCTCATCGGCACGGCACAGAAACTCGACATCCAACTCGCCACAACGCACTTCCACGTGCGGGTAGTCACGGCGCAGCGTGACCAGCTCCGGTGGATTTTCCCGCGTATCGGCCACGGCAAACGGCTTGCCCCGGTTCGCCAGGAAGCGAACCAGGGACATGCCGCTCTTGCCGAGGCCGACAACGATGCGGAAGTGGTCTGAAGCGATCAGGGACACTCGTTTCTACCTCAGTTTCAGGGTGGCAAGGCCAATCAGCACCAGAATCACGGTGATGATCCAGAAGCGGACGATCACGCGTGGCTCGGGCCAGCCCTTGAGTTCAAAGTGGTGGTGAATCGGCGCCATGCGGAACACACGACGCCCGGTCAATTTGAAGGAAGCCACCTGGATGACCACCGACAGGGTTTCCATCACGAACACACCGCCCATGATGAACAGCACGATTTCCTGGCGAACGATCACTGCGATGGTGCCCAGGGCTGCGCCCAGCGCCAGTGCGCCGACGTCACCCATGAAGACTTGTGCGGGGTAAGTGTTGAACCACAGGAACCCAAGGCCGGCACCGATCAGTGCGCCGCAGAACACAATCAACTCACCCGCGCCCGGTACGTAAGGAATCAGCAGGTACTCGGCGAACTTCACGTTACCCGACAGGTAGCAGAAGATGCCGAGCGCGCCGCCCACCATCACCGTCGGCATGATCGCCAGGCCATCGAGGCCGTCAGTCAGGTTGACCGCGTTGCTGGAACCGACGATCACAAAGTAAGTCAGCACCACAAAGCCGATGCCCAGTGGAATGCTGGCGTCCTTGAGCATCGGGATGATCAAGGTCGTTTCCACTGCGCTCGGCGCGGTCGTGTAAAGGAAGATCGCGGCAGCAAGGCCGAATACCGACTGCCAGAAGTACTTCCAGCGGCTTGGCAGGCCCTTGGAGTTCTTCTCGATCACCTTGCGGTAGTCATCCACCCAGCCGATGGCGCCGAACAGCAGGGTCACCAACAGCACCACCCACACGTAGCGGTTGTGCAGGTCAGCCCACAGCAAGGTGCTGATACCGATGGACGACAGGATCAGCGCGCCGCCCATGGTCGGGGTGCCGGATTTGGACAAGTGCGACTGCGGGCCGTCATTACGAACCGATTGACCAATTTGCAGGTTCTGCAGGGTGCGGATCATCCACGGCCCCAGGAACAGCGACAAACACAACGCGGTCAGCACACCCAGGATCCCGCGCAGGGTCAGGTACTGAAAGACCGCAAAGCCTTTGTGGAACTGTTGCAGATACTCAGCCAGCAGCAGCAGCATTAATGTTTCTCCGTACTTGAGCCACACAAGGCCGCGACGACGTTTTCCATCACCGCGCTGCGCGATCCCTTGATCAAAATGGTTGTGTGTTTGTCGTGTTCAGCCGCCGTCAGCGCCTGGATCAGTTCGGCCTGTGTGGCGAAATGCAGCGCGCCGGGGCCGAAGGTGTCGACGGCGTGAGCCATGTTCTTGCCGACGGCATAAAGCGCGTCGACTTTGCCTGCGGCGTAGGCGCCGACCTCGCGGTGAGACTGTTCGGCCCAGTCGCCCAGTTCGGCGATGTCGCCCAGCACCAGCACCTTGCGACCGTCGAAACCTTTGAGCAGGTCGATGGCCGCGCAGACCGAGGATTGGTTGGCGTTGTAAGTGTCATCGATCACGCGCATGCCGTTGGTTGCCAGCTGTGCCACGGTGCGGCCCTTGACTGGCTGCACCGCGCCCAGACCCGTGGCGATACCGAACAGCGACACGCCCAGGGCGTAGGCGGCGGCGGCGGCGGCCAAGGCGTTGGCAACGTTATGGTTGCCCAGCAGGTTCAACTGCACGTGTTCGTTGCCTTGCGGGGTGTGCAAGGTAAAGGACGGACAGCCACGGGCATCCACAGTGATGTTGGAAGCGTGGAAATCAGCCGCCGCGTTGAGCACGGCAAACGTCAGGACCTTGCGCCCGGCGGCACGTACACGCCAGGTTTCGAAAGCCTTGTCGTCAAGATTCAGTACAGCGGTGCCCGAGGCATCGAGGCCTTCGAGGATTTCACCCTTGGCTTCGACGATTTTCTCCGGGCCGCCGAACTCGCCGACGTGGGCGGTACCGGCGTTGTTGATGATCGCCACGTGGGGCTTGGTCAGCGCCACGGTGTAGGCGATTTCGCCGACGCGCGACGCGCCCAGTTCGATCACTGCCGCGGTGTGTTCCGGGGCCAGTTCGAGCAGGGTCAGCGGTGCGCCAAAATCATTATTCAGATTGCCACGGGTGGCGTGCACCGGGCCGCGCGTACGCAGGACACCGGCGAGCAGTTCCTTGACCGTGGTCTTGCCGCTGGAGCCGGTGATGGCCGCAACGGGGTTGGTGAATGCGGCACGGTTCAACGCACCCAATTGGCCGAGGGCCAGGCGGGTGTCGGCGACCAGCAGTTGCGGCAGTGTGGAATCCGCGACTTCACGTTGCACCAAGGCACCGACGGCACCTTTGGCGGCGACTTCATTCAGGTAGTCGTGACCATCGAAGCGCGGGCCAGCCAGGGCGACAAACAGTTGCCCCGGCTTGATGTTGCGACTGTCGATACTGACGCCATCGAAGCTGCAATCGCTCGACACGACCCGGGCCGACAGGGCCTGGGTCAGTGCGCTGAATTTCATCGCTTTAAGCATGGGCGACCTCCCAGGCGGTCAGGGCGTGATCGGCCTCGACCAGATCGGAGAAGGCATGACGCTCGCCATTGATTTCCTGATAGTCCTCGTGGCCCTTACCAGCCAGCACCACCACATCGTCAGCGCTGGCGCTGGCGATCAGTTGGGCAATGGCCGCGCCACGACCGGCAACGAAAGTGGCCTTGGACGCGTCGTTGAAGCCAACACGGATGTCGTCGAAAATCTGGCTCGGGTCTTCGCTACGCGGGTTGTCGTCGGTGACAAGCACGCCATCGGCCAGGCGCTCGACAATCTCAGCCATCAAAGGGCGCTTGCCGCGATCGCGATCACCGCCACAGCCGAACAGGCACAGCAATTTGCCCTTGGCGTGGGGACGCAGGGCCAACAGGACTTTTTCCAGGGCGTCCGGTGTGTGGGCGTAATCGACCACGACCAGCGGCTGCGTGCCGCCACCCAGGCGCTGCATGCGGCCAGCCGGGCCTTCCAGCTTCGGCAGCACGCGCAGGATCTCATCCAGGGCGTAATCCAGGCCGAGCAACGCACCAACGGCGGCGAGCACGTTGCTCAGGTTGAAACGACCGAGCAGGCTGCTGCGCAAATGGTGCTCGCCCTGCGGCGTCACCAGCGTGGCGCGCACGCCTTCGTCATTGAATTGAGCTTCACGGCAATACAGGTAAGCGCTGGCGTCTTCCAGGCTGTAGCTGATCAGGCGCGACTCACGGTCTTCGGCAGCCAGCTGGCGGCCGAATTCGTCGTCCAGGTTTACCACGCGGCACTTGAGGTCGTTCCAGGCAAACAGCTTGGCCTTTTCGGCAGCGTAGGCTTCCATGGTGCCGTGGTAGTCCAGATGATCGCGAGACAGGTTGGTCATCACTGCCACGTCGAACGCCAGGGCGGCAACGCGCCCTTGGTGCAGGCCGTGGGACGACACTTCCATCGCGACCGCCTTGGCACCGGCCTTTTTCAGGTCGGCCAGGGTCGCTTGCACGGCTATCGGGTTCGGGGTGGTGTGCAGGCCGCTTTGCAGCGCGCCGTAGAAACCCGTGCCCAGTGTGCCGACGATGCCGCAGTGCTGGCCCAGCAGATCAAGCGCCTGGGCAATCAATTGGGTCACGCTGGTCTTGCCGTTGGTGCCAGTGACACCGACCAGGTTGAGCTGGCGGCTCGGGTCGCCATAAAAGCGCCCGGCGATATCGGACAACTGCGCAGCCAGGCCTTTGACCGGAATCAACGGCACGTCAGTGATCGGCAGCACCGTAGCGCCATCCACTTCATAAGCCACGGCAGCTGCACCGCGCTGCAACGCATCCGCGATGTGCGCACGGCCATCGAACTTCCCGCCAGGCACGGCGAGGAACAGGTCACCGGCACGTACATTACGGCTGTCCAGGCTCAACTCGCGGATCAACAGATCGCGACCGGCATGGGCAAAAATCTTGTTCAGGCTAAGAGACATCAGCCGCGCCCTCCATTGGCTTTTACCGCAGCGGCCGGTGGACCGGCGTTCGCTTGTTGGGTCGGCGGCAGGTTGTCCGGCGTGATGTTCATCAGGCGCAGGGTGCCGGACATCACTTTGCTGAACACCGGCGCCGATACCAGGCCACCGAAGTAACCGGCCTTGCTCGGTTCATCGATCACCACAACGATGGCGTAACGTGGATCGCTCATCGGGCCGAAGCCAGCGAACAGCGAACGGTAAGAGTTTTCGGCGTAGCCCTTGGTGCCCACCGACGTCTTACGCGCAGTACCCGACTTGCCCGCCACGTGATACGCCGGCACTTGGGCACGGAATACGCCGCGTGGCGCTTCGATCACTTGTTGCAGCATGCCTTGCATGGTCTTGGCGACGTTTTCCGGGATCACCTGAGTGGCTTTCGGGGCTTCGTCGACATGAATCAGGCTCAGCGGAACCATACGGCCGTTATTCGCCAATACAGAGAACGCGTGGGCCAGTTGGATCGCGGTCACCGACAGGCCATAGCCATAGGAAAGCGTGGCGGTCTCGGCCTTTTTCCAGTCGCGATAGTTGGGCAGGTTGCCCACGCGCTCGCCTGGGAAATCCAGGCCGGTGGGTTGGCCCAAACCGATCTTCTGCGCCAGGTGGTAGATGGTTTCGCCGCCGATATCAAAGGCGACCTTACTCATGCCCACGTTACTGGAGTTGATCAGGATACCTGTCAGATCCAGCACCGGACCTTCGGTGCGCGATACGTCACGAATGGTGTATTTGCCCAACTGCAGGGTGCCGGGGTACACCTCGACCTTGTCGCTGGGCTTCCAGCGTCCGGTTTCGAGGGCGGCGCTCATGGAGATGGCTTTCATGGTCGAACCCGGTTCGAACACGTCGATCATCGCGCGGTTGCGCATCATCGCCGGCTGCAGGTTGCGACGGTTGTTGGGGTTGTAGGTCGGCTGGTTGACCATGGCGAGGATCTCGCCGGTCTTCACGTCCATGATCACCAGGCTACCGGCCTTGGCGCCGTTCTCGATGATCGCGTTTCGCAGCTCGCGGTTGGCCAGGTATTGCAGGCGCAGGTCAATCGACAACGCCAAGGGCTTACCGGCCTTGGCGTTTTTGGTGACTTGGACATCCTTGATCAGTCTGCCGCGCCGATCCTTGATGACTTGTCGTTTGCCGGGAACCCCGGCGAGCCATTCATCGTAGGCGAGTTCCACGCCTTCACGGCCGTGGTCATCAATGTCGGTGAAGCCGACCATATGCGCGGTGGTTTCACCGGCCGGGTAGAAACGACGGAATTCCTCGATGCCGTAGACACCGGGGACTTTAAGGTCGAGCACCTGCTGGCCCTGTTCAGGCGTCAAGCCACGAACCAGGTAGATGAATTCTTTATTGGCCTGGGCTTCGAGGCGTTCGGCCAAGGCTTTCGGGTCCTGGCCCAGGGCGGCAGCCAGTTGTGGCCACTTGTCCTTGGCGACCTGCAATTCCTTGGCGTTGGCCCAAAGGGTGGTCACCGGCGTACTCACGGCCAGGGGCTCGCCGTTACGGTCGGTGATCAGGCCGCGGTGCGCAGGAATAGGGATATGGCGCAGGCTGCGCGCATCGCCTTGACCGATCAGGAAGTCACGATCGACCACTTGCAGGTCGATGATCCGCCAGGCGATCGCCCCCACCATCAATGCCAGCAAGCCGAGCATCAGGCGGAAGCGCCAAGGGTAGAGTGCGCCTTCGAGTTTCATCATGGCGCCACCATGCGGACTTCGGCCGCGCCCGGGATGTGCATTTTCAGCTGTTCGGTGGCCAGCACTTCGATACGGCTGTGGGCCGTCCAGGTGCTTTGCTCCAGGATCAGCCGGCCCCACTCCGCTTGCGCCTTGTCACGCACACTCAGTTCCCCGTACAGGGTATTGAGCAGTTGACGGTTGTAGTGCGCGCTGTAGGACACCGCAATCGCGGAAACCAGCACGCCGACAAACAGCAGCAACATAAAGAAGCTGCCGCCCGGGAGGGGCTTGGCGAAAAGCTTGCTCACCGCAACTTCTCCGCGACGCGCATGACGGCGCTACGGGAACGTGGGTTGGCCTTGAGTTCGGCTTCTGAAGCGAACTGCGCTTTGCCAAGGATTTTGATTTTCGGCACAAAGGCTTCGAAACGTACCGGCAGGTTACGCGGCAGGTTATCGGACTCACCCTTGACCAGGCGACGCATGAACAGTTTGACGATACGGTCTTCCAGGGAGTGGAAGCTGATCACCACCAGGCGACCGCCCACTTCCAGCGCCTCAAGGGCAGCCTCGAGGCCGGCCTCCAGGTCGCCCAATTCGTTGTTGACGTGAATGCGCAGGCCCTGGAATGCGCGGGTTGCCGGGTTCTTGCCCTTTTCCCATGCAGGGTTGGCGACCTTCAACACTTCGGCCAGGTCGGCAGTGCGTTCGAACGGCTGGATTTCGCGGCGCTCGACCACGGCGCGGGCCATGCGGCCGGCGAAACGTTCTTCACCGTACTCCTTGAACACGCGGGCAATTTCTTCCACCGGCGCGGTGGCGATGAACTGTGCAGCGCTGACGCCACGGGTCGGGTCCATGCGCATGTCGAGCGGGCCATCGTTCATGAAACTGAAGCCGCGCTCCGGGTCGTCGAGCTGTGGCGAAGACACGCCCAGGTCGAGCAAAACCCCGGCCACCTTACCTGCCATGCCACGCTCGGCGACTTCGGCACCCAGCTCGGCAAAGCTACGCTGCACAACGACAAAGCGGCCGTCTTCGGCCGCTAGCGCTTGCCCGGTGGCAATCGCTTGAGGGTCTTTGTCGAACCCGAGGAGTTTACCGTCGGACCCGAGCTGGCTGAGTATCAACCGGCTATGCCCGCCCCTGCCGAACGTACCGTCCAGATAGCAGCCATCCGCGCGTACGGCGAGAGCCTGAACGGCTTCGTCAAGCAGTACGGTGATGTGGTTAAAGCCGCTATCAATAGTCACAGGATCAAATCACGCAGTTCATCAGGCATAGCGCCCGGTTGTTGAATAGCAGCCAAGTCAGCTGCAGAAACAGCATCCCAGGCATCTTCGTCCCACAATTGGAACTTGTTCAGTTGGCCGACCAACATTGCGCGCTTATCCAGCTTGGCGTACTCGCGCAAGCGCGGCGGTACCAGGAAACGACCACTGCCATCGAGCTCGAGGTCGACGGCATTACCAATCAGCAAACGCTGCAGGCGGCGGTTTTCTTCACGCAATGAAGGCAGGGCGCGCAATTTGGTTTCGATCAACTCCCACTCATCGAGCGGGTAAACACATAAACAAGGGTCAACGGCATCGATGGTGATGATCAACTGCCCGGAACTTCGCGAAATGAGCTCGTCACGATACCGGCTCGGCATGGCGAGACGGCCTTTTGCATCGAGACTGATAGCGTTAGCTCCGCGAAACACAGATGCGTTTCTCCAAATTTTAGCGTTTTACGTTCAAAAAACCCACTTTGTGCCACTTTCCGCCACTTGCGCACACTATAGGAATGCGCCCACCACACCGTCAAGGCGCGGATTCAAGGAAAAGCCTTACAGAACGGAGATTTAGGAGCGTAAAAGGAGGAGAAACCAGAGTTCGGCGATGTTTTTGGCCCATCAAGCACAAATAGCTCAAAGAGCTATGGCCTAAAGTTAAAGTAATTTATTAAGAGTAAGATTTTTTTGGTATTACGAAGATGCATCTGCCAATGATTTGGCAGGGAGGGATTCTTGCGTTACTACCGGGTTTCTGCCCGAGATTCGGACAGAAGGAAAAAGGTGGAGAGTCGATCTATAAGCCGGGTTCTGTCTTGAACAGTCATTCGTCTACGATGGCCATCACTGGACATCTTTAGCAACCTACCCGGTCCCAGCGCGGGCCACGCCTTGGGACCCTATTTGGTCTTGCTCCAAGTGGGGTTTACCTAGCCACGAACTGTTGCCAGTCGTGCGGTGCGCTCTTACCGCACCTTTTCACCCTTACCGGCACCGAAGTGCTTAGGCGGTTATTTTCTGTGGCACTTTCCGTAGGCTCACGCCTCCCAGGCATTACCTGGCACTTCGCCCTATGGAGCCCGGACTTTCCTCCCCCCCCTAATTTTCATAGAAGGCAGCGACTGTCCAATCGACTCTCCGCCGCGCAGGTTAACGGCACGGCGGACTTAGGACAAGTAATAAAAGTTCAGAATTGCCATCACGTTCAGACGGAATACAGGTTCAACCCCGGAACTATTCGGCTTTCTGTTTATCCAGCGCCGCCTGGTACAAGAGGTTCTTGCGCACGCCGGTAATTTCCGCCGCCAGGGCCGCTGCACGCTTAAGGGGCATCTCCTTGAGCAACAGGTCCAGGATGCGCATGGCCTCGCTGCCTACCGCGTCTTCATCCTCCGGCGCGCTCCAGCCCGCCACCAGTACCACACACTCGCCGCGCTGCTGATTGCTGTCGCCTTCGACAAACGCGCGCAGTGCCTCCAGCGGCAGGCCCTTGAGGGTCTCGAAGGTCTTGGTCAGCTCGCGGGCCAGCAACGCAAGGCGTTCGCCGCCAAACACCAGCTCCATGTCCTGCAGGCACTCAAGGATGCGATGTGGGGCTTCATAGAAGATCAAGGTACGCGGTTCTTCCTTCAACGCTTGAAGCCGCGCCCGCCGCCCCACGGCCTTGGCCGGCAGAAAACCTTCGAAGATAAAACGGTCGGAAGGCAAGCCGGCCGCCGACAATGCTGCGATCAGCGCGCACGCTCCCGGAACTGGCACTACATTGATACCAGCGGCCCGTGCTTGGCGCACCAGATGGTAGCCAGGGTCGGAGATCAGCGGCGTACCCGCGTCGGAGATCAGCGCCACATCGTCGCCTGCCAGCAGGCGCACGATAAAGCGGCTGCCTTCTTCGCGCTCATTGTGCTCATGGCAGGCCGCTAATGGCGTGCTGATACCAAAATGCTGCATCAAACGCTGGGAGTGCCGAGTGTCTTCAGCCGCGATCAATTTAACGTCGCGCAACACTTTCAATGCCCGGGCACTGATGTCGTCCAGGTTGCCAATGGGCGTCGCCACGACAAAAAGCGAGCCTGCAGTGGAATTCAAAGGACCTGGAGCAGTCAAAACGCACACCTCGATGGTTGGCAAAAGCGACATTGTAGCGCGTAGGCGCCTTGAAAATATGCCATCACGGCCGATGCCTTTCAGGCCGTTAATAGCCAACTGCAACATTTGCACGACCTAAATCGACGGTTTCACGCCAGTAACATCGCGCCTGGGCCAGTGCTTGGGTACAATTCCACGCTAATTTGATCGGTATCAGGAACACTTACATGATCGCTTGCCTGCGGCTGCTCTCCGCCCTCTGCCTCGCTGCCTTGCTGGCCGCGTGTGCCAGCTCGCCCTCGTCCAGCCTTGGCGACCTTCCACGGACCCCGGACGCCAGTATCGAGCAACTGCTCGAACAGGCCACCACCGCCAAGACGCCAGAAAAGGCGGCATTGCTGCGCCTGAGTGCGGCAGACATGGCCTACAAACAGAACAACCCCGGCCGCTCGTCGCAGATTCTTGCGCAGGTGCCCCTGGATGTCCTCAAGCCGGCCGCGCAAGTGTTTGCCAGCACCCTGGCCGCCGAACTGGCCATGGCGCGCAATCAGCCCAAGGCGGCGTTGACCGCCCTGAACCACCCGAGCCTGCAAAGCCTGAAGGACCTGCCGCCTGAACAGCAGATCCGTACCGGCAGCGTACACGCCCGCGCTTATGAAGCCGACGGCCAGACCCTGGCTGCCGCGCGGGAACGTGTCGCCATGGCCCCGCTGCTCACGGGCGATGCCGCCAACGCCAACCACGAAGCCATCTGGGTATTGATCGCCGCGCTGCCGGCCGAACAGCTGCAAGCCAGCGGCAACCCGGTGCTGGACGGCTGGATCAGCCTGGCCCAGTCGGTCAAGGGCGCCGGCACGCTGGAGCAACAACAAGCCGCCATCGACACCTGGCGCGCGCAGAACCCGGGCCACCCGGCTGCCGTGCAACTGCCGACGCCGCTGACCAAGCTCAAGGAACTGGCCAGCCAACCGCTGACCAAGATCGCCCTGCTGCTGCCGCAGGATGGCCCCCTGGCCTCTGTCGGCAAGGCGCTGCGTGAAGGCTTCATGGCGGCGCACTACCAGGCTGAACAAGCCGGACAGAAGCCACCGGTGATCGAGTTCTACGACAGCTCGCGCCTGACCTCCCTCGACGACTTCTACGCCAAGGCCCAGGCTGCCGGCGTGCAACTGGTGGTCGGCCCGCTGGAAAAACCGCTGGTCAAACAGCTCAGCGGCCGCCCACAACTGCCCATCACCACCCTCGCGCTGAACTACAGCGAGACTGACCAAGGCCCGGCACAACTGTTCCAGTTCGGTCTTGCCGCAGAAGACGAAGCCCGCGAAGTGTCGCGTCGCGCCCGCGCCGACGGCCTGCACCGCGCCGCAGCGATGGTGCCGCGTGGCGAATGGGGTGAGCGTGTCTACAAGGCCTTCCGCCAGGATTGGGAAGCCAATGGCGGCACGGTTGTTGGCGTCGAGTACGTTGACCAGCCGGTCGCCCTCGCCCAGCAGATTGCCGATTTGTTCCAACTGCGCAAAAGCGAAGGTCGCGCCAAGAGCCTGCAAAGCACCGTCGGTACCGACGTAGCCGCGCAGCCATCGCGTCGCCAGGACATCGAGTTCATTTTCCTGGCCGTCACGCCGCAACTGGCCCAGCAGATCAAGCCGACCCTGAACTTCCAATACGCCGGCGATGTGCCGGTGTATGCCACGTCCCACGTGTTCAGCGCCAGCGGCGACAAGAACCAGTACCTGGACATGACCAATGTGATGTTCTGCGAAACCCCTTGGCTGCTCAACACCACCGACCCGCTGCGTAACCAGGTTGCCGCACAATGGCCGCAAGCCAACGGCAGCCTTGGCCGCCTGTACGCGATGGGCGTCGATGCCTACCGCCTGGCGCCACGCCTGGGCCAACTCAAGGCACTGCCGGATACCCGTGTCGACGGCCTGTCGGGCAACCTGGGCATCAGCACCAACCAGCGCGTTGATCGCCAGATGCCATGGGCCAAGTTTGTCGGCGGCGAGATCCAGCGCCTGCCGGACACCCCGCGCTGATGCCCGAGCGGTCCAGCGCACAAAGCGGCAAGGACGCCGAGCTTCACGCCCTCAAGCACTTGCAACAACAAGGTCTGCGCCTATTGGCGCAGAACTGGTTATGTAAACGTGGCGAGCTTGATCTGGTCATGCTTGACGGCGATACAGTAGTATTTGTCGAAGTCCGCTACAGAAAACACGCACAATGGGGTGGCGCGCTCGCCAGTATCGACGGGCGCAAGCGTCAGAAACTGATACTCGCCGCGCAGTTCTTCCTGCAAAAAGAGCATCGCTGGGCCGACGCCCCCTGCCGTTTCGATGTGGTTGCCATAGAAAGCACACTGTCTGGTCAGGCTGATCTGAACTGGCTCAAAAATGCCTTCGACAGCTGATTCGCCGGACATCTTCACCACACACTTTTGCTCTTTGCTTTGCGGGCTGCACATTCCTGTGCCGAACAGCCGCGCTACTTAAGGTCACACAGATGGACATGCAATCCCGAATTCGCCAGCTTTTCCAGGCCAGTATCGACACCAAGCAACAGGCGATGGACGTACTTGCACCGCACATCGAGCAAGCCAGTCAGGTCATGGTCAATGCCTTGCTCAACGAGGGCAAAATGCTTTCGTGCGGCAACGGCGGTTCGGCCGGCGACGCCCAGCATTTTTCGTCCGAGTTGCTCAACCGCTTCGAACGTGAGCGTCCGAGCCTGCCGGCTATCGCCTTGACCACCGATTCGTCGACGATCACCTCGATTGCCAACGACTACAGCTACAACGAAATCTTCTCCAAGCAGATCCGCGCCCTGGGCCAACCAGGCGACGTGCTGCTGGCGATTTCCACCAGCGGCAACTCGGCGAATATTATTCAAGCGATCCAGGCCGCACATGATCGCGAAATGATTGTCGTAGCATTGACCGGACGCGATGGCGGCGGCATGGCCTCGCTGCTGTTGCCCGAAGACGTGGAGATTCGCGTCCCGGCCAATGTCACCGCACGTATCCAGGAAGTCCACCTGCTGGCGATCCACTGCCTGTGCGATCTGATCGACAGCCAACTGTTTGGGAGTGAAGAATGACCGTTAACCGCCTCAGCCTTTTGGCCATCACCCTGTGCCTCGCTATCAGCGGCTGCAGCACGGCCATCACTGCAACACGTGACACCCCTATTCAGGATGACAAGGGCACCCGCACTTTCGGCAGCAAGATCGATGACTCGCTGATAGAAACCAAGGTCGAAGTCAACGTCGCCAAGGCCGCGCCCGACCTGGGCAACGGTGCTTCGCGCATCGTGGTGACCAGCTTCAACGGCGTTGTGCTGCTCGCCGGCCAGACGCCACGTGCCGACCTCAAGGCCCAGGCCGAGCAAGCCGCCGCCGCAGTACAGCGCGTGAAGAAGGTGCACAACGAACTGCAGGTCATGGACCCGATCACCCTGCTGGCCATCAGCAACGACGCCTTGCTGACCACCAAGATCAAGGCACAGATGCTCACCGATAATGCGATCCCTGGCTCGCGCATCAAGGTCGTGACCGACAACGGTATCGTCTACCTGATGGGCCTGCTCACCCAGGCTGAAGCCACTCGGGCAGCCAACCTGGTGCAGGGTGTATCCGGTGTGCAGAAAATCGTGAAGGTGTTCGAATACATCGATTGATGTAATGACGCAGCCACAAAAAAGGGCGCCTCACGGCGCCCTTTTTTATTAACGAATGTTTACTGGTACTGCGAGTACGGGTTGCCCTGGAACTGGTTGTTCTGCTGCGGCGCCTGTTGCTGGGCACCTGGCTGACCGTACTGCTGGCCTGGGATCGGGCCGAGGTTGACTTCAACACGACGGTTCTGGGCACGGCCGTTGACGTCGGCGTTGCTGGCAATCGGGTTATCCGGACCGGCACCGCGGGCGCTCAGGTTGGCGCCGTTGACGCCCTGGGACGTCAGGTAGTTAGCCACGCTCTGGGCGCGACGCTGAGACAGGTCCATGTTCAACTGACGGCTACCGGTGCTGTCGGTGTAGCCAACGATCTGGATAGTGTTCTGGTTGAACTGCTTGAGCGAGTTGGCCAGGTTGTTCAGCGGCTGGTAGAAGCTGCTGGAGATCGCATCCGAGTTGGTTGCGAAGGTGATGTTGCCCGGCATGATCAGCTTGATCTGGTCGCCCTGGCGCTGAACCTCAACACCGGTGTTGGCCATGCTTTCACGCAGTTTCTTTTCCTGTTGGTCGGCGTAGTAGCCGTACCCTGCGGCACCGGCACCCGCAACGACGGCACCGATCAGCGCGCCCTTGCCACGGTGGTTGTGGTCGATGGCCGCACCCGCCAATGCACCGGCCAGGGCACCCAGCCCACCGTACTTGGCGGTCTTGCTCATCCCGCCAGACTCATTACTTGCCTGCCCCTGGCTGCTGCCGTCATAAGGGTTAGGAGATGCGCAGCCGGACAACAAGGCTACGCAGGTAGCGACAACAAGCAGACGACGCGAAGTGAACATGAAGG
The DNA here is from genome assembly GCF_024112395.2 of Pseudomonas pergaminensis. NCBI lineage: Bacteria > Pseudomonadati > Pseudomonadota > Gammaproteobacteria > Pseudomonadales > Pseudomonadaceae > Pseudomonas > Pseudomonas pergaminensis. Next base: position 1,072,867 of record NZ_CP078013.2, on the reverse strand, counting down.
GAGCTCCTACTTTTGCATTCTATGGTGCAAAGGACATTGGCAATGGACCTGTGCCGAGTTTGGAACGCGACAAACGGTAAAAATTCCGTGGCTACAGAAACCGTAGCAGACGCTCGCTGAACACGACCTGAGTTTTCTGCGACAACGCTTGCCTGTTATAGAACAAACCCTGCGAGGTAATTATTCCTTCACGCCCGCACGAAAGGGTTCTCACGCATTTCATCCCCCAAGCGGGTATCCGGCCCGTGACCGGTAACCACCGTCGCGCCCTCGTCCAAGGTGTACAGGCGTTGCTTGATCGAACGCACGATGGTGGCCTGGTCGCCGCACCATAAATCCGTGCGGCCCACACCTCGACGGAACAGCGTATCGCCGGCGATCAGCAGCTTGGCATCGGCAAACCAGAAGCTCATCGACCCGGGTGTATGCCCCGGCGTGTGCAACGCCACGCCGCAGCCACACGCCAGCTCTTCATCATCCTCCAGCCAACGGTCCGGCGACGGCACCGGGGTGTAGGGCACACGAAACATCTGGCATTGCATTTCCAGATTATCCCAAAGGAATTGATCTTCTTTGTGCAGGTGCAAGGTGGCGCCGGTCTTCTCCTTCAACTGGCCCGACGCCAGGAAGTGATCCAGGTGAGCATGGGTATGAATGATGCTGACCACCTTGAGACCTAGGGTATCGAGGCGTGCCAGGATCAATTCATGGTTGCCGCCCGGATCGACCACGATGGCTTTCTTGCTGATCGGGTCGCCGATAATGGTGCAGTTGCACTGCAAGGGGCCGACGGGGAAGGTTTCACGGATAAGGGTCGGCTTGGCGGTTTCCATTCGGGGTCCTGTCGTGCAAATGAAATGTCGATTCCGGGCGAATATCACCAGAATAATTGCGCCATTAAAACAGACTGGGGCGTCCCTAGCCGATCAACCTCAGTTCCTGCGCCCGCGCCACCGCCTGGGTACGACGCTCCACACCCAGCTTGCTGTTGATATGGCTCGCGTGAGTCTTGACCGTGTGCAGTGAGATAAACAACCGGTTACTGATCTCCTGATTGGAGCAACCCTGAGCGATCAATTGCAGCACCGCCAGCTCTCGGGCGCTCAATGTCTCATGAGTCGAAGCTGCCTCCACCACTGCAACCGCCGGTAACAGCGCCAGCAGGCTCTGGCTCAGCAGCCCATGGGGATCTTTGGCAAGCTGCTCGCGCATCCAGTCCGGGTGGGTTTCCAGCAATCGTTCGAAGGGTTGCAACGCGCCACCTGCCCCGGCCTCAAGGGCTTGGGCAAACACTGGACGCGCCTTTGCCTCCTGCCCCTCCCCCAGCAACAGTTGCACCCGCTGGGTCAGGGCCATCAGCGCGATCATCTGACGCCCACTGTTATGAGCCTGTATTGCCAACTCTTCGAGACGTTGCAACGCCGCCGCCGGTTGGTGGCGAGTCGCGTCCAACGCAGCCTGTTGAAGCCCGATGTGCTGCGGCAGGTGTGGGTGGAACTCCGGCGCGGCGGCGGCGTGTTCGCCATTGTAGGTTTGCCCCAGACGCGTCAACCAGGCGTCAGCCAAGTCGGTTCGGCCCTGGGCCAGCCACAGCTCGCACTTGATCAGGGTGATCATTGCCAGGTAGTAGATCGGCGGCACATCCCAGATATGCATCAGCCGCTCAGCCTCGGAGAGTTCGGCGAAGGCTGCACCAAAGTCACCACGGCGCCCTTCAAAATTGGCGATCACGCAATGGCCGATCAACACACTGATGTCGCGGCAAGCCCTGGCTTCAGCAAGACCGGCGCGCAAACGGGCGAGCCCGGCTTCGGGCTGGAGCCGCACCAGCAACAAAAAACCCTCGTAGAGCGATAAACGCGCACGCACCGCATACAAGCGCTGCGGCGCCAAGCCGTGCAAGCGTTGCAGGCCCTGGCGCACCTCGTCCAGGGAGCGCAGGATTTCACCGCGCGCCTGCAACACCCGCGCACGGTCGTAATGGGCCAGGGCCTCGAACAACGGGTTGCCGACGCGCTGCGCCAGTTCCAGGGATTCGCGATTCAAGCCACGGGCACGCCACAGGTCGGCATCGACAATGGCCAGGTTGGAGAGGGTCGACAAGCACATCAGCCGCTGGCCATAACGCCGTTGCGGCAGGCTTTCCAGGGCTTCGCTGCAATAGCGTTGGGTCAGCTCGCGATCACCCCGGCCCCGGGCGATGATCCCGCTCAGCGCCAGCCACTGGGCCAACATTGATTTTTGCGCGGTGGCCGAGGGTGCCGGCAGGAAGCGACTGAGGTAGCTGGACAATTCTTCCGCCGCGTCCAACTGGCAGGCCAGGCCCAAGGCCCAGCTGTAGAGCACGATCAAACGTGGCGTGCTGATCAGCAGGCTGTCGGGCAAGTCCATTTTCCAGCGCAGCAGCATGCCGACATTCTGCTCGGCCAACAGCTGCTCTTCGGACAGGTTCTGCACCAGATTGGCCGCCACATCCAGGTGACCGGCGCGCAAGGCTTGCTCCACCGCCTCATCGATCAAGCCCTGGGCATTGAACCAGCGGCAGGCGCGCAGGTGCAGGCTGGCGGCCGGCAGCACATGGCTGCTGGCGCGTCGGGTGCGCAACAGGTCGGAAAACAGATGGTGATAACGGTACCAGTGGCCCTGCTCGTCAAGGGGCACCAGGAACACCTGGTGGGCTTGCAGGTAACGCAGGATGTCGGCGCTGTCATGGGCTTCACGCACGGCGTCGCAGAGTTCGCTGCAAAATCGATCCTGCGGCGCGGTGTCGTACAGAAACGCCTGCACGTCGGCCGGCAGGCAGTCGATGACTTCTTCCAGCAAGTAATCGCGGATCAACCCTTCGCCACCGTGCAGGCTTTGTGGCAACGCGCCGTCACTGCCGGCTTCGGACGCGGCCAGTAACCAGAAGCGCAGGCCGGCGACCCAGCCTTCGCTGCGGCGGATCAGGTTGTCGAGGGCTTCGCCGCGTAACGAACTGCTGTGGCGATCAAGCACCGCCAGGGATTCGTCGTGCGTCAGGCGCAGGTCCTGCTCATGCAGCTCCAGCAGGTGGCGCGATAACCGCAGCCGCGCCAGATGCCAGTCCGGGCGCTGGCGGCTGGTGACCAGTACCACCAGCCCATCGGGCAGATGGTTGAGGAAAAACTGCAGGCAACGGTCGAGCACCGGCCCCTGGGCCAGATGGTAATCGTCCAGCACCAGCAACAGCGGCGCGCGGGTGGACAGCTGCACCGTCAGCTCATCGAGCACGCCGTCCAGCCATTCTTCAAAGGCAAAGGGTTGGTGGCGCTGGCGCATTTTCAGCAGGCCCAGGGACTGGGCGCCAAGTTGCGGGAAGAATTGCTGCAAGCCGTCGAGCAGGCGCTCGAGGAAACGCCCAGGGTCGTTGTCCCGTGGGCTCAAGCCCAGCCACAGGCTTTGCCAATGGGCCGGGAGGCTCTGACAGAACTCCACCGCCAACGAACTCTTGCCGAAGCCCGCCGGCGCGCTGACCAGCAACAACCGCCCTTCCAGCCCGGCACTCAGCCGCTCGCACAGGCGCGGGCGCAGCACGTAGCCGTCAGGCAGGGGGGGCCTGTAGAAGCGACCTTCCAGGGTGGGGATTACCGCACTGGCAGGCCCTTGGATTCGGGACAGATCAGTCATCGCCGGGCTCTTGTAGAAGGCTGTTGTCGGCATTGCAGATGTCCGGAGACTAGCGGTAAAAGCGGCAGGTTTGTAGATCTTTGCAACATTTGCCTGAAAAGAACTGCGACAAAAAATCTCCTCACAAAAAAGTAGGAGCCGGCTTGCTGGCGATGCAGGCCCCTCGGTGTGTCTGTTACACCGAGGGAATGCTATCGCTGGCAAGCCAGCTCCTACAGGGGGGCGGCTCCCAGAGTGGGGGGCTTGGGCTTAGCGGACACCGTCCTGGCGCAAGGCTGCCGGGGTGAAGTCGCTGGTGGTGGCGGTGAAGCCGAAGTCATACGCCTGCTTCTCTTCGTTCTTCATGCCCAGCGCCAGGTAGCGGCCAGACTGCAGGTCGTAGAGGGTTTCCAGGGCGTACCACGGCACTTGCTTGTCGTAGTAGTTCTCGGCATGGGCTTCGGCGACGCGCCACAGTTGGCCACGGCCGTCGTAGTGGTCGATAACCGCCGCTTGCCAGGTGTCTTCATCGATGAAGAAGTCACGCTTGGCGTAGATGTGGCGCTGGCCTTCCTTCAAGGTGGCGACGACGTGCCAGACGCGGCGCAGCTCGTAGCGAGTCAGGTCCTGGTTGATATGGCCGGCCTTGATGATGTCGGCGTATTTGAGCTTCGGATCGTCGATCTTGTAGCTGTTGGAGGCGATGTAGATTTCTTTTTTGCCTTCCAGCTTCCAGTCGTAGCGATCCGGTGCACCGTTGTACATGTCGAGGTTGTCGGAGGTACGCAGGCCGTCGGCGGCAGTACCCGGGCCGTCATAGGACACTTGTGGCGCCCGACGCACGCGGCGCTGGCCGGCGTTGTAGACCCACGCCGAACGCGGTTCCTTCACTTGGTCCAGGGTTTCGTGCACCAGCAGCACACCACCGGCCAGACGTGCCGGCGCAGTCACTTGCTGCTTGAAGTAGAACAGCACGTTGCCCGGATTTTTTGGGTCGAAGTCTTTCATCTTGTCGCGGAACACGAACTGGTCTTTGAAATACACCAGGCTGAACGAGCCGTTGGTTTGCGGCGTGGCCTGGGTAACCAGGCGGGTCACGCTGCCGCCGCGATAACGGGTGATGTGGTTCCAGATCACCTCAACGCCGCTTTTTGGAATCGGGAACGGCACGGCGGTTTCAAAGTTTTCCAGGCCGTTGCCGCCAGACACCAGGTTGGTGGTGGTGGCGTTCTTCTTGATGGCCGCAAACACATCGGCCGGCACGGTAGCGCCGCGATGGGTCGGGTAGACCGGCATCTTGAAGGTCTCCGGGTAACGCTTGAACATCGCGTACTGCCCCGGCGCCAGCTTGTCCTTGTATTGCTCGACGTTCGCTGCAGTGATGGTGAATTGCGGTTGCTCACTGGCGTACGGGTTAGCCAGGAACCCACGGGCGTCGACGGCGCCAGCGTTGGTGGGCAGTGGCGACCATTTTGGAATGGTGCCGGCGGCGTTGCCGGCCATTTCGGCGCCCATCGGGGTCAGGGTCGTGCCCAGCTTGGCGGCTTCATCCGCCGAGACTGCCGCCATGACGTTGCTCGCCAGGATCGACAGCCCAAGCACACCCACGTGCAACAGACTTTTGGTTATTTTCATGTTCTGGTCTTCCTGAAATGCAATGTGCTTAGAAGTTGGCGCCGAAGCTCAAAGCGACGAAGTCGCGGTCATCCACCGTACTGAACTTGCCACCAAAGAAGTTGGTGTAGGCCAGGCTGGCGGTGTAGGTGTTCTGATACTCGGCATCCAGGCCCAGGCTGACCGCCTTGCGACCTTCTTCGAAGTTACCGCCAGGGCCTGGCGAGTAACCTTTGACGTCGTGGGACCACGCCACGTTTGGCTTGAGGTTGACGCCGGCGAACACGTCCGGGTATTCCCAGATGGCGCGAGCGCGGTAGCCCCAGGAGGTGGCGGTGGTGTAACCGTCGTTGTTGCAGTTGGTGTTCAAACCTGCCGCATTGGGAAGACCTGCGCCGGTGGCCGTCGAGTTGTTGAGGGCGTTGCAAAACCCACCTGGCAGACTACCTGGGCCAAACACCGGATCACGACCGTAACGGGCCTCGGATTTGCTTTCCAGACCACCGACGTGGGTCACGCCGATTTCACCGACAGTGGTCAAGCGGCTGGCGCCCATCACCTGATCGAAGAAGTGCGTGAAGGTGGTTTGGAACTGAGTCACTTCCTTGCGGTTATAGCCATGCAAATCCTGGCCAGGCGTCCCTTTCAGCACGGACGCATTGCCAAAGCCCGGAATTGGCGTGACACCGGCATACAGGATATCGGTCGTGCTCAATTGCACAGGCGCATTCGGCCGGTAGCTCAACTCACCGCTCCAGGCCGTGCCCGTAGGTAGCGTGGTGGAAAAGCTCAGGCCGTAGAGGCGGATATCTTCCGGGTATTCGACGAAGTAGTTCGAGCTACCAGCCACGATCAGCGGACGCAGCGCAGCCAGCGGCCCCAGCGGACGGGTATAAGCGGACGACGGTGCACCTTGAGCACTGAAGATCGGTGCACGGCTGTGATAGTTCATGAAGTACGCGCCGAACTCGGTATCCAGCGGCTCGAAGTTGTAATGCATGGCCACGCCAAATTGGCCACTGTCCCGCGCATCACGGTCGGGACCACGACGTACCAGTACACCTTCGTTATTGACGTCTACACCCAGGGCATTCAAGGTCGGAAAAGCGGCACCCGGAATGGTCGAGCGCTTGTTGAGCACTCGCAGGTTATCGCTGCAACCGTCAGATATCACGTCAGGCTGCGAGAAGAACGTACCGCAGTTATCGGTAACGGTCTGGTCCCACTCCAACTGATAGAACGCTTCCGCCGACAGGTTATCGGTCAGGGTTTGCGACACGTAGAACATGTTGACCGGAATCAAGCCTTCCTTGATCTCAGCCCCCGGACGCCGAAATGCGGACACATCGATCGGGTTGATGGAGTTGATGCCGCCGCCGATGAAGGTACTTTCACCCCAGCTCACCACCTGCTTGCCGAAGCGCACGTTACCCGGCAAATCGGCAATGTTGTAGTTGTGGTAAATGAAGGCATCTAGAATCTGCCCACCGGAAGACTTGGCACCTTCCTTGCGGTTGCTGTCGCTGATGTCCTTGAACTCACGGCTTTCGTCTTTCAACTCAAAGTCATACCAGTACTTGCCACGTACAAATACACCGGTATCGCCGTACTTCAGCTCCAGGTCATGAATGCCTTTGAAGATCTTCGAGAAGGTCTCACCGCGCTTGAAGTTCAGGTGACCGTCATCGGAAGTCTGGGACAGGCCACGACCACCGTTGTTCGCACCAATGAGATCTTTGTTGGGCTTGGCCGTCGACCAGCTCGCACCCACGGAAAGAGACGAGTCAAAACTCCCTTCGATTTCACCGATATTGAAACTGACGCCGAATGCGGGCCCGGCGAGCGTAGAGGCGAGACTGACGGCCAGGGGCAGTTTTGCCCGGCGCCAGAACTGGTTTACTGAGGTCATCGACGCTACTCCATGTGCATTATTGTTATGGCAGTGAGTTCTTTCTGTGATGCGTGTAACGGCCGGAATACAACGATTCCAATGCCGCTCGGCAGTCGAGCCCCCATGGCCCGTAGCGGAACATCCGTGAAAAACTCTGGAAGGGACTATAGCCAGCAGGGGGTAGTGCTTGATCCCTCTAAAGTGTGATTTGCATCACCGACCCGTCTGCCACGACCCTTTCGCCACGTCGGCGAAGGCCGACGCGGCAAGGATGGCTGAAAATTGGCAAATCACAAGTGAAGGCGCGAGATAGAGCATTGCCGTGCCATACGGGCACGGCAAACCGGCTCAGAGGGTGGACAGGAAGGTACTGTTGTTGGCCTGCCATTCGATGATGTCGATACGGATACGTTTTTTGTCGAGTTTTCCTACACTCGTCTTGGGAATTTCCGTAACAACGGCGATCTGGCTCGGAATCGCCCACTTGCTCAAGTGGCCCAGTTCCACGAACGGCTTGAGGTGTTCCTTGAGCTCGCGGGCCCCTATCACATGGCCATCACGCACCACCAGCAAGGCAAACGGGCGCTCGCCCCATTGCGGGTCGGCAATGCCCACCACCGCTACTTCGCGTACCGCCGGGTGGCGACTGACCAGGTCTTCGAGGGCCAGGGAAGAGATCCACTCGCCGCCGGTCTTGATCACGTCCTTGATGCGGTCGCGAATGTCGATCACGCCGAATGCATCCAGCGTGGCGACGTCGCCGGTGTGCATCCAGCCGCCTTCCCACAGCTCGGCGCCCTTTTGCGGCTCGTTGAAATAGCCTTCGCTGAGCCATGGCGCGCGCAGCACCAGCTCACCCTGGGACTCGCCGTCGGCCGGCAGGAAGTTGCCATCACTGTCGATGATCGCGGCTTCTACCAACGGCCCGGGCACACCGGCCTTGATACGATAGGTGGTGCGTTCATCCTCGGTGCCCGCCATCAGCTCTTCGTTGAGGTGGGCGCAGGACACCAGCGGCCCGGTCTCGGACATGCCATACGCGGCGGTCAACTGAATGCCACGCGCCTTGGAGGCTTCATACAGCGAACGATTGAGCGCACTGCCGCCGATGACGATTTTCCAGCCACCGAAATCCACGTCCTGAGCAGCCTTGGCATTGAGCACCATTTGCAGGATGGTCGGTACGCAGTGGGAAAAAGTGACCTTTTCCTTGCGCCACAGCTCCACCAGGTATTCCGGGTCGTAGCGGCCAGGGTAGACCTGCTTCAGGCCGAGCATGGTTGCCACGTACGGCAGCCCCCAGGCGTGCACGTGGAACATCGGCGTGATCGGCATGTACACATCGTTGGTGCCCAGCAGACGCACACTGTCGACGCTGCCCATGATGGTCGCCACACCGATGGTGTGCAGCACCAACTGGCGGTGGGTGAAATACACGCCCTTGGGGTTACCGGTGGTGCCAGTGGTGTAGAAGGTGGTGGCAACGGAGTGTTCGTCGAAGTCCTGGAAGTCATACTTCGGGCTGGCGGCCGCCAGCAGGGTTTCATACTCGCCGACCAGGTTGGGCAGCTCGGCGGTCTTGGCATCACCGTCGGTGAGCAGCAGGGTCTTGTCGACCGTGGTCAGGTGCCCGGCAATTGCCTGGTAAAGCCCCACGAACTCACTGTTGACCAGCACGAAGCGGTCCTCGGCATGGTTCATGGTGTACAGGATCTGTTCCGGCGACAGGCGCACGTTGATGGTGTGGATCACCGCGCCGATCATCGGGATGGCGAACATGCACTCCAGGTAGCGGTGGCTGTCCCAATCCATCACCGCCACAGTGTCACCAGCCTTGACCCCCGCCTCGGTCAGCACATTGGCCAGCCGCGCGACCCGTTCGATCAGGGTCGGGTAGGTGTAGCGCAGTTTGTCGCGGTAGACGATTTCCCGGGTCTTCTCGTAACGGGTGCCGGACATCAACAGGCGTTTGATCAACAGCGGGTATTGGTACGCACCTTCGGCGGGCGGGATAACACGGGTCTGCAACATACGAATCCCTTTTTATGACTGCACAGTCTTGGCTTGAAGATCTGCACTGTAGAGACCTTATGTTTCAGCCAAATCAGCCAAAGGAATGATTTGCAGACCCCAATGGATGCTAGCTTTGCGCCAGCATCCGGCCTATTTCATGCTGGTAAAAGCCAGCTTTACTCCAATCGCAATCAACACCGCGCCCATGGTCCGATCGAACCAATGCCCCATTCGCGCAAACCCGGCGCGCACGCGCTGCTGGCTGAACAACATCGCCACCAGGCAGAACCACAGCGCCGTCGCCACCGCCAGGTACACGCCGTAACCGGCCTGGATCGCCAGCGGCGTGTGCGGGTTGATCACCACGGTGAACAGCGACAGGAAAAACAGCGTGGCCTTGGGGTTCAAGCCGTTGGTCACGAAACCGGCTGTGAACGCGCCGCGCGGGGTCCGCTCGCCGGCTTCGCGGTGCAGCTCGCCCTCGGCGGCAGGCTTGGCCGGCTGCGCGCGCAGGGCCTTGAAGCCGATGTACAACAGGTAGGCCGCCGCCGCCCACTTGAGCGCGTTGAACAGCACGATGGACTGGGACACGATCAAGCCGATACCGAGCAACGAGTAACCCACATGCAGGAAAATCGCCGACCCCACACCCAGTGCGGTCCAGGTCCCGGCGCGGCGACCGTGGGTAACACTTTCACGCACCACCACCGCGAAATCCGGGCCAGGGCTGGCCACCGCCAATAAGTGAATCAGGGCTACGGTCAAGAACTCGGCGGCGTACATGCTCACTCCAATTAAGTAACTGATTATTTCATCTGATAGGCTCGGCAGATTACGCCTTCGAACCCTGTCGCAAAAGGTACAGTTGATGACGAACAATCGCCGCGCCGTCTTCCTTGATCACCCGTCCCTGGACCTGGGGGACCTTGACCTCAGCGACCTGCGCGACAGTTTCAGCGAGTTGCAGCTGTTTTCGGACACCACGCCGCAGAACCTGGTTGAACGCCTGCAGGGCGCCCAGGTGGTGATCAGTAACAAGATCGCCCTCAACAGCGCAACCCTGGCGGCCTGCCCGGAACTCAAGTTGATCCTCGTCTCGGCCACCGGCACCAACAACGTCGACCTCGAAGCCGCCCGCGCCCATGGCATCACTGTAAGCAACTGCCAGGGCTATGGCACGCCATCGGTGGCGCAGCACACGATCATGCTGCTGCTCAACCTGGCCACGCGCTTGCAGGATTACCAACGGGATGTAAACGCCGGCAAGTGGCAGGAGGCCAAACAGTTCTGCCTGCTCGACCACCCCATCGTCGAACTGGAAGGCAAAACCCTCGGCCTGCTCGGCCATGGCGAGTTGGGCGGCGCCGTGGCACGCCTGGCCGAGGCCTTTGGCATGCGCGTGCTGCTTGGCGCGATCCCGGGCCGCCCTGCCCGTGCCGACCGCGTGCCATTGGATGAACTGTTGACCCAAGTCGACGCGCTCACCCTGCACTGCCCGCTCAACGAACACACCCGCGACTTTATCGGCGCCCGTGAACTGGCGTTGCTCAAGCCCGGCGCGTTTGTGGTCAATACCGCACGCGGTGGCTTGATCAACGAGCAAGCCTTGGCCGACGCCTTGCGCAGCGGTCATCTGGGCGGTGCGGCCACCGATGTGCTGAGCGTGGAGCCGCCGGTCAACGGCAACCCGCTGCTGGCCGGCGATATCCCCCGCCTGATCGTCACGCCACATAACGCCTGGGGCAGTCGCGAAGCGCGACAACGCATCGTCGGCCAACTGGCGGAAAACGCCCAGGGCTTTTTCAGCGGCGCCCCGCTGCGCGTTGTGAGTTGATAAACTGCGCCCCTTTTCAAGGAGCAGACCATGGATCCGCGCAGTGAAGTACTGCTTCGTCAGGCCGAACTTTTTCAAGGCAACCTGCTGTTGGTGGGCCTGCCCGCCGACGACCTGCTCGGCCGCCTGCCCAACGCCCACGGCTGGAGCTGGCATGCCGGCGACCAGGCGGCGCTCGATGCACGCTTCGCCGAGCGCAGCCACTTTGGCGTGAACGTGCCGGAGCGCGCCTTTGAGGCGGCGGTGATCTTCCTGCCCAAGTCCAAGGACCTGACCGACTACCTGCTCAACGCTGTGGCCTCTCGCTTGCCCGGCGCCGAGTTGTTTCTGGTCGGCGAGAAAAAATCCGGCATCGAAAGCGCCGCCAAGCAGATGATCCCCTTCGGCAAGCCACGCAAGCTCGACAACGCGCGGCATTGCCAGCTGTGGCAGGTCACCGTGGCCAACGCGCCGCAAGCGGTCGAGCTGGAAAGCCTGGCACAGGTCTTCGAGGTACCGCTGGCCGAAGGCCCGCTGAAGGTGGTGAGCCTGCCGGGCGTGTTCAGCCACGGTCGACTGGATCGCGGCACCGAACTGTTGCTGGAGCACCTGGACAAGCTGCCAAGCGGCCATCTACTGGACTTTGGTTGTGGCGCCGGCGTGCTGGGGGCTGCGGTCAAACGTCGCTACCCGCACAACAGCGTGACGATGCTGGATGTGGACGCCTTTGCCGCCGCCAGCAGCCGCCTGACCCTAGCCGCCAACGGCCTGGAAGCCGAGGTGCTGACCGGTGATGGCATCGATGCCGCGCCGATGGGTTTGAACGCGATTTTGAGCAACCCACCGTTCCATGTCGGCGTACATACCGATTACTTCGCCACTGAGAATCTGCTGCGAAAAGCGGCGAAACACCTGGCAAAAGGCGGCGAACTTCGCCTGGTTGCCAACAGTTTCCTCAAGTACCAGCCATTGATCGAAGAGCATCTGGGCGTGTGTGCGGTAAAGGCCGAAGGCAACGGTTTTCGCATCTACCGTGCCAAGCGCGGCTGACGGGCGTTTGAAAAAGAAGGCTTGCCGAATGGATTTTGCCTAGGCAGAATCCGCTCCGTCCTAGGGGAGTAGTCTCCCACGAGCGCCACGCTCGTCCGGCATACGTCAACATACTTGGTCAGCAGACCATGGCGTATGCGACCCAGGAGTCCGCACAGACGGACCGGGGTTTGACAAGACCTATGACACGCACACCTTACCCGGGGCGGGAAGGCTGTACGTGTCATAGCCGTGTCGACCCGCCCCTGGAAACTAACCTGATGCTGGATTCACTACTCGTTCCTACCGCAATCGTTGCCTTGGCCGAAATCGGCGACAAGACGCAACTGCTCGCGCTCATCCTTGCCGCACGCTTTCGCAAACCCTGGCCGATCATCGCCGGCATCGTCGCCGCGACCCTGGCCAACCATGCGGCGGCCGGTGCCGTGGGTGCCTGGTTCGGCAGTTTCTTCTCGGATGCGGTGTTGCACTGGATCCTCGCCGCGAGCTTCTGCGCCACGGCGCTCTGGACCCTGGTGCCGGATAAACTCGACGATGACGAAGCCAGCACCACACGCAAATTCGGGCCATTCCTGACCACGCTGATTGCGTTCTTCCTGGCGGAAATCGGTGACAAGACCCAGATCGCCACGGTGATGCTGGCGGCGCAGTATCCGGAACTGTGGCTGGTGATTATCGGGACGACCGTGGGCATGCTGATTGCCAACGTGCCGGTGGTATTGGCGGGGAATTTTGCAGCGGAGAAACTGCCGTTGACGCTGATTCGTCGACTGGCGGCGACTGCGTTTTTCGTCCTGGCGATTGTGGCCGTGTACAAAGCCATGCAAAGCAGCGGCTGGATCTAAGGCTGCAAACCCGATCCCTGTGAGAGCTGGCTTGCCTGCGATGGCAGCAACCCGGTGCAACTGAGAGACCGAGCCGCCTGCATCGCGGGCAAGCCCGGCTCCCACATTGATCTGCGTTAACTCAGGATTTTTTTGCCTGCTGGTACAGCGGCATCACCTTCGGAATCGCCGCCTGCAACGAGGCGATTCGGCTGTCGGACGCCGGGTGAGTGCTCATGAACTCCGGCGGCGCGCCTTCCGAGGCCTTGGCCATCTTGTTCCACAGCGTAATGGCGGCGTTCGGGTTGTAGCCCGCACGGGCTGACAGTTCCAGGCCGATCAAGTCGGCTTCGTTTTCATTGCTGCGACTGTTAGGCAAGGTCATGCCGTAGTTGGCCACGGTGTCGGCCAATGCCAGGCTGTCCTGGCCCAGGCCGAACAACGCACCGGCACCCTGTTTGGCCATCTCGATCCCATAGGCCTTGGACATGGCTTCACGCCCGTGTTCACGCAACGCGTGGGCGATTTCATGGCCCATCACGGCGGCCAGTTCGTCATCGGTGAGCTTGAGGTTGTCGATCAACGCGCTGTACACGAAGATCTTGCCGCCAGGCCCGCAGTTGGCGTTCATCTCGTCGCTCTTGATCAGGTTCACTTCCCACTTCCATTGCGCCGCATCCGGGCGAAAGGTCGGTGCCTGGGCGATCAAGCGGTTGGCAATCGCCTGCACACGCTTGGCGTTGGCGCTGGTCTTGTCCACCAGCCCCTTGCCGCTGGCTTCACCCAGGGTCTGCTGGTAGGACTGGGCATACATCTGGTCGACTTCCTGGCTCGACAGCATGCTGAACATGTACTGCTTGCGCTCGACCCCAACGGCGCCGCCGCTGGTGGTGTTGACCGACTGACAGCCTGCCAGCAGCATCGCTGCAACCAACCCGCTAACGGCCAACGATTGCTTCATACCTTTCATATTCATGCGCCTACTCCCTGAAAACATGGCGCGTATCGTAGGCGCACATTTGTATCGGCGCCAGATACACCAGACGTGTAACCGCAGATTTTCAGATACATCCCACCTGCACCCGCAACGGCGGCGGGCATTCCGTTTGCGACATCCCGAACAATTTTGCAGGACAACCCCTCATGCGCAACGCGTCCGTGGCCGATACAAAAAGGCGGATCGTCCCCCTGTGCCCGGAGCTTTCATGAAATTCAAGTCGATTCAGTTTTCTGTCGCGGCATTGGCCGGGGCCATTGTCCTGAGCGTGGTCGCGGTGCTGGTGCTGTACGCCTTGTTTGCCGGCGCACGGACCCAAGAGATGGTGCAGGAGCGCACCCAGGTGCAGTTCGAGCAGATTATCGAGCAACGCCTCACTGCCCTGGCGCAGACCCAAGCCACGTTGATCCAGCGGGAATTGGAAGCGCCGCTGGTGACGGCCAAGAGCCTGGCGACCGCCAACGCCCTGCTCGGCATGAAAGACGCCAAGGGTGAACCGGCCCTGCAGGTCGGCCGCGAGCAACTGATCAACCTGCTGCACGAAACCGTGGTGCGCAACCCGAAGATCCTCGGCGCCTACATTGGCTGGGAGGCCAACGCCATCGATCACAACGACGCCGCCTACGTGAACAGCCCGATTATCGGCATGGGCGCCGACGGACGTTTCCTGCCGTGGTGGTACCGCAACGCAGATGGCAGCCTGGGCCTGGATAAGCTTGCCGACGTCAACGACCAGAACATTTTGTCCACCGGTGTGCGCGCCAGCGAGTACTACCTGTGCTCCAAGGAAAACAAAAAGGCCTGCGCCATCGACCCTGCCCCTTACAAGGTCGGCAATGCCATGGTGATGCTCGCTTCGTTTATCGAACCGATCATGATCGACGGCAGCTTCCAGGGCATCGTCGGTGCCGATCTGTCGGTGAACTTCATTCAGGACATGCTCACCAGCGCCGATCAAAAGCTCTACAACGGTGCCGGTGAGCTGGCGCTGATCTCCAGCAATGGCCGCCTGGTGGCCTACACCAAGGACGCCAGCAAACTCGGTGAAAAGGCCACCGACCTGCTCGACAGCAACGAACTGACCAACCTCAACCAACTGAGCGTCGGCGAAGTTCGCTACGACATCGACAAGGAACACGGGCATATCGAGTTGTTCCTGCCGTTCACTATCGGCCAGACCGACGCACGCTGGACCCTGATGATGCAACTGCCCCTCAGCGCGGTGATGGCTGACTCGCAGAAACTGCAAAGCGACCTGGAAGCCCAACGCAAGACCGACATATTCGGCATGACCATCGCCGGCCTGTTGATCGCCGGTATCGGCCTGCTGGTGATCTGGCTGGTCGGTCACGGCATCGCCCGCCCGCTCAAGCAAATGGTGGCCATGCTCAATGACATCGCCCAGGGCGAAGGCGACCTGACGCGACGCCTGACCAGCGACCGCGCCGATGAACTGGGCGCGATTGCCGCCGGCTTCAACACCTTCCTGATCAAGCTGCAAGGCATGATCACTCAGGTGGTGAGCTCGGTGCAGAAGGTCAGCGATTCGTCAGAGCACACCGCCGACATCGCGATCCGCACCAACCAGGGCGTGCACAAACAGATGGTGGAAATCGACCAGGTCGCCACCGCTGTGCATGAGATGACCGCGACTGCGCAAGATGTTGCGCGCAACGCCACCCAGGCCGCGCAAGCCGCCAGCCATGCCGACCAGGCCGCCAGCCAGGGCATGCGTATTGTGCGCGACACCTCCACTTCCATCGGCGCGCTGGCCGAGGAAATCGGCAAGGCCGTGGGCGTGGTGCAAACCCTGGCCAAGGACAGCGAGAACATCAACGCCATCCTTACCGCGATTCGCGGGATCGCGGAACAGACCAACCTGCTGGCGCTGAACGCAGCCATTGAGGCAGCCCGTGCCGGCGAGCAAGGCCGTGGTTTTGCCGTAGTGGCTGACGAAGTGCGCAACCTGGCGCAGAAGACCCAAAAAGCCACCGAAGAAATCCAGACCATGATCCAGCAGTTGCAACAAGGCACGCGGGACGTGGTGCGGGTGATGGAGGACAGCCAGAACCGCACCGATGAAAGCGTGCAACACGCGGCCAAGGCGGCCGAAGCGCTGGAAACGATCACTCAGGCAGTCTCGGTGATCAACGACATGAACACCCAGATCGCCAGTGCCGCCGAAGAACAGAGCGCGGTGGCCGAGGACATCAATCGCAACGTGATCAACATCGGCCAAGTGGCCAATGAAGTAGCAGGCGGCGCGGATGAATCCAGCGCGGCCAGTGCGGACTTGACCAAGCTGGCGGAGCAGCAGCGCCGGTTGATCAATCAGTTCAAAGTCTAGGGATTTTCGGTGGCTTGAGGCCGCCTTCGCGAGCAAGCCCGCTCCCACATTTTGACTGTGTTCCTACATCCAAATGGGGGAGCGGGCTTGCTCGCGAAGGGGCCAGTCAACCTAACCCAACACTTAGTGACTCACGCCGGGGTCAGGCACTCAGGCCCATTGAGCTTCGGATCATTGACCATGTTGGCCAACACCCGCTCGCGCAACGCGGTGGGCTCGCTGGCCAACAGCCCTTGCAACACATGCAACGGCGTCTCGGGATCAAGCCAGGCGTCCTGCCCCTCGGCATCCAGAATCAGCGGGCGGCGCTGAGCCTGCGCCGCCTGGGTCACCACCGCCGTGCTCAGCCACACCTGCTCCTGCACGGGGTAAGCCTCCCAGATCGCGGCAAAAAACAACGCGGAGCCCTCCCCCGGCGTGAGCCAGTACGGGCGTTTGCGCTGGGTGCCGCGCCATTCGTAGAACCCATTGGCCGGCAGCAGGCAGCGGCGTTGACGGAACGCTTCGCGAAACATCGGTTGCTCGGCCAGGGTTTCGGCGCGTGCATGGGCGGGCGTGCGGGAAAGGTCGGTGAGCCAGGGTGGCGTAAGCCCCCAGCGCGCGCGCGCCAGGGTGCGCTGGCCGTCGCTCAGGCGCTGGATCAGCACCGAATCATTCGGGGAGATGTTCCACTGGGCCTGCTGGTCAGCCGGGAAGCCCGGCAAGGCAGCAAAAGCGGGGGTCCAGCGAAACAGGGCATAACGTCCACACATGGGGCAACACGACTCTTGGGTAAACCGACCGACAGCCTAACAGACCAGCACGTCGGGGAAGCTGTCCGGTTCGTCGCCGGGCAAGGGTTGCGCGCCAATATAGGCAGTGATCAGCGCGCGGGCGTCAACGGCCCGGTCGTTGTCCACCTCCAGGCCCAATAGACCGAAGATCGGCAATTCGCCGGTGCCGCCCAGCAAATGGCGGCCCACCAGGTGCGCTTCGATGCCCTCGCTGGCGAGCATCTGCTGCAGCAACTCGCCTTCCATCAGGTTTTCCGGTTCGTAGATTCGCTGCATGGGCGCCCCCTTTATTCATTTTCGCTGCGGGTTTCAAGCATCCATTCTTCACCATGGACCTGCAGATCGAAAATGATCGGCCGGCAACACACCTGGCAGTCTTCTATATAGGTCTGATCACCGCCCGACAAATCCACCGTTGTCTCGACCACTTCACCACAATAAGGACAATCGTACGTCGCGCTTTCCAGCATCGCAGCCTCCAAGGTGACTTGTGCGTATAATCGCCGGTCTATTTACAGGGTTATCGTTCGGCCGAGCCCATTACTCGCGCCGCGCCCTGGTATTTCCTTTACTTACCCTAGCCGTTTCTAACAAGAGAGCATGATGGGCGAATTCGATACCATCCGACCTTACAACGACAGCGAAGTCCCGGCAGTGCTGGCACGTCTGTTCAGTGACAAGGCCTTTCTGGACATCCTGACCCACTTCCGCTTCCCGCGCTTTGCCGGCGCCCTGGGCTGGCTGCTCAAGCCGATGATCGCCCGCAAATTGCGCCGTGAATTCGCCGGCGTCACCACCGTGGCCACGCTGCAGGACAAAGTCGAGTATTACGTCGACCACACCATTGACCGAGCGACCGACGGTGTGACCTACACGGGCGTCGAGCAGCTCAAGTCCGGCACCGCCTACCTGTTCCTGGCCAACCACCGCGATATCGTGATGGACCCGGCCTTCGTCAACTATGCCGTCTACCACGCCGGCCTGCCGACGCCACGCATCGCCATTGGCGACAATCTGCTGCAAAAGCCGTTTGTCAGCGACCTGATGCGCCTGAACAAGAGCTTCATCGTGCACCGCTCGATCACCGGACGAAAGGAGAAGATGGCGGCTTACAACCTGCTGTCGGCCTATATCAACCATTCGATCCGCAACGACTGCCAATCCATCTGGATCGCCCAGGCCGAAGGGCGCGCCAAGGATGGCGATGACCGCACCGAGTCGGCGATCCTCAAGATGTTCCACGTCAGCCGCAAGGACGAGCCGTTTGCCGAGGTGATCCAGTCGCTGAACCTGACGCCCGTGTCGATCAGCTACGAGTACGACCCCTGCGATACCGCCAAGGCACGCGAGTTGTACATCCGCGCCACCACCGGCACCTACAGCAAGGCACCGGGCGAGGATGACGTAAGCATCGCCTTGGGCATCACGGGCTACAAGGGCCGGGTGCACATCAACTTCGCGCCGCCGATTACCGAGCGTTTCGAAGACACCAAGCTGCTGGCCGTGGAAATGGATCGGCAGATTCTCGGCGGTTACCGGTTGTTCCCGGTGCACTACCTGGCCTACCAGCAATGGAGCGACGCCGACCCGCAACTGCAGGTGCCGACGGCAGCCGAGGTGTTCCCGGCGGATGAACTGGCCAAGGCCAAGGCTGAATGGGAGCGCCGCCTGAACGAATGCCCGGCCGAGCACCGGCCATTCCTGGTGGTGCAGTATGCAACCCCGGTGCGTAATCAATATCGAGTTAAAGCCGGAATACCTTTGTAAACACTGATCAAAATGTGGGAGCGGGCTTGCTCGCGAATGCGGAATGTCAGTCGCTACATTATTGACTGATACACCGCATTCGCGAGCAAGCCCGCTCCCACATTTGTGTTGTGGCGTTTTAGAGGTGGGTGCTGAGCCAGGAAAAGGCCAGCGCCAGCCCCAGGCAGGCGAACCCGATGCGGTAAGCCAGACGATGCGCCCGTTCGGTGCGCACATCCAGCAACAACATCGGTTGGTCGATTGCCCGATCTTCGCTTTGCGCGGTCAACTCGGCCATTGCGCGCTGTTCGCGCAGGCGGGTGATAAACAGCAGCGCCGCACCCGGGCAAGCCACCATTAAAGCCACAACATTGATCAATAGTGCGGGCAGCGCCATCGCAAACCTCGGTAAAACAGTGTCTTGGTATCAGTTCAGATACAAACCTGAACGATAGTGGCCTCCGGCGCCGCTCATGCTCCCTCCCCCATGGACGGTTAATGTATCCAGTAATTTACACCGTCACCTGAACGTCACCTTAACAAGCCACTCTGTTGCCCTTCGATGCTTAGGAGCTTGTCATGCTGCACGCGCAAAACCAGGATCGGCTGTACCTGATCGCCCAGAGCGATGAGCAAGAGGCGCTGATCGGCGGCCTGGCGTTCAACGTCCAGGACCGCCACTGGCTGGTGTATTGCGCCCTTGGCGGGCACCAGCATGCGGACCTGCCGGAGGCCGATCTGCTGACGGGGGTAAGCCTGCTGGATTTCTGTATCGACACTGCCGCATGAAACGGGAGGCGAAAAAAAACCGGGCTCATCACTGAGCCCGGTTTTCTATCGGATCGGTTATTGCGCGCTGAGCAGCGAACCGATGCTTGGGTCCTTGAACAGACGGGTCAAGGCGTCGCTCAGGACGTCGCTGACCAGCTTGGTGTTGGTTTCCTGGTTCGGCGACATACCGAAACGCTGGTTCAGGGACGCGCCATAGCGACCACTGTAGCGACGGGTGCCGGCGCTGACGTCGGACTTGAAGGTCGCGCCGATGGACGCTTCGGTCACGTACAGGCCGTCTTTAGGCGACTGATACTTCAATTCAGCCAGGGTGATCGTCAACTGCGGAGCGCCTGGGGCGTTGGGGCTTGGGGTGAAACCCAGCAGGCGCACGGCGGCTTCGGCCTGGGCCTGCAGCTTGGGCAGCACGTCTTGAGCGTTCACCGACACCAGGGCGGTTTCCGGGTACAGGCCACCGCGCGAGCCGAGCGTCGGCGATGGACGACCATCCACCACTCGTACCGATACCGGCTGGCCGTGGCCCACTGGCGCCAGCTGGGTGGTGATCTTCGGTTCCGGGGTCAGTTGTTGCGGGCTGTTGGCGCAGCCAACCAGGGTCAAACTGGTCACAGTGATCAAACCGAACAACAGGCGTTGCAACATGCTCTTCTCTCCAGAAATCAGGTACCGACAGGCCGGCAGTATAGCGGGGCGCCACTGCCGGGAACTAGCATCAGTTACAACCTGTGACCCCTTGCCTGGAACGCGGTTCGATGTCACCGATATGTCACACCCGTTACATGGGCTCGTCATCCCGGGCAGGCATGCTTGGCCCCAATCTCAGGAGGTTGATCGCCATGCATTTTCTCTGGTCACTGTTCACGCGCAAGACCGCCCTTCGCCAATTCGCCCTGCTCGATGCACAGGGGCGTTGCCAGGCGTTCAAAGAGTGCAGCCAGCCTCCAGTTGGCGACGGCTGGGTAGAAATCGATGAAATCCGCCTGAGCTGGATGCACCACCCATTGCCTGCCCGGGCCCGCGTCAGCCCGCGTCCTGCGCGGTCGTCCCGCCACCAGCCGTTGGCCGCCTGACCGAACACCTAATAAAAGTCATAAAACACGCCCATTTCCCTGGCGTTCTTCGCTACAATCTCCCCCCGATTATAAGGACGTCTCCTGATCGGGCCTCGCAGCATCGTTAATGCCTCGGCATTAGCCCAAGAATCGCCCACAGAGAGCCGCCCACACAGATCGAGTGAAGCTGGCGTGCTTGCTGTTTTCCCTGCAAACCCTCCGCCTTTATCGAATCTGCCAGAGCTGCCATTGTGCTCGGCCACTTGAGTTGTTTGCCCGTTTTGCCGCGTGTCGGCAAGGTATCCGGGCCAGGTGCCAGGCTGGGGCAGCCCTTTTTTGAGGTTCACGTCTTCAAAAGAGCGTGAAAAAACGGGTTTTCACAACTTCACAAGAGTGTGGCGAGCAAATGAATAGTTTGGCGTTTGTACAAGCACCATCAGCGTCTGGAACAGCCCAACCACACAGGACCGAGCACGCCTCAAAAACCGGAGCTTGAGCCTGTCCGCTACGGATTGGTTGCACGAATCGCACGCTTTGACCATAAGTCGAATTGCCACAGGCGCCCATGAATGCGTTCATAGGCAGATTAGCCCGGCAGGAAGCGTGCGCTGAAGTTGCAAAGAATTGCGAATCGGACATGGCGATCCTGGCCATGGGTAACCTGGGGCAACACGTGAACCGCCCCGTCACTCCTGGCAGCCATGCCGTCAATTTGGTGCTGCAGATTTTGGAGACGCGTTAAATGGCGCATAACGAAGCAGTCGACGTAGTACTGGTAGGGGCCGGCATCATGAGTGCCACCCTGGCCGTACTGCTCAAAGAGCTCGACCCCGGCCTCAAGCTGGAAGTCGTTGAGCTGATGGATTCGGGTGCCGCGGAAAGTTCCAACCCGTGGAACAACGCCGGTACCGGCCACGCCGGCCTGTGTGAGCTGAACTACACACCGCAGGCTGCCGATGGCTCCATCGACATCAAGAAAGCCGTGCACATCAACACCCAGTTCGAGGTGTCGAAGCAGTTCTGGGCGTACCTGACCAAAAAGGGCACCTTTGGCTCGTCCAAGTCCTTTATCAGCCCGGTGCCGCACTTGAGCTTCGTGCAGGGCGAAAAAGGCGTGGACTTCCTCAAGAAGCGCTTTGAATCCCTCCGCCAGCACCACGCGTTTTCGGACATGCACTACACCGAAGACCGCAACGAAATGGCCGAGTGGATGCCGCTGATGATGCCGGGCCGTCCGCTCGACGAAAAAATCGCGGCCACCCGCGTGATGAACGGCACGGACGTCAACTTCGGCGCGCTGACCAACCAACTGCTCAGCCACCTGACCAGCTCGGCAGACGCCCAGGTCAAGTACAGCAAGCGTGTAACCGGCCTCAAGCGCAACGGCGCGGGCTGGACCGTGAGCATCAAGGACGTCAACAGCGGCAACAGCCGTGAAGTGGACGCCAAGTTTGTGTTCCTTGGCGCCGGTGGCGCAGCCCTGCCGCTGCTGCAAGCCTCGGGCATCGAGGAAAGCAAAGGTTTTGGCGGCTTCCCGGTCAGCGGCCAGTGGCTGCGTTGCGACAACCCGGAAGTGGTCAAGCACCACCAGGCCAAGGTCTACAGCCAGGCTGCCGTGGGCTCGCCACCGATGTCCGTGCCGCATCTGGACACCCGCGTGGTGGATGGCAAGAAGTCCCTGCTGTTCGGGCCATACGCCGGTTTCACCACCAAGTTCCTCAAGCACGGTTCGTTCCTCGACCTACCCCTGTCGATTCGTGCCGGCAACATCGGCCCGATGCTGGCCGTGGCGCGCGACAACATGGACCTGACCAAGTACCTGGTCAGCGAAGTGCGCCAATCCATGGAGCAGCGCCTGGAATCCCTGCGCCGCTTCTACCCTGAGGCGAAAGCCGAAGACTGGCGCCTGGAAGTGGCCGGTCAACGGGTGCAGATCATCAAGAAAGACCCGAAGAAAGGCGGTGTGCTGCAATTTGGTACCGAGCTGGTCGCGGCCAAAGATGGTTCGTTGGCCGCGCTGCTGGGTGCGTCCCCGGGTGCTTCGGTGACCGTTTCGATCATGCTGGAACTGATCGAGAAGTGCTTCCCAAGCAAAGCGTCGGGTGAATGGGCCGCCAAGCTGCAGGAAATTTTCCCGGCGCGGGAAAAGGTCCTGGAGACGGATGCCGAGCTGTATCGCAAGATCAACACGCAGAACAACATCAGCCTTGAGCTGGTGGCACCTGCCGCCGAGACCGAAAGCTACGCTTGAGGTCGTGACGCCATAAAAAACGCCCCGCTCTCATGATGAGAGCGGGGCGTTTTTGTGTGTCTAGGATAATCAGCCGCGGGCGTTATCGATCAGCTCGATGTATTCGGCGGCATTACGCTGGTCCTTGATCAGATCGACAAAGGTCTGGCCATGCTCATCCTTGCCGTCGAGGTCCAGGCCGGCTTCCTTGAAGAAGCCCAGGAACCGTTCGAAGTCGTCGATACGCAGGCCACGGTAGGCCTTGATCAGTTTGTGCAGGGACGGTGAAGTCGCGTCGACCGGCTCGAAGTCCAGGAACAACTTGATCTGATCGTCGCCGATCTCATCACCAATCACCTGTTTCTTATCTTTACGCATTACCGACTCCAGCCTGCGGACATTTACACGGGGTTTGAAGTCTACCTGCCAGACACCACCTTCGAAAACAACCAAACACTTATGTGGGAGCTGGCTTGCCTGCGATAGCGGTGGGTCAACTGGCCCCTCTGTCACTGAGACAACGCTATCGCAGGCAAGCCAGCTCCCACATCAATTGCATCCACATGGCGGAATCTGTGTCGCCTGACTACTTCGCGCGAACGGCTCCGGTATGCAAATCCGCCCAGATATGCCCGTTGGCATAACTGAGGAACTGCACATACACCGTGTCATTGCGCAGCAAGTCGACGATCACGCGGTACTGGGCCACCGGGTACGACAAGGTCAGCGTCTTGCTCTTGTCATCGTAAGCGGGCTTTTTCAGGCTTTTGCTCTCAGCATCAAAATTGAGCACCACTTGGCTGATCGTCGCGCCCTTGTTGAGGGACTTGCCCTTGAGGCGAATCATCAGCGGCGAAGTCACCGGGATCGGTTGCTGGCTGGATTGGCGCTGGTTGCCCACCACTACCGCGTACTCGGTGACTTGCAGCAGCTGCTGCTGGTCCGGCGCTTCGGCGCGCAGGGTCAGGTCATCCGAGGGCAAGAATTGGCTGTGCATCGGCGCAGGCGCCGCGGCCAGGGGCAAACTGAGGGTCAACGCCAGGGCGGCGCAGGTGCGTGTCAACAGGCTCATGGGCCGCTCCGGCAAGGTGGGCCCAGCACTGTAGCTCAATCGAACTGGGCAAGCATCCAGCGTCGATACTCGGCCACGCCAGCGTCACCTTCACGGGGTGCCCAGTCGGCCAGTTCGCCCTCGCCCACCGGACGATAAGGGCCGGCCTTGCACTCGAACATCACCGTGTCGGGCTCCAGCACCACCAGGCCATGGAACACACCCGGCGGCAGGTCGACACCCGCGCACTCACCGCCCGCCTGCATGACGCGCTTGGCGAGCACCTCGCCGGTTTCGCTGAACACCAGCACACCCAAACGGCCCTGCAGCACCAGCAAGGTTTCCGCCTTGTCCGCACTCAAGTGCCGATGAGGCGGCACATAGGTGTCCGGTTGCAGGCCCACCGCCAGACGATGGCAGGGCTCTTCCATTTGATGAAAGTTGTGGTGGTGTCGGCCACGAGGGCTGGCGGCCGCTTTCTCGGCCAGTTCGGCAAACAGCGTCTGATCAAGAAAGCGGGCCATGCTTACATTCCTTTGACGGCGAAGATTCCATTGGCGTTGCGCCAGTAGCCTTTGTAGTCCATGCCGTAACCGAAGATGTAGCGGTCGATGCACGGCAGGCCGACGTAATCGGCTTTCAGGTCCGGGCGCGCCTTGCGGTCGTGGTCTTTGTCGATCAGCACGGCGGTGTGCACTTTGCGCGCGCCGGCGTGTTTGCAGAAGTCGATGATCGCGCCCAGGGTGTGACCTTCGTCGAGGATGTCATCGATGATCAGCACGTCGCGATCGATGAACGAGACTTCCGGCTTGGCCTTCCAGAACAGGTCGCCGCCGCTGGTTTCGTTGCGATAACGGGTGGCATGCAGGTAGGACGCTTCCAGCGGGAATTGCAGGTGGGTCAGCAATTTGCCGGCGAAGATCAGGCCACCGTTCATCACGCAGAAGACCACCGGGTTGGTGTCGGCCATTTCACGGGTGATGTGTGCGCCGACCTTGGCGATCGCTTCTTCGACTTGCGCTTCGGTGTACAGGCAGTCAGCCTCGTGCATGATTTGACGGATATGCTCGAGATCAGCGGACATGGCGCTCTCCAAGGGGGTGCTGTGGCAAGAAAAGCGGGCGAAGGTACGCTTCTCGTGCGCTCCGAGCAAGCCTTAATGGACTAACGTACTAGATGTCTATAGGACAACACCCTCGGATAGATTAATCTAGGCCGGTTTTTTTGCCCGCCGCCGGAGCCTTTCCCATGCCCACTCGCGAGATCCGCCATCCGCTGATCCGACACAAGCTCGGCCTTATGCGCCGCGCCGACATTAGCACGAAGAACTTCCGTGAGCTTGCTCAGGAAGTCGGAGCGTTGCTCACTTACGAAGCGACCAAGGACTTGCCCCTGGAAAGCTACGAGATTCCTGGTTGGGCCGGTCCCGTCCAGGTCGAGAAAATCGCCGGTAAGAAAATCACCGTGGTGCCGATCCTGCGCGCCGGTATCGGCATGCTCGAAGGCGTGCTCAGCCTGATCCCGGGCGCCAAGGTCAGCGCCGTGGGCGTGGCCCGCAACGAAGAAACGCTGCAGGCCCACACCTACCTGGAAAAACTCGTTCCGGAAATCAACGAGCGCCTGGCGATGATCATCGACCCGATGCTCGCCACCGGCAGCTCCATGGTTGCCACCATCGACCTGCTGAAAAAAGCCGGTTGCCGGGACATCCGCGCCATGGTGCTGGTCGCTGCCCCCGAAGGCATCGCTGCCGTCGAGAAGGCCCACCCGGACGTGCAGATCTACACCGCGTCCATCGATGAGCGTCTGAACGAACACGGCTACATCATCCCAGGCCTGGGCGATGCCGGTGACAAGATCTTCGGCACCAAGCAGAAGGACGCGTGAGCATGCAGGATGAATTCAACGACCCGCTTTGGCGCCAGATCCTGTCTGGCGCACAAATGCTCTTCGTAGCATTTGGCGCGCTGGTGTTGATGCCACTGATCACAGGTCTTGATCCAAACGTCGCAC
Source organism: Pseudomonas pergaminensis (assembly GCF_024112395.2). Lineage (NCBI taxonomy): Bacteria > Pseudomonadati > Pseudomonadota > Gammaproteobacteria > Pseudomonadales > Pseudomonadaceae > Pseudomonas > Pseudomonas pergaminensis. The sequence continues at coordinate 1,047,034 of NZ_CP078013.2, read as the reverse complement.
TGTTCACCGCAGGCCTGGGCACATTGTTGTTCCAGGTGGTGACAGGGCGGCAGGTGCCGGTCTTCCTGGCGTCGAGTTTTGCCTTCATCACCCCGATCATTCTCGCCAAGGGCCAGTTCGGCCTCGCGGCGACCATGGGCGGGGTGATGGCCGCCGGCTTCGTTTATACCTTCCTGGGCCTGGCCGTGAAGATCAAGGGCACCGGGTTTATCGACCGGCTGCTGCCGCCCGTGGTGATCGGGCCAGTGATTATCTCCATCGGCCTGGCCATGGCACCGATCGCCGCCAACATGGCGATGGGTAAAGCCGGTGACGGTACCGAGCTGATCCATTACCAGACGGCGATGATGATCTCGATGCCAGCACTGCTGACCACCTTGATCGTGGCGGTGTTCGGCAAGGGCATTTTCCGCCTGGTGCCGATCATCTCCGGCGTGCTGGTGGGCTTTGCCATGTCGTTCTACTTTGGCGTGGTCGACACGGCGAAGATCGCCGCCGCCCCCTGGTTTGCCCTGCCCCACTTCACCGCGCCGGAATTCAACTGGCAAGCGATCCTGTTTATCGTCCCGGTGGCCCTGGCCCCGGCGATCGAACATATCGGCGGTGTGATTGCAGTGGGCAGCGTGACTGGTCGCGACTACCTGAAGAAGCCAGGCCTGCACCGCACGTTGCTGGGTGACGGCATTGCCACCACGGCTGCCGGCCTGTTTGGCGGCCCGCCGAACACCACCTACGCCGAAGTGACCGGCGCGGTGATGCTGACCAAGAACTACAACCCGAAAATCATGACCTGGGCGGCAGTGTTTGCTATCAGCCTGGCGTTTATCGGTAAGTTCGGCGCATTGCTGCAGAGCATCCCGGTACCGGTGATGGGCGGGATCCTGTGCCTGCTGTTCGGCTCGATTGCCGCGGTGGGGATGAACACGCTGATCCGCCACAAGATCGACCTGGGCGAAGCTCGCAACCTGGTGATTGTGTCGGTGACCCTGGTGTTCGGGATTGGCGGTGTGCTGGTCGGCACCGGCACCGGCCCGGATGACTTCGGCCTCAAGGGCATTGCCCTGTGCGCGGTGGTGGCGATTGGCTTGAACCTGTTGCTGCCGGGCAATGATGGTTGGAAGAACAAGAAGCCGGATGAGCCGTTGCTGTAACGATGCGGTGTTGCTGATGGCCTCATCGCGGGCAAGCCCGGCTCCCACAGGGAAATGCATTCCAATGTGGGAGCCGGGCTTGCCCGCGATGAGGCCCGTCAAGCCAATAAAGGTCTAACGCCTAGAGCTCACCGAGCCCATCGATCAACGCCTGGTTCTGCTCAGGCGTGCCGATGCTGATCCGCAGGAACTGGGCAATCCGCTCCTGCTTGAAGTGACGAACAATCACCCCTTGCTCACGCAACTTGGCCGCCAGGCCCGCCGCGTCATGCTGTGGGTGACGGGCAAAGATGAAGTTGGCTGCCGACGGCAACACTTCAAAGCCTTTGGCTTCCAACTGTGCCACGACTTTCTCACGGCTATCGATAACCAATCGGCAGGTCTTCTCGAAGTACTCACGATCCTCGAACGCCGCCGCTGCGCCGACAATCGCCAGGCGATCCAGCGGGTAGGAGTTGAAGCTGTTCTTGACCCGCTCCAGCGCTTCGATCAGGTCCGGGTGACCCACGGCCAGGCCCACGCGCAAACCAGCCAGTGAGCGCGATTTGGACAGGGTCTGGGTCACCAGCAGGTTCGGGTAGCGGTCCACCAGGCTGATCGCGGTTTCACCGCCGAAGTCGATATAGGCTTCATCGACCACCACCACCGAGTCCGGGCTGGCCTTGAGGATCTGCTCCACGGCGTCCAGCGCCAGCACGCAGCCGGTGGGCGCGTTCGGGTTGGGGAAGATGATCCCGCCGTTCGGCTTGGCGTAATCCGCCACGCGGATCTGGAACTGTTCGTCCAGCGGCACCGGAGCGGACTTGATGCCATAGAGCCCGCAGTAAACCGGATAGAAGCTGTAGCTGATATCCGGGAACAGCAGCGGCAGATCGTGCTGGAACAGGCCGTGGAAGATGTGCGCGAGGACTTCGTCGGAACCGTTGCCAAGGAACACTTTGCCGGCATCGATCCCGTAATACTTGGCCACCGCCTGCTTGAGCAGGTCGCTGTTGGGGTCCGGGTACAGGCGCAGGTTGTCGTTCAACTCGGCCTGCATCGCCGCCAATGCCTTGGGCGATGGCCCGTAGGGGTTTTCATTGGTGTTGAGCTTGACCAGCTTGGTCAGCTTGGGTTGTTCGCCGGGCACGTAAGGCACGAGGTCCTTGACGAAAGGGCTCCAGAATTTGCTCATGTCTCAGTTCCCCTTCTCTTCAAGGATGCGGTATTCGGCGCTGCGGGCGTGGGCACTCAGGGATTCACCACGGGCCAGCACCGAAGCAGTCTTGCCCAGCTCGGAAGCGCCCTGGGGCGAGCAGAAGATGATCGACGAACGCTTCTGGAAGTCATACACCCCCAGTGGCGACGAGAACCGCGCCGTGCCGGAGGTTGGCAGCACGTGGTTCGGGCCCGCGCAGTAGTCCCCTAGGGCTTCGCTGGTATGGCGGCCCATGAAGATCGCACCCGCGTGGCGAATCGACGGCAGCCAGGCTTGTGGGTCGGCCACGGACAGCTCCAGGTGCTCCGGCGCGATACGGTTGGCCACTTCGATGGCTTGCTCCATGTCGCGCACCAGGATCAACGCGCCACGGCCATTGATCGACTTCTCGATGATCTCGGCGCGCTCCATGGTCGGCAGCAGTTTATTGATGCTGGCCGCGACCTTGTCGAGGAACTCGGCGTCCGGGCTGACCAGGATCGCCTGGGCATCTTCGTCATGCTCGGCCTGGGAGAACAGGTCCATGGCGATCCAGTCCGGGTCGGTCTGACCGTCGCATACCACCAGGATTTCCGAAGGGCCGGCGATCATGTCGATGCCCACCTGGCCAAATACGTGGCGTTTGGCGGTGGCGACATAGATATTGCCTGGGCCGACCACTTTGTCGACCTTCGGCACGCTTTCAGTGCCGTACGCCAGGGCGGCAACGGCTTGGGCGCCGCCGATGGTGAACACGCGATCCACACCGGCGATGCAGGCTGCAGCCAACACCAGTTCGTTGATTTCACCGCGCGGGGTCGGCACGACCATGACCACTTCGGTCACGCCTGCCACTTTGGCCGGGATCGCGTTCATCAGCACCGATGAGGGGTACGAAGCTTTGCCGCCCGGCACGTACAGACCGGCGCGGTCCAGCGGGGTGACCTTCTGGCCCAGCACCGTGCCGTCGGCCTCGGTGTAGCTCCAGGAATCCTGTTTCTGTTTTTCGTGGTAGCTGCGCACGCGCGCCGCCGCCACTTCCAGGGCTTCGCGCTGCGGCGCAGTGATGCGCGTCAGGGCCAGTTCCAGGCGTTCGCGGGGCAGGATCAGGTCAGCCATGGACTTGACGTCCAGGCCGTCGAACTGGCGGGTGAAGTCCACCAGCGCCGCATCACCGCGCTCGCGCACGGCCTTGATGATGTCGAGCACCCGCTGGTTGACCGAATCGTCGGACACGCTTTCCCAGCTCAGCAGATGATCCAGATGATGGGCGAAATCCGGGTCGGCAGCGTTGAGTCGGGCAATTGCAGTGGACGTGGTCATAGCGAGGGCCTCAATAGAATTGGCAAAAACTCAGGCGCCCTAAACTAGCAGTCGTTTCCGCTTGGGCACCTGAGAATTCTGGCTATGAGGCGGATAGACGGGCGCAGCCTTTCGGCTACGCGGGTAAGTCAACCGCGGTGTCGCGACTCCACTGCCGTGCGCAGGGTGTCGATCAACGCCTGGATACGGGCATGCTGCATCTTCATCGAAGCTTTGTTGACGATCAGGCGGGAACTGATGTCGGCAATGAATTCTTGCGGCTCAAGACCGTTGGCACGCAGGGTGTTACCGGTGTCGACCACGTCGATGATCTTGTCGGCCAGGCCGATCAGCGGCGCCAGCTCCATCGAGCCGTAGAGCTTGATGATGTCGACCTGGCGGCCTTGCTCGGCGTAGTAACGCTTGGCAACATTGACGAACTTGGTCGCGACGCGCAGGCGGCCTTTGGGCTCGACATCACCGACACGGCCAGCGGTCATCAACTTGCACAGGGCGATACGCAGGTCCAATGGCTCGTACAGGCCCTGGCCGCCGTATTCCATCAGCACGTCTTTACCGGCAACACCGAGGTCGGCCGCACCATGTTCAACGTAGGTCGGCACGTCGGTAGCCCGCACGATCAACAGGCGCACGTCGTCCTGGGTCGTGGGGATGATCAGCTTGCGGCTCTTGTCCGGATTCTCGGTCGGCACGATGCCCGCTTCAGCCAGAAGCGGCAAAGTGTCGTCAAGGATGCGGCCCTTGGACAGTGCGATGGTCAACATGGAAACGTCAGTCCTTCATCAGGCTATTGCTGCCCGGTCGCAAACGGCGCCGGACACAGATCGAGGCCATTACAGCCTCGATTTTGAACAAATTCACAGCAAGCCTCTAGTAGTGAGCGGGCTTGCCCTGCGCTGGAGTGCGCAGCGCTCCCCAGACTTTAGGGCCGCTTCGCAGCCCAGCGCGGGGCAAGCCCGCTCACCACAGTGACAGCGTTTTCAGCGGCGGGACTAGCCCGGTACGCGGCGGATTTTGGCGCCGAGCATCTGCAGTTTTTCTTCGATGCACTCGTAACCACGGTCTATATGGTAGATGCGGTCGATGAGGGTGTCGCCTTCGGCGATCAGCGCCGAGATCACCAGGCTGGCCGAGGCACGCAGGTCGGTGGCCATCACTGGCGCGCCCTTGAGTTTCTCGGTGCCGGTCACGATGGCGGTGTTGCCTTCGACCTGGATCTTCGCGCCCATGCGGTGCAGTTCGTACACGTGCATGAAGCGGTTTTCGAAGATGGTCTCGATCACGGCACCGGTGCCTTCGGCAATCGCGTTCAGGGAGATGAACTGCGCTTGCATGTCGGTCGGGAACGCTGGGTAGGGAGCGGTACGCACGTTGACGGCTTTAGGACGCTTGCCGTGCATGTTCAGCTCGATCCAGTCTTCGCCGGTAGTGATTTCGGCACCGGCTTCGCGCAGCTTTTCCAGGACCGCTTCCAGGATGGTCGGATCGGTGTCCTTGACCTTGACGCGACCACCGGTGACGGCAGCAGCAACCAGGTAGGTACCGGTCTCGATGCGGTCCGGCATCACTTTGTAGGTGGCCGGGTGCAGGCGTTTCACACCGTCGATGGTGATGGTGTCGGTGCCGGCGCCGGTGATGTTGGCACCCATGGCGATCAGGAAGTTGGCCAAGTCGACCACTTCCGGCTCGCGCGCGGCGTTTTGCAGGACGCTGCGGCCGTTGGCCAGGGCAGCGGCCATCATGATGTTCTCGGTACCGGTCACGCTGACGGTATCAAAGAAGAAGTTGGCGCCACGCAGGCCGCCTTCCGGCGCCTTGGCCTTGATGTAGCCGCCTTCGACGTCGATGGTCGCACCCATGGCTTCAAGGCCGCGGATATGCAGGTCAACCGGACGCGAGCCGATGGCGCACCCGCCAGGCAATGCGACTTCGGCTTCGCCGAAACGGGCGACCATCGGGCCCAGCACCAGGATCGACGCGCGCATGGTTTTCACCAGCTCGTACGGGGCGATCAGGGTCTTGATGGTGCGCGGGTCGATTTCGACGGCCAGTTTCTCGTCGATCACCGGCTCGATACCCATGCGACCGAACAGCTCGATCATGGTGGTGATGTCGTGCAGGTGCGGCAGGTTGGCCACGGTAACCGGGCCATCGCACAGCAGGGTCGCTGCCAGGATCGGCAAGGCGGAGTTTTTTGCACCGGAGATGCGAATCTCGCCATCAAGGCGGGCACCGCCGGTAATAATCAATTTATCCATAAGAATCTCGACGCCTTGGGGGCTCAGGTGCGCTCGGCCCAGGCCGCGCGGCTGAAAAATTTCATAGTGACCGCATGGATGCTGCCATCGGTGATCCACGGGTTCAAATGGGCATAGATCTGCTGCTGACGCTTGACCGGGCTGAGTGCCGCCAGTTCATCGCTAATCACGTTCAGCTGGAAGTTGCAGCCTTCGCCTTCAACTTCTACGGTCGTTTCCGGCAGCTTTCCTTCAAGAAAGCGCTTAACTTCTAGGGCCTGCATGCTCAACCTCTATCGGCGCCCAGTGCGCGCGGGTCGCACATCATACAAAAAAGCCCCGCGCCTGCGAACCCCGCATAGCAGGACTCTGACGGGGGGCCTCTTTAATAATGTGTATTAAGGATGCGCCAGCAACTCGGTCAGACCGGAAACTTCGGCAATTTCACGCATGTCTTCGGGCATAGCACGGATGCTGACGGGCTTTTTGGCCGCTTCGGCATCACGCATGAAGCACAGCAACAACGATAAGCCGACGCTGCTGGACTTGGTCACAGCCGAACAATCCAGCACCAGCGCAGGGGCAGTGCTGGTCTTGATCAAGGCCTGGCCCTGCTTGCGCAGGTCAGGCCCGGAGCGGTAGTCCAGCACGCCACTGATGAACAGCTCGCCGGCATCGCCTAGACGAACAGCCGACTCGGTCATTGCGCAGGCTTCCCGGCAGCTTTATCGGTTTCTTCCTTGGCCTTGGCGACTTCACCGGCCCAACCATTGATGGTTTTGTCCAGATCGTTGCCATTGCGCTGCATGGCGTCGGCGAACTGGTCACGGAACAGCTTGCCAATGTTGATGCCGTTGATGATCACGTTACGCAGCTTCCACTCGCCGTTAACCTTCTCCAGCGTGTATTGCACAGGGTAGACAGCACCGTTGTTGCCTTTGACGCTCATATTGACGCTGGTGCGATCACCCGACTCATCGCCGGCGGGAGCAACGGTAATGCCCTGGTTGTTGTACTCGAGCAGCGCGTTACCGTAGAACTGGAACAGGCCTTTCTTGAAGTTTTCCTGGAAGGTCTGCATCTGCGCCGGGGTAGCCTTGCGCGAATACTTGACCGTCATGATGCTGCGGGAAATGCCTTCAGCGTCGACCACCGGGCCAACAATGGTGTTGAGCGCGTTATAGAACTGACTCGGGTCCTGCTTGTACTTTTCCTTGTTGGCCGACAGGTCAGCCAACATCTTGTTAGTAGTGTCCTGCACCAGATCGTGCGCAGAACCTGCTGCGTTGGCCATCAACGGCAGCGCTGCAAGCAGTACCAGAAGGCCACGTCGCAAGGTAGAGATCATGTACGAATTCCTCATTTGGCGTCTTTATTGACCGTATTGAGCAGGAATTTACCGATCAGGTCTTCAAGTACCAACGACGACTGTGTGTCGTGGATTGTCGAGCCATCCTTGAGCAGGGCTGTTTCCCCGCCCACGCTGACACCGATGTACTTCTCGCCCAGCAGACCCGCAGTGAGGATAGATGCAGTGGAGTCGGTCGGCAGATTATCTACCTTCTTGTCCAGTTGCATCGTCACCCGGCCGGTGAAGCTGTCGCGGTCCAGATCGATTGCCGTGACCTTGCCGATGGTTACACCGGCCATGGTCACTTTAGCTCTGACAGTCAAACCGGCGATATTGTCGAAGTACGCGTAAAGTTTGTAAGTATCGGCGGTGGGGCTGGCCGAAAGACCGCTGACTCGCAGGGCCAACAACAGTAAAGCCAGGATGCCAGCCAGCAAGAAAAGGCCGACACCGATTTCCACAGTGCGGTTTTGCATCAGAAATCTCCAAACATCAAGGCGGTCAAAATGAAGTCAAGGCCCAGTACCGCCAGCGAGGCGTACACAACGGTCTTGGTGGTGGCGCGACTGATCCCTTCTGAGGTGGGCTCACAGTCGTAGCCTTGGAATACGGCGATCCAGGTGACAACAAAGGCGAAGACGATGCTCTTTATGACGCCGTTGAGCACGTCGCCCGTGAACGTCACGCTGTTTTGCATGTTGGCCCAGTAGGAGCCGTCGTAGACGCCCAGCCAGTCCACTGCCACCCACGAACCGCCCCAGATACCGACCACGCTGAAGATCATCGCCAGCAATGGCAGGGAAATGAAGCCGGCCCACAGGCGCGGGGCAACAATGTACTTGAGCGGGTCCACGCCGATCATTTCCAGGCTGGACAACTGCTCGGTGGATTTCATGTTGCCGATTTCGGCGGTCAACGCGGAACCCGCGCGCCCGGCGAACAGCAAGGCGGTGACCACCGGCCCCAGTTCACGCAACAGCGTCAAGGCGACCATCTGCCCTACCGCCTGCTCCGAACCGTAGCTGGAGAGGATATTGAAGCCCTGCAACGCCAGCACCATGCCGATGAACACGCCGGAGACCACGATGATCACCAGGGACATGACACCTACCGAATGCAGCTGCTTGACCAGCAGGCCAAAGCCGCCGCCAATGCCGCCGCGACCGAGCAGGGCGTGGAAGAGGAAAATCGTCGAACGGCCCAGAACCTCGACGATGTCGATGCCCGAGCGACCGAAAAGGCGAACCTTCTCGATGAGAGATGTCTTGCGCATCAGCGCTTCCCCAGAAGATCTGAGCGGTAGTCCGCTGCCGGAAAGTGAAAAGGCACCGGGCCATCGGGATCGCCGGTCATGAACTGGCGAATGCGCGGGTTATCGGCGTTCATCAGCTCTTGCGGTGTGCCCTGCCCCAGCACCTGGCCATCGCCGACTACATAAAGGTAATCGGCAATGCTCGCGGTTTCTGCAAGATCATGGGAGACCACGATGCTGGTAATGCCCAAAGCATCGTTGAGCAAGCGGATAAGCCGTACAAGCACCCCCATGGCGATGGGGTCCTGGCCGACAAAAGGCTCGTCATACATGAGAATCTGCGGGTCGAGGGCGATGGCACGCGCCAGGGCCACACGGCGCTTCATGCCACCGGACAGCTCATCGGGCATCAGGTCGATGGCACCGCGAAGGCCTACGGCCTGCAGTTTCAGCAACACAATGTCACGAATCATTTCGTCAGACAGCTGGGTATGCACCCGCAGCGGAAAGGCCACGTTCTCGAAAACATCGAGGTCGGTGAACAGCGCACCGCTCTGGAACAGCACGCCCATGTGCTTGCGTGCGTCAAACAGATCGCTGCGCGACAGCGTCGGCAGGTTCTGGCCATTGACCCACACTTCACCGGCGCTGGGCCGCAATTGCATGCCCATCAGGCGCAGCAGGGTGGTCTTGCCGCAACCGGAAGGCCCCATGATGCCCGTGACCTTGCCGCGCGGAATGCGGATATCGACGTTATTGAAGATGCTGCGCGTCCCGCGCTTGAAGGTCAGTCCCTTCAGCTCGACCGCGTAGGCGTTATCGGCACTCATCTAAACTCCTTGGGATGCAGCCTCTCACTCAGACACCACGTTTGCGACAAACGTTTGCATCATTCGCGCAATACTTGGCCACATGGGCCGAGCGGACCGAACTGGCGGCGAACTATATCACTGCTGGTACAGGGCGCCCAAGGCCGGAACGGTGCTTGTTCAGATTGAGGACAGGGAAAAACGTTGCCGCCTATGTTGCCAAGGATGGAATCTCAAGCGCATCGCAAACAAACCCTGACGAACTTGCGTGAGGGAATTGATCATTACCGTTATAATCGCCGACTTTTCGTCAGGCTATACGATTTCAGACATGAGCCAATCCAGCGACCTTATTCAATCCGCACAACGCACCATCCGCCTCGAGCTTGAAGCCGTAGAAGGCTTGCTGGCGCATATCGACGCAGATTTCGTACGCGCGTGCGAGATGATTCTGGCCAGCAAAGGCCGCGTTGTCGTGGTCGGCATGGGCAAGTCGGGCCACGTCGGCAACAAGATCGCCGCCACCCTGGCCAGCACCGGGACCACTGCATTTTTCGTGCACCCCGCCGAAGCCAGCCACGGCGACATGGGCATGATCACCAAGGATGACATCATCCTGGCGCTGTCCAACTCCGGCAGCACCAACGAAATCGTGACCCTGCTGCCGCTGATCAAGCGCCTGGGCATCCAGATGATCAGCATCACCGGCAACCCGGAGTCGACGCTGGCCAAGGCCGCCGAAGTGAACCTGAATGTTCACGTGGCCCACGAGGCGTGCCCTTTGAACCTGGCACCGACCTCCTCCACCACCGCCGCACTGGTCATGGGCGATGCCCTGGCCGTGGCGCTGCTGGAAGCCCGTGGGTTTACCGCCGAGGACTTCGCATTTTCCCACCCGGGTGGCGCCCTGGGCCGCCGTTTGCTGCTGAAAGTGGAAAACGTCATGCACTCGGGCGATGAGTTGCCCCACGTCCAGCGCGGCACCTTGCTGAAGGACGCGTTGATGGAAATGACCCGCAAGGGCCTGGGCATGACCGTGATACTGGAAGCCGACGGCCGCCTGGCCGGGGTCTTCACCGACGGCGACCTGCGCCGCACCCTGGACCGCACCATTGATATCCACACCGCCACCATTGATGCGGTGATGACCCCTCACGGCAAGACCGCGCGCCCTGAAATGCTGGCAGCCGAAGCCTTGAAGATCATGGAAGACCATAAGATAGGCGCGCTGGTGGTGGTCGATGGCAATGACCATCCGATTGGCGCCCTGAACATGCACGATTTGTTGCGTGCGGGAGTGATGTAAATGACCAGCGACCTGTTGCAACGCGGTAAAAACATCAAGCTGGCGATTTTCGACGTCGACGGCGTGCTGACCGATGGCCGCCTGTACTTCCTCGAAGACGGCAGCGAATTCAAGACGTTCAACACCCTCGATGGCCAGGGCATCAAGATGCTGATGGCGGCGGGCGTGCAAACAGCGATTATCAGCGGCCGAAAAACCCCCGTTGTGGAACGCCGTGCACAAAACCTGGGGATTCCTCACCTGTATCAGGGCCGCGAGGATAAACTGGTGGTTCTGGACGAGCTTCTTGGCCAACTCAACCTAAGCTATGAGCAGGTCGCCTACTTGGGCGATGACCTGCCAGACCTGCCGGTGATTCGTCGGGTGGGCTTGGGCATGGCTGTCGCCAATGCGGCGGCATTTGTTCGCGAGCATGCCCATGGCATCACTACCGCCCGTGGCGGTGAAGGTGCCGCCCGCGAGTTCTGCGAGCTGATCCTGCGTGCCCAGGGTAGCCTTGAAGCGGCCCACGCCGCCTACTTATAGAGCGTTTTATGCTGAGCAAAAAGATTCGCAACTTCCTGCTATTCGGGGTCATCGCCGCGCTGTTTCTCGCGGTGGGCTACTGGAATATCAGCCCGGAGCGCTTTCTCGACCAGCCTGCTGCGCAGGTGGACGAGGGCGCTATCGACTACTACGCCATCAATGCCAAGAGCGTGCAATTCCTGCCAGACGGCAAGGTTCAGTACGAGATGACTTCGGACAAGGTCGAGCATGTAAAGGCCAGCGAAGTCACGCTGCTGACCAATCCGGACATGAACATTTACCGCGGTACCGAGTTCCCATGGCACGTCACCAGCAAACGTGGTGAGGTCAACCCGGACGGTACCGAGGTGGAACTGATCGACTCGGTGCGCGTTGCGCGCACGGACGATAAAAAACGTGAGACCGTGATTACCAGCAGTCGCATGACCGTATTCCCGCAGAAGCAATATGCGCAGACCGAGCAAGACGTTAGAATCGACGGCGCTGGCGGTGTATCGACTGGCAAGGGAATGAAAGCGTATTTGAAAGAAAGCAGGATACACCTGCTATCGAACGTAAGAGGACAGTATGAGGCTCGTTAAAACTCTCCCTATTTTGCTCGGTCTGGGCGCAGCACTGGGAAGCGTGAGCGCCTGGGCTCTGCCGAACGATAGCCAGCAACCGATCCACATCTCGGCTGACGATGCACAGCTCGATGACAAGCAAGGCGTCGCCACCTATACCGGCGGTGTGATCATCACCCAGGGCTCGATGAAGATCACCGGCAATACGGTGACACTGACGCGCACCCAATCGGGCGATATCGACGTGGTAACGTCGGTGGGCAACCTGGCTTACTTCGAACAGAAGCAGTCCGCGACCGATACCGGCCCGATGAAAGGCTACGGCAAGACTATCCAGTACCATGCCCAGCAGAACCGCATCGTCCTGATCGACCAGGCCAAGGTGCTCAGCCCCGATGGCAACTCGACGGAAGGTGAGAAGATCACCTATGACACCGTGAAACAGATCGCTAACGCCGGTCGTGCCAATGGCAACAAGGTCACCGCGCCTCGTCCACGCATCGACATGGTTATCCAGCCGAAGAAGAAGGCCGAGTAATGGCAACCCTGAAAGCCCAGCATCTGGCCAAGGCCTATAAAAGCCGTCAGGTCGTGCGCGACGTCAGCCTGTCGATCGACAGCGGCCAGATCGTCGGCTTGCTCGGCCCCAACGGCGCCGGCAAGACCACCTGCTTCTACATGATCGTCGGCCTGGTCCAGGCGGATCAGGGCCGCGTCCTGATCGACGACCTGGACGTGAGCCACCAGCCGATGCACGGCCGCGCACGCGCCGGTATCGGCTATCTCCCGCAGGAAGCGTCGATCTTCCGCAAACTGTCGGTCGCCGATAACATCATGGCCATCCTCGAGACCCGCAAGGAACTCGACCGTGACGGCCGCCGCAAGGAGCTGGAAAGCCTGCTGCAGGAATTCCACATCAACCATATCCGCGACAACCTCGGCATGAGCCTGTCCGGTGGTGAGCGTCGCCGCGTGGAAATCGCCCGCGCCCTGGCCACCGCGCCCAAGTTCATCCTGCTGGACGAACCGTTTGCCGGCGTCGACCCGATCTCGGTGGGCGACATCAAGCAGATCATCCATCATCTCAAGGCCAAGGGCATTGGCGTGCTGATCACTGACCACAACGTCCGTGAAACGCTCGATATCTGCGAAACCGCGTATATCGTCAACGATGGCCAACTGATTGCCGAAGGCGATTCCGCCACTATCCTGGCCAACGAATTGGTCAAGGAAGTGTACCTGGGTCACGAGTTCCGCCTGTAAACACCGTGGTGTCAAGGCCGTTTGCCAAGGTGCGCGGGAGTCAATGAAAACCTCCGGATTTTTATTGTTACCGCGCTCTAGGCAAAGCCCCCGACATCAGGCATATAATTTGCTTATGTTTGGCGCTCACGCGCCCTGTCGTGGATGGCGCATTGCGCCGGCGAATAAGGTGTTAAGCCCCTGCCATGAAACCATCGCTAGTCCTGAGAATGGGCCAGCAGCTGACGATGACACCGCAGCTGCAACAGGCCATCCGCCTGCTCCAATTGTCGACACTGGACCTGCAACAGGAAATCCAGGAGGCCCTGGAGTCCAATCCGATGCTCGAACGCCAGGAAGAAGGCGACGACTTCGATAACGCAGACCCACTGGCCGATAACATCGAGCAAAAACCCAATTCTGACGTGCAGGAACCCTCCTACCAGGAAACCGCCCCTACGGTGGACAACCTTGAGGAAGGCGAATGGAACGAGCGCATTCCCAACGAGCTTCCGGTCGATACCGCCTGGGAAGACGTCTACCAGACCAGCGCCAGCAGCCTGCCCAGCAACGATGACGACGAGTGGGACTTCACCACCCGCACCTCCGCCGGCGAGAGCCTGCAGAGCCACCTGCTGTGGCAACTGAACCTTGCGCCGATGTCGGACACCGATCGCCTGATCGCCGTGACGCTGATCGACTGCATCAACAACCAGGGTTATCTAGACGAGACGCTTGAAGAGATTCTTGAAGCCTTCGACCCTGAACTGGATATCGAGCTGGACGAGATCGAAGCCGTCCTGCACCGCATCCAGCAGTTCGAGCCTGCCGGTATCGGCGCGCGCACGCTCAGCGAATGCCTGTTGCTGCAATTGCGCCAGCTACCCGCCAAGACCCCATGGCTCGCCGAGGCCCAGCGTCTGGTCACCGATTACATCGACCTGCTGGGCAGCCGCGACTACAGCCAATTGATGCGTCGCATGAAGCTCAAGGAAGACGACCTGCGCCAGGTCATCGAGCTGGTACAGAGCCTCAACCCGCGTCCCGGCTCGCAAATCGAATCCAGCGAAGCCGAATACGTGGTGCCCGATGTCATCGTGCGCAAGGACAACGAGCGCTGGCTGGTGGAACTGAACCAGGAGTCGGTGCCGCGCCTGCGGGTCAACCCTCAATACGCAGGCTTCGTACGGCGCGCCGATACCAGTGCCGACAACACCTTCATGCGCAACCAGTTGCAGGAAGCCCGCTGGTTCATCAAGAGCCTGCAAAGCCGCAACGAAACCCTGATGAAAGTCGCCACCCAAATCGTCGAGCACCAGCGCGGCTTTCTGGAATACGGCGACGAAGCGATGAAACCGCTGGTACTGCATGACATCGCCGAAGCGGTTGGCATGCATGAGTCGACGATTTCACGGGTAACCACGCAGAAATTCATGCATACCCCACGGGGTATTTATGAACTGAAATACTTTTTCTCCAGCCACGTCAGCACCTCCGAAGGCGGTGAATGCTCGTCCACGGCGATCCGCGCGATCATCAAAAAACTGGTTGCCGCGGAAAATCAGAAAAAGCCATTGAGTGACAGTAAGATCGCTGGTTTACTGGAGGCACAAGGCATTCAGGTCGCCCGTCGAACCGTCGCCAAGTACCGCGAGTCCCTCGGGATCGCGCCTTCCAGCGAGCGTAAGCGTTTGATGTGACGGGCGGGCCACAGCGTTCCAGTGGCAGGTATTCCTACCTGCCGCTTTATGCACTGGCAACGAAGGAGAAGCTGTATGCAAGTCAACATCAGTGGACACCAGCTGGAAGTCACCAAACCCCTGCGTGAATACACCGAAAGCAAGCTGAACAAGCTGGCGGGGCATTTTGACAAGATCACCAATGTGCAGGTCATCATGGAGGTCGATAAGCTCAAGCAGAAAATCGAGGCCACCCTGCACGTACCGAATGCGAAGCTCGTCGCCAATGCAGAACATGAAGACATGTACGCGGCGATCGACTCGCTCTACGACAAGCTGGACCGCCAACTCATAAAGCATAAGGAAAAGAATCTGCACCTGATGCAAGGTACAGGTCGTTAACTCTCCCCCCATGATCCGACTTGAAACCATCCTGACCCCCGGCCGTTCCCTCGTGAACGTGCCGGGAGGCAGCAAGAAAAAAGCCCTCGAACAAATTGCCAACCTGATCGCGCGCGAAGTGCCGGATCTGGAGATGCAGGATGTGTTCGATGCGCTGATTGCCCGTGAAAAACTCGGCTCTACCGGTTTTGGTAACGGCATCGCCATTCCTCATTGCCGCCTCAAAGGCTGCGAAACACCCGTCAGCGCCCTGCTCCACCTGGAAGCCCCCATCGATTTCGACGCTATCGACGGCGCCCCGGTCGACCTGCTGTTCGTTCTGCTGGTCCCGCAAGCCGCCACCGATGCACACTTGGAACTGCTCAGGCAGATCGCCAGCATGCTCGACCGCAAGGAAGTACGCGACAAACTGCGTAGCGCCAGTAGCAATGAGGCGCTGTACCAGGTTGTCCTGGATGAACAGAACGGGCAGTAATCATGCGTTTGATCATCGTCAGCGGCCGTTCTGGCTCGGGTAAAAGTACCGCCCTCAATGTTCTTGAGGACAGCGGTTTCTATTGCATCGACAACCTGCCCGCCGGCCTGCTGCCGGAACTGGCGGAGCGTGCGCTGATCCACACCGAACTGGCGCAACCCCTGGTCGCCGTTTCGATTGATGCCCGCAACCTGCCCAGCCACCTTGAGCGATTTCCGCAATTGCTCGAGGAAGTGCGCGCCAAGCATATTCATTGCGATGTGCTTTACCTGGACGCCGACGAAGAGACTTTGCTCAAGCGCTTCTCCGAAACCCGTCGACGCCACCCCCTCAGCAGCCCCCACCGTTCCCTGGCAGAAGCCATCGAAGACGAAACCAAGCTGCTGGGGCCGATCATTGACCTCGCTGACCTCAAGATCAATACCACCAGCCTCAACCTGTATCAGCTGCGCGACGCCATCAAGCTGCGCCTGCTGAATCAGCCGGAGCCCGGTACGGCATTTCTTGTTGAGTCATTCGGGTTCAAGCGTGGCATGCCGGTGGACGCCGACCTGGTGTTCGATGTGCGCTGCCTGCCCAACCCCTACTGGAAGCCGGAACTGCGCGAACAGTCCGGGCTGGATCAGCCCGTGGCTGATTACCTGGCAGCGCAGCCGGATGTGGAGGAGATGTTCCAGGACATTTCCAGCTACTTGCTCAAATGGTTGCCACGCTTCGCCGCCAGCAACCGCGCCTACGTCACCATCGCCATCGGCTGCACCGGCGGCCACCACCGCTCCGTCTACCTGACCGAGCGCCTGGGCCAGGTGCTGCAACAAACCCTCAAGAACGTCCAGGTCCGCCACCGCGACCTTAGCTGAAAGGAACACCTGCGCGATGCCCGCTCTGGAAATTGAAATCATCAACAAGCTGGGCCTGCACGCCCGGGCCTCCGCCAAATTCGTGGGTGTGGCTGGGCAGTTTCCCTGTCAGATCCGCGCCGGGCGCTCACCGGAATCGATGGTCGACGGCAAAAGCATCATGGCGATGATGATGCTGGCAGCGGGCAAGGGCACCAAGATTCACTTGAAGACCGAAGGTGAGCAGGAGCAGGAAGCGATGGACGCCTTGGTGGCGCTGATCAACAACTACTTCGACGAAGGCGAATAACCCTCTGTAGGAGCCCGGCTTGCCGGCGAAGGCGTCGCCAAGCGCACTGCACGTCTCAAGGATTGATCGCCGGCAAGCCGGCTCCTACAAGGGAGCGGGCGTTATCCCAAAGCCGTGTCCATCACCATCATCAAGCAAAACCCGATGCACAACCCCAAACTGGCGAGCTTTTCGTGACCATTGCGCCGCGATTCGGGAATGACCTCGTGGGTCACCACCAGCAGCATCGCGCCGGCGGCCAGGGCCAGACCCAACGGCAACAATACCTCGGCCAGGCTGACCAGCCAGGCACAGAGCACCGCAAACACCGGCTCAACCAGACCTGACGCCGCACCGATCAGGAACGCCTTGACCCGCGACATCCCTGCCCCGGCCAACACCAACGCAATCACCAGGCCTTCGGGCACGTCCTGCAACGCAATGCCCATCGCCAGGCTGTCTGCATCCGGCATACCGCCGCCTGCGGAGACGCCGACCGCCATGCCTTCGGGGATGTTATGGGCGATGATGGCAAACACGAACAACCAAATGCGCGGTGGAATCACCGGTTTGTCCGGCGTGCCCACCAGCATTTCCGGGCTAGCGCCGGAGACCTTGCGGTCAACCAGATACAGCCCGAATGCTCCCAGCATAATGCCAAAGCTGATCAGGCCACTTGCCCCCCAGGGCGAGAGCCCCAGGCCTTCAGCCGCGGCAATGCCCGGCACGATCAGCGAAAACGCCGTCGCCGCCAGCATCATCCCGGCGCCAAAGCCCAGCAATGTATCGCTCAACGCCACCGGCATACGTCGGATGACCAGCACCGGCACGGCGCCAAGGGCCGTGCCGAGCGCACAGATGGCGCCGCCCTGTAGGGCACGCAGAATACGCGGTTCCAGGTCCAGCCAGGCCAGCCCGTGGGCCACCAGCAATGCAATACCTGCCAATAGCAGTAGCGAGCCAAACGCATAACGAAACATTCGCCCGCTGCTGATCGCCAGTGTTTCAGTGCCCATAGTCGGCCTTAGATCTTGTTATGAAGGTGAATGTCAGGCCACGGCGGCCTGATAGCGCGCGGCGACTTCTGGCCAGTTGATAACACTGTAGAAGGCATTGATGTATTCCGGGCGACGGTTCTGGTACAGCAGGTAGTAGGCGTGTTCCCAGACGTCCAGACCGAGAATCGGCGTATTGCCGTTCATCAGTGGGCTGTCCTGGTTGCCACTGCTTTCCACCACCAGGGTCTTCTGCGGAGTCACACTCAACCAGGCCCAGCCGCTGCCGAAACGGGTCAATGCAGCCTTGGTGAAGGCCTCTTTGAAACTGTCGAAGCCACCCAACTGTTCATCAATGGCTTTGCCTAACGCGCCTTCGGGTTTGCCGCCACCTTTGGGCGACATCACTGCCCAGAACAACGAGTGGTTGGCATGGCCGCCACCCTGGTTGATGACGGCTGCACGCAGTTTTTCCGGCAGTTGCTGCACACTGGACACCAGTTTCTCCACCGGCCATCCGGCAAACTCAGTGCCTTCGACAGCCGCATTGAGGTTGTTGATGTACGTCTGATGGTGCTTGGTGTAGTGGATCTCCATGGTTTGCGCATCGATATGCGGTTCCAGGGCGTCGTACGCGTAAGGCAAGGCAGGCAAGGTATAAGTCATATCAATGTGCTCCGTAATGAGGAGTGGTCGGCTGTGCCGCAGTACCGCCCAGCAAGCGATGGGTACGAGGGTATTCGCCGTGGTCGCTGATGAAATTCAACAGCTCGACGTAGGTTTTGCTGCTCTGACGCAGGGCCGCCTCCCGTAATTGCGGGCTCAAACGCGAGTCCTGCATGGTCTGCAACAGGCGCTGATGAATAGCGCAGAGGTATTCCGCGCTCTCCTCTGGCTGATTCAGGCGCAGGTGCAAATCCGCCAGGTTGTGATGGGAAATGACGCAAGCCGCCACTGCTTCGTCGGCATCCGCCCAACGTTCGAATAACACTTGAGCCAGGGCCAGGGCTTGCAGATAGGCCTCGCGAGCGTCGACCAGTTCGCCTGCCATAAAGCAGCGATTGGCCCGTTCGATCGTGCGTTTCCAGTGCTCCATGGTGAGCCTCCAAAGCAAGGTCGGTGATTACACGCCGCCAGCCGTGAGCTTTTCCGGATCCAGCAGGATCTCCAGTTGGCTGCGCGGCAAGTCGGTGTGCTCCAGTGCGACCTCAATCACCGTGCGGCCCTGCTGATAGGCTTTCTTGGCGATTTCGGCGGCCTTTTGGTAACCGATGATCGGGTTGAGTGCGGTGACCAGAATCGGGTTGCGCGACAGCGCTTCCTTGAGCTTGGCTTCATTGACCTTGAAACTGGCAATGGCCTTGTCCGCGAGCAGGCGACTGGAATTGGCCAGCAGTTCAAGGCTGCTGAGCAGGTTCTGCGCGATGATCGGCAGCATCACGTTCAGTTCGAAGTTGCCTGACTGGCCGGCGACGGTAATTACTGTGTCATTGCCAATGACCTGCGCGGCGACCATCGCAGTCGCTTCCGGGATCACCGGGTTGACCTTGCCGGGCATGATCGACGAGCCAGGTTGCAGGCCTTCCAGTTCGATTTCACCCAGGCCGGCAAGCGGACCGGAGTTCATCCAGCGCAGGTCGTTGGCGATTTTCATCAGCGACACGGCGGTGGCTTTCAACTGGCCGGACACGGCCACGGCGGTGTCTTGGGAGCCAATCAGGGCGAACAGGTTTTTGCCAGGGGTGAATTTCACGCCTGTCAGGCTGCTCAGTTGCTGGCTGAAACGCGCAGCGAATTCAGGGTGTGCATTGATCCCGGTGCCCACTGCCGTGCCGCCCTGAGCCAGGGCTTGCAAACTCGGCAGAAGGTCCTGCAAATGCCCGATATTGGCCTTGAGCTGCTGCGCCCAACCGTTGAGCACTTGGCTCATGCGCACCGGCATGGCGTCCATCAGGTGCGTGCGACCGGTCTTGATGAAAGGATGGACCTCTTCGGCCTTCCGCTCGATCACCTGCACCAAGTGCAACAGGGCCGGCAGCGTTTGCTCGTGCAGGACCAGCGCGGCACTGACGTGGAGGGTAGTCGGGATGATGTCGTTGCTGCTTTGGCCGCAATTCACGTGATCGTTGGGGTTGACCGACTCGCCCAGCAAACGGCTGGCGAGGGTTGCAATCACTTCGTTGGCATTCATGTTGGAGCTGGTGCCGGAGCCGGTCTGGAAGATATCCACCGGGAAGTGCGGCATGAAATCCCCTTCCAACAAGCCTTGGGCGGCATCGACAATGGCTTTGCCCCGCCCCTCGCTGATCTGCTTGAGGTCAACGTTGACCTTGGCAGCGGCGGCCTTGGCCAGGATGAGCGCGCGAATGAATTGCGCCGGCATGCGTTGGTGGCTGATCGGGAAGTTGTTCACCGCGCGCTGGGTCTGGGCGCCATACAGGGCCTCGGCAGGCACGTGCAGTTCGCCCATGCTGTCGCGTTCGATACGGGTGTTACTCATCGGAAGATCCTTGCACCAGGTAAGAAACAGAAATTGAGGGCAGCAATTCACACGTCGCCAATTGCCAGGCAAAGGTCTGCCAGCGCTTGAGGCGGCAGGCACAGTGAGAGAGTTTTTCCAGGTCACGCAGAGGGCGCCAGGCCTGGTCAAGGCACAAGGAGCGCCAGTGCCAAGGCAGCGCAATATCGCTGGCAGTGTCGAGCAACAGGCGGAATGAGGTTTCGGCGATCGTCCACGGATGGGTCGCAGTGCAGCACGCCAGGTATCGACCTTCATTGAGGTAATGTTCGATCAGGCGCGGTTCGTTGGGGTCGAGGCCGCAGCGAATCTGGCGACTCATCCAGCGCCAGCTCTCGAGGTAGGGATCCTCATGCAGGACAGAACTCATGATCCACACTCATCCGGTAATGATATTTATTATTAAATGATATTGAGAATCAAAACAAGGGTGGCACGTTAATCCCGCTGACACGTGGCCACAAAAAAAGGCGCGCCATTTAAGATGGCGCGCCTTTCTTGTTTAACCGGGTCGGAAGGATCAGCTACCGGCGACGGTCATCCGTTCGATCAACACCGAACCCGTGCGGATATTGCTGCGCAGTTCCAGGTCGTTCCCGACCGCAATGATCTGCTTGAACATATCGCGCATGTTGCCGGCGATAGTCACCTCCTGGACGGCAAATTGAATTTCGCCGTTTTCCACCCAGAAGCCTGCCGCGCCACGGGAATAATCGCCCGTGACCATGTTCAGGCCGTGGCCCATCAACTCAGTCACCAGCAGGCCGCGCCCCATCTTCCGCAGCAACGCTGCTTGGTCTTCATCGCCATGGGTGACGAACAGGTTGTGCACGCCGCCGGAGTTGGCGGTGCTCGGCAAACCAAGTTTTCGGCCGGCGTAGGTACCGAGCACGTAGGACACCAATTCACCGTTTTCGACAAACGGCTTCGCGTACGTCGCCAGGCCATCACCGTCAAACGCCGAACTGCCCATGGCGCGCATCAGGTGTGGGCGCTCATCGATGGTCAACCATTCTGGAAACAGCTTCTGCCCAATCGCCCCGTCCAGGAACGAGGACTTGCGATAAAGGTTGCCCCCGGAAATCGCGCCAAGGAAGCTGCCGAACAAGCCACCGGCCAATTCCGCCGAAAACAGCACCGGCACTTCACAGGTCGGCACGGGGCGCGCGCCCAGGCGGCTCGCGGCACGCTGTGCAGCACGCTGGCCGATGCTGATCGGATCGGCCAGTAAATCGCCCTGGCGGTTCACGTCATACCAGTAATCGCGCTGCATCTGGCCATTGGCTTCGGCGATCATCACGCAGCTCAGGCTATGACGCGTGGACGCGTAACCGCCAATAAAACCATGGCTGTTGCCATACACGCGGCAGCCCTGATGGGTGCTCAATGTGGTGCCATCAGCGTTCTTGATGCGGGTATCGGCGTCGAACGCGGCGGCTTCACAGGTCAGTGCCTGTTCAATGGCCTGCTCGGGCGTGATGTCCCAGGCGTGGAACAGATCAAAGTCTTTCAAGTCCTTGGCCATCAACGCCTTGTCAGCCAAGCCCGAGCTTTCATCCTCGGAGGTGTGCTTGGCGATCGCCAATGCCGCCGCCACGGTCTCGCGAATAGCCTCCGGGCCACTGGCCGATGTGCTGGCCGAACCTTTGCGCTGCCCTACATACAAGGTGATGCCAAAGCCTTGGTCGCGGTTGAACTCCACGGTCTCGACTTCCCGCTGGCGCACCGATGTCGAGAGCCCCTGCTCCAGCGACACCGCCACTTCACAGGCGCTAGCCCCCTGGCGCTTGGCTTCGGCAAGGATCTGCTCGACTTGTTCCTGCAGTGCCGGTAACGCTTGCGGACCGACGCTTTGGGCTGCACTCATGGTTTTCTCCACTCAAATTCTGCTTTCGGTTAAGGCCATCGAGCGACCGGGCCGGACAAGCGGCCCCCGACTGGTTATCATGGCGGCGTTTCTTTGCGGACTGCCACCATGGTTGATTCTTACGACGACTCCCTCGATGGGGAGAAAAGCAAAACCCAGGTCAAACGTGAGCTGCATGCTCTGGTTGACCTCGGCGAGCGCCTTACAACGCTCAAGAAGGATTTGATTGCAAAACTGCCATTGACCGACGAAATGCGCCGGGCCTTGGCGGATGCGCCCAAGCACACCGCGAATATCGCGCGTAAACGGCACATCATGTTTATCGGCAAACTGATGCGCGATCAGGACACTGACGCCATTCTGGCCTTGCTCGATCAAACCGATGCCTCCACTCGCCAGTACAACGAACGCTTCCATAACCTGGAACGTTGGCGTGACCGCCTGATCTCGGGCGATGACGCCGTGCTGGAAAAATTCGTACTGGACTACCCGGACGCGGACCGCCAGCAACTGCGCTCCCTGATCCGTCAGGCCCAGCACGAGCAGGCGCATAACAAGGCGCCGGCCACCAGCCGTAAAATCTTCAAGTACATCCGTGAGCTGGACGAGACTCAACGCGGCCTGCGCTGATCCTCTTCCCCGGGTGGCGGCCTTCGCCACCCGAAGCTCCCGCGTCTACGCCCCCGTGCCACCCACGGTGATCGCATCAATCTTCAGCGTAGGCTGGCCGACACCCACCGGCACCGACTGCCCATCCTTCCCGCACGTGCCCACGCCGCTGTCCAGCGACAGGTCGTTACCGACCATCGACACCTTGCTCATGGCTTCCGGACCGTTACCGATCAACGTTGCGCCCTTGACCGGCGCGGTAATCTTGCCGTCTTCGATCAGGTAAGCCTCGCTGGTGGAAAACACGAACTTGCCGCTGGTGATATCCACCTGGCCACCACCGAGGTTGGCGCAATAGATGCCGCGCTTCACCGACGCAATGATTTCTGCCGGGTCGCTTTCGCCACCGAGCATGTAGGT
This sequence comes from Pseudomonas pergaminensis, assembly GCF_024112395.2. Lineage (NCBI taxonomy): Bacteria > Pseudomonadati > Pseudomonadota > Gammaproteobacteria > Pseudomonadales > Pseudomonadaceae > Pseudomonas > Pseudomonas pergaminensis. The sequence continues at coordinate 1,024,005 of NZ_CP078013.2, read as the reverse complement.
GTTGGTCATGCGTGGCATCGGCAGGTGCGCATAGGATTCACGGCGACCGTTACCGGTGCGAGCCACGCCCATCAGGCGGGCGTTGAGCTTGTCTTGCATGTAGCCCTTGAGCACACCGTTTTCGATCAGGGTGGTGCACTCGGTCGGGGTGCCTTCGTCATCGACACTCAGCGAGCCACGACGCCCGGCCAGGGTGCCGTCATCAACGATGGTGCAAAGTTTGGACGCAACCATCTCGCCCATACGCCCGCTGTACGCCGAGCTGCCCTTGCGGTTGAAATCACCTTCCAGGCCATGACCGACCGCTTCGTGCAGCAGCACGCCGGACCACCCCGAACCCAGCACCACCGGCAAGGTCCCGGCCGGTGCCGGAATCGCTTCCAGGTTGACCAGCGCCTGGCGCAGCGCTTCGCGGGCATACCCCATGGCACGGTCGTCGGTGAGGAAATAGCGATAGTCGGTACGCCCGCCGCCGCCATGGCCGCCGCGCTCGCGACGACCATTCTGCTCGACGATCACACTGACATTGAAGCGCACCAAGGGGCGCACATCCGCCGCCAGGCTGCCATCGGTGGACGCAACCAGAATGCGTTCCCACACGCCGGCCATGCTCACGGTCACCTGCTGGATACGCGGGTCCAACGCACGCGTCGCGGCATCGACACGCTTGAGCAAGTCGACTTTTTCGGCACGGGTCATCACTTCCAACGGGTTGTCCGGCCCATACAACTGGGTCACGTCCTGGGTGCTGAACGCCTGCACCGTGCCGTTTTGCCCAGCCCGGGAAATAGAGCGCGCGGCACGGGCGGCCAGGCCCAAGGCCTCAAGGGTGATCGCATTGCTGTAGGCAAAGCCGGTTTTTTCGCCGGATTGCGCACGCACACCCACACCTTGGTCAAGGTTGAAACTGCCTTCCTTGACAATGCCGTCTTCCAGGGCCCAGGACTCGGAGATCTGCCCCTGGAAATACAGGTCGGCCGCGTCGATGCCCGGCCCGGCAAGATCGCCCAGCACGGTTTGCAAACTTTCGATGGTCACGCCACCGGGTGCCAGGAGGTGTTCACTGACTGAGGACAACAACTCGCTCATAGGTATGGCCTTAAATTCATCGTTCCGAAGCAGGCCGCTGTGCGCCCTGCGAGAAAAAGCGCCGATGGTTGGCCACCGGCATGCGCGCCCTAATCGACGCTTGTTCACTGCTATCGCGTTCGGCCAGCAACACCGCTTCGCCCTGATCCTGTTGTGCCAGCACGCGCCCCCAGGGATCGACAATCGCCGCATGGCCATGGGTTTCCCGTGGCCCCGGATGCACGCCCCCCTGGGCGGCCGCCAGCAGGTAGCACTGGGTCTCGATGGCCCGCGCGCGAATCAGCACGTCCCAGTGCGCAGCGCCGGTTACGGCCGTAAACGCCGAAGGCGCAGTGATCAATTCAGCCCCCGCCGCGCGCAATTCGCTGTACAGCTCGGGGAAGCGCAGGTCGTAACACACTGTCAGGCCCAAGCGACCAACGGGTGTATCCGCCACCACCACATTGCCCCCGAAAGCATAGTCGTCGGATTCGCGATAACGCCCGCGAGCGTCGGCAACGTCCACATCGAACAAGTGCAGCTTGTCGTAACGGGCAACGATTTCACCCTGATCATCGACCAGCAGCGAGCAGGCATTGGACTTGGCGTGCGGTTGGTCTTTAGGCGGCAATGGCAAAGTACCCGCCACTATCCATAAGGTGAGGTCGCGCGCGGTCTGTTTCAACCATGGCAGGATCGGGCCTTCGCCCAGCGCTTCGGCGCGGCCGATGTCGGCCACGTCACGGCGGCCCATGGCAGCGAAGTTTTCCGGCAATACCGCCAGCTTTGCACCGCCTGCCGCCGCTTCCTCCAACAAGCGCCGGGCCTGGGCCAGGTTGGCCAGCACATCGCTCTGGCTGACCATTTGAATTACCGCAAAGGACATGGGCCGACACTCCATAAAGGGCATGCGGTCATGCTACTCCACAGGCTCTCAGTTTGGTTTTTCAAATGGCTTGTCGAAGGTGATTTTCGGATCCTTCCACGGGCCTTCGACCTTGTATTGCACGCTGGCGAAGCGTGAAACACGGTCACCGATCAACTTGTCGATCAGGAACAACGCACCGCCAATGGCCGGCGCCCCGACGATCAACGCCGCAATCGGCAGGTTGTTGGTCACCGGCAGCGTCACCAGCAACTTGGCATCCACGCGGTCAGCCACCAGGTCCAGGGTGCCATTGAGCTCCAGATTGCTTGACGGCCCGGTCATGGTGATCGGCTCGCGGGTCACGAACACGCCATTGCTGGCCGCCAGCAAGCCTTTGACCCGGTCATAGCTCAAGCCCTTGCCAAGCAAGTCCGAGAAGTCCAGGCGCAGCCGACGCCCGATGGAGTTGAAGTTCAGCAGGCCGAACACCCGCAGGGCCTGGGCGCCCCCCTCGACTTCCACGAACTGGCCGTTGCGGAACGCCGCATCCAGGCTGCCGGAGAATCGCTTGGGCCCGACATAGGCCGGCGAACCGGGCCAGCGTCCATCCACATCCAGGTGGAAATCCTGGCTGGTCACAGTGGGCGCATAACCCCAGCCCTTGAGGACATCGCCGATATTCTTGCCGTCCAGGCGGCCCTTGTACCAACTGCTGCTGTCACCGGCCCCGCCTTCCCAGCCTCCGGCCCCCTTGAGCTGCATGCCCTTCAGGCCCAGGTCCAGATTGCTGAAGGCCAGGCCCTTGGCGGTCGGGCGGATCTTCAGCGACCAGGCACCTATCAGGTCCGGGCCTTGGAACAACTGATCAATGGCGATATCCAGCGCTGGAATGTCCTTGGGATCGATATTTGCCAAGGGATCCGGTGCGTTTTCATCCGCCTGCACGGTTGGGTCTACCGCCGGCAGCTTCACGTATTGCAGGTTGATCGCAATCGGCGCGCCTTTGGCGTCCGGCAGGTTCACCGTGCCCTTGGCTTGCTGGCTGCTGAATTGCAGTCCCCACGCCGCAGGCTTGCGGTCCAGCTGCAAATTGACCTGATCAAACTGGGTACCCATCCCGGTCAGCTTGTCCACCTTGAAGTCGGCGCCGTTGAGCAGTTGCTTGGCACTGCCACCCGGATCGTTGCCCGCGTAGCGGTCCACCAGTTTTTTCCACGGGTCGATATCGAGTTCCGACAAGACCCCACGAATGCGCAAGCCCTTGGCACCCGGCAATACGGCATCGCCATCCCCCAGGAACAGCTCACCACGGCCATCATTGAATTTGTCCGGTGGCGCGGCAAAGGTAAAGTTTGCCAGCTCGCCATAATCGAACCAATAACGGCGCTCGGCACCCTGCAAGGTCATGCGGAACACGCTGTCGCGCCCCTGGCTGGCCGGCATGCCGAACGGCGCCGGCAAATCCACCGCCACGCCCTTGAGGTTGGAGCTGACCATCAGCTGGCTGTCGGCGCCGTTCAGGGTCAGTTGCAACTGGTACGGAATATCGCCGGATACCGGCAACGGCTGGGTGATTTTCAGCCAGTCCGTCAGCCGCTTGACCGTGACCTGGCCCTTGGCAGTCACGCGAGTGCTGATATTGCCCGGCTTGCCGTCGGCAAAGATCTGCGCAGTGATCGGGCGGTCAAACGCCTGGGCCGTGATGTTCTGGCCACTGAGGCCCTTGGCGCTGTCGAAACGGAAGTCGCCCTTGAGCTGATTCAGGTCCAGGGTGGGTTCAGCCAGTTGCAGGCGCGACTTATCGGTCTTGAAGTCCACTACGATCTTCGGCTCGGCGCCCTTGGCCAGCGGAATATCGAGGTCCAGGCTCCCCTGCAGGTCGCCCTCGCCTTTCCAGCCAGCGAAGGTCGAGGCGGTGCCGATCGGCGCTTCCTGGAGGATTTTGAGCCCATCGCCCAAGCCACCGGCAAAACCACCCGTGAGCAGCAGATGGCTGTCCTTGCCCGCAGGCGCGTGGGGGATATTGACGTAGACATCCTTGACCTTGGTGTCGAGCAATTGGCCCTTGCTGGCCAGGATGCGCACGCCGCTTTCCTCGACAAACACTTCGCCATTGACCTTGCTCACGTGAGGCCAGCCCGGCTGGAATGCCAGTTCGGCGTCATGCACCTTGAAAAACAGGCTGATATTGCGCGAGGCCGGCAGTGCGTCGTGGTTCAACGAACCCTGATACTGGAAGAAGCCTTGGTCCACCGCGCCCTTGAGAATCGCGGTGCGCAACCATTCGTCCAACGCCGGGCTCAACACCGCCGGCAGGTATTTGGGGGTGAAACGCCCATCGCCATCGACCATGCCGACACGCAGGTCCATGTAGTCTTCCTGGTTGTGGTCGAAATGCAGGCGGATCAGGAAGTCGGCGGCCACCTTGCCCTCTTCGCCCAGCACCTTGATATACGGCGCGATCAGGGTGAAGCCTTCCTCGTCCAGCTTCCACGTCAGGCGCGCGTTGGCCTGGATGTACTGCCAAGGCTTGGCAAAGATCGGGTCGAGGTGCAGGGAAAAATCCTTGCTGTCCATGCGCAGCTCGCCATGACCCAGGTCGCCGCTGATGCTGCCGGACACATTGCGCGCGGCCGGCGCGCCGAAGTAGGCATCAAAGCCAATGCGTTCAAGGTTGGCAGCGAAGCTGACTTTTTGATCGGTGGTGTCATGTGGACGGAAGTCCACCAGCACGTTACGTAGCAGGCCGGTGGCCTTCAGATGCTGCACAGTCTTGGCAAACCCCTCCGGCAACGGCGCCAACGCATTGAGCAGCGGCGTGATCGGCGTGAGGTCCAGGCGGTCGGCCTGAAGCTTCCAGACTTCCTGGTCCTTGTCGGTAGCCAGCGTCTGCTGCAATTGCAGGCGCGATTCCCAGCGTGTTTCACCCAGGTTCATCGCCAGGGAATCGAACAACACCTTGAGACCAGTTTCACTGCGCTGCAGGTAGGCGGTTAGGGCGAGATTTTCGATATGGACAGGCTTACGGTCGGCGTAGCTGCCTTTCACCTGTGGCGAGTTGAGGCGCACCACCGCGCTTTGCACGGTGCCCTTGGCCCAGCTCAGCCAGAATTCGCCGCCAGCCTTGAATTGCGTGAGTGTCCACTGTTGGGTCAGCTTGGCCGGAATCCACTTGGCCCAGTCGCTTTGCGGCAGGCTCAGGTAGGCCTGGATTTCGGCATCCTTCCATTGGCTGGCACGAATGCGGGTGCGCAGGTTAACGGCGAGCGGCTGGCCGTCGGGCAGGGTCAGGCGTGCATCGAGGCGCTGACGGACGGCGCCGGTATGCAGGCTCAGGCCGACATATGTCAGGGTCACCGGCGCTTGGTCAAACGGCTGCAACGTCACCTGGCTGTCGAGCAGCGACACACGCTTGACCGTCTGCATGCGCTTTAGCACCTGCTCCGGATCCAGCGGCTGGTCGTCTTGCACGGGCAGGCCCTGCAGGGCCCATTTGCCGTCCTTGTCTTCCTTCACACTGAGTTGCAGGCCACTGACTTGCAGGTGCGCAATGCGCACTTCGCGGGCCATCAGGCTGGCCCAGATATCCGGCACCACTTCGACCTGATCCAGGCGAAGGGCACTGCTGCCCTCGCCCACCATCACATCATGGGCGAGCAATACCGGCGCGAAACCACTCCAGCGGCCTTCCAGGCTGCCGATATGCAGGGGCATGTCCACAGCAGCCTGGGCCTTGGCCTCGACTTCTGCACGGTACTCGGCCACCAGCGGCGTCAATTCACGGCCCAGGCTCACGTACACGGCCGCCAATACCAGCAGCAAGGCACAGAGGCCCAGGCCCCAACGGGTCAAAGCGGCAAAAAAGCGTATCAGACGCTCCATGTCAGGCGACCCTCAAGGCGGTAGTCGGACGGCAGATCAAGGCCTGCTCGTCTCATAAAAGGAAAACGATTGGGGATCAGAGCAGCACCACGTCGTATTGTTCCTGGGAATACATGGTTTCGACCTGGAAGCGTATCGTGCGGCCGATAAAACCCTCCAGCTCGGCAACGTTACCGGATTCTTCATCCAGCAGCCGGTCGACCACTTTCTGATTGGCAAGCACCCTGTAACCCTCGGCCTGGTAGGCCCGCGCCTCCCGTAGGATCTCACGGAAAATCTCGTAGCAAACCGTTTCCGGGGTCTTCAATTTACCGCGGCCCTGGCAACTGCTGCACGGCTCGCACAGCACCTGCTCCAGGCTTTCCCGGGTGCGCTTGCGGGTCATCTGCACCAGGCCCAACTCGGTGATGCCAATGATGTTGGTCTTGGCGTGATCGCGCTCCAGTTGCTTTTCGAGAGTACGCAGTACCTGGCGCTGATGCTCTTCATCTTCCATGTCGATGAAGTCGATGATGATGATGCCGCCCAGGTTGCGTAGGCGCAGTTGGCGAGCAATCGCGGTGGCCGCTTCTAGGTTGGTCTTGAAGATGGTCTCTTCGAGGTTGCGATGGCCCACGAACGCGCCAGTGTTGACGTCAATGGTGGTCATGGCTTCCGCCGGGTCCACCACCAGGTAGCCACCGGACTTGAGTGGCACCTTGCGCTCCAGGGCTTTCTGGATTTCATCTTCGACGCCATACAGGTCGAAGATCGGCCGCTCGCCGGGGTAGTGCTCCAGGCGGTCGGCAATTTCCGGCATCAGCTCGGCAACAAATTGCGTGGTGCGCTGGAAGGTTTCCCGCGAGTCGATGCGAATTTTCTCAATTTTCGGGCTGACCAGGTCGCGCAGCGTGCGCAGGGCCAGACCCAGGTCTTCATAGATCACGCTGGGCGCGCCGATGGTCTTGATTTGTGCATCGATCTGGTCCCACAGGCGTCGCAGGTAGCGGATGTCCATGAGGATTTCATCGGCACCCGCGCCTTCAGCGGCGGTGCGCAGGATAAAGCCACCGGCTTCCTTGATGCCTTCGGCGGCCACGCAGTCGCTGACTACTTTCTTCAGGCGTTCGCGCTCGGCTTCGTCTTCGATCTTCAGGGAAATACCCACATGCGCAGTGCGCGGCATGTAGACCAGGTAGCGTGACGGAATCGACAGCTGGGTAGTCAGGCGCGCACCCTTGGAACCGATGGGGTCCTTGGTGACTTGCACCACCAGGCTCTGCCCTTCATGCACCAGGGCGCTGATACTTTCTACCGCAGGGCCTTCGCGCAGGGATATTTCCGAAGCATGGATAAAGGCGGCACGGTCCAGGCCGATATCGACGAACGCGGCCTGCATCCCCGGCAATACGCGCACCACCTTGCCTTTGTAGATGTTGCCGACGATCCCGCGCTTTTGGGTGCGCTCAACGTGGACTTCTTGCAGAACACCGTTCTCTACCACCGCCACGCGCGATTCCATCGGCGTGATATTGATCAGAATCTCTTCACTCATGGCTGGGTCTCGTTCAGGCGTTTTCACAATAGTGACCGGTCGCTTAAGGCTGGGCGCTGGGATACGACGCTCAGCGCACGGTAAGGTTTTGCCAACAGGGTATGCCGAATTGGTCGAGCAGTTGCGCGGTTTCGCACACCGGCAGGCCTACCACGGCCGAATAACTGCCATTGAGCCCGGCGACAAACACCGAGCCCAGCCCTTGGATAGCATAGCCGCCCGCCTTGTCCTGGGGTTCGCCACTGTGCCAGTAGGTTGTAGCCTCCTCGACAGAAATACCGCGAAAACGTACACGACTGCTTACACAAACAGTCTCGCTGCGCTGGCCATCAGTGAGGGCAATGGCGGTGAGCACTTCATGTTCACGCCCCGCCAAGGCCATCAACATGGCCAGGGCATCGGCTTGATCCACAGGTTTGCCGAGAATCTTGCCATCGACAATCACTGCAGTATCAGCCCCCAGCACACAGGCGCCCGAGGTTTGCCCGAGCGCAGCAAAACCCGCCGCAGCCTTGCCGCGCGCAAGGCGCTCGACATAGGCAACGGCGGGCTCATTAGTAAGAGGTGTTTCATCAATAGCGGCGCTGACCACGGTGAAGGGCACACCGATCTGGGTCAGCAGTTCACGCCGCCTCGGAGAGCCCGAGGCCAGGTAAAGCGAATTCATTGCAGACTCTCCCTGTAGGGTTCGATAACCAGGCAGAGCCTCGCAATCCATTCAATTGATTTTATAGCGACGACGCAACCCACGCAGACCGAAGCTGATCCATGGCCACAGCAAAGCACTCACCAGCGCCGGCAGCACCAGCGCCAGGGTGGGTTGGCGGTTGCCGGTCAGGGCGCTGAGCCAGAGCTGGACAAGCTGTGCCAGGCCAAAGATCACCAGGATCACCAGGCACTGTTGCCACATCGGGAACATGCGCAGGCGTTGCTGCAACGACAGCACCAGGAAGGTGATCAGGGTCAGGATCAACGCGTTCTGGCCCAGCAACGTGCCATAGAGCACATCTTCTGCCAAGCCCAGGAACATCGCGGTGACCATGCCGACTTTGTGCGGCAGGTTCAGCGACCAGAAGGCCAGCAGCAATGCCAGCCAGAGCGGGCGCAGGATTTCCATGAATTGCGGCAGCGGCGAAACGCTCAGCAGCATACCGATGGCGAAGGTCAGCCAGACGATCCAGCCGTTGCGTGAATGTGTACTGGCCATTATTCCTCCCTCTGGCGCGTGGTGGCCGGGGCGGTCGCCGCTGGGCGGGCAGCCGGGGCAGCAGGCGGTTTGGTGGCCGGCGTGGTGGTGGCCGGCGTCGACGTGGGAGGTTTGGTCGCAGCCGGTTTAACCGGATGCGCCGCAGGCTTGACAGGTGTAGCCACCGGCGCCGCAGTTGCCGGCGCGGTCGCAGGCGTGGCCGGCGGGGTAGTGGCCGGCTTGGGTACGGTGGCAGGAACGATCGGCGCAGTGCCGTTCTTCTTGTCTTCCGCCTCCTGGGCCTGGGCGGCTTCGTTGGCGCGCTCTTCGGGGGTGCGATTGTCGCTGAACACCAGCAATAGGTAGCGGCTGCGGTTCAGCGCGGCAGTGGGCACGGCACGCACGATGGCGAACGGCTGGCCTGAGTCGTGGATCACTTCCTTGACCGTCGCTACCGGGTAACCCGCCGGAAAACGCTGACCGAGGCCGGAACTGACCAGCAGGTCGCCTTCCTTGATATCAGCGGTATCGGCCACATGGCGCAGTTCCAGCCGCTCAGGGTTACCGGTACCGCTGGCAATCGCACGCAAGCCGTTGCGGTTTACCTGCACCGGGATGCTGTGTGTGGTGTCCGTCAGCAGCAATACCCGCGAGGTGTAGGGCATTAGCTCTACCACCTGGCCCATCAGGCCACGGGCGTCGAGCACCGGCTGGCCAAGAACCACACCGTCGCGCTCACCCTTGTTGATGATGATGCGATGGGTAAAGGGGTTGGGGTCCATGCCGATCAACTCGGCCACTTCGACCTTTTCGTTGACCAGCGCGGAAGAATTGAGCAACTCGCGCAGCCGAACGTTCTGCTCGGTGAGGGCCGCGAGCTTTTGCATGCGCCCCTGCAACAGCAGGTTTTCGGTCTTGAGTTTTTCGTTCTCGGCGACCAGCTCGGTGCGGCTGCCGAATTGGCTGGCCACGCCCTGGTACAGACGTTGCGGCAGGTCGGTGATCCAGTAGGTCTGCATCAACACCAGCGACATCTGGCTACGCACGGGTTTGAGCAGTGCAAAGCGGGCATCGACCACCATCAGCGCGACCGAAAGCACGACCAGCACCAACAGGCGCACGCCCAATGAGGGGCCTTTGGCGAAAAGCGGTTTAATAGGCCGCTCCTCCCAGGCAAATGTTCTCTTTATTCATACGGCATCTAACCGGCCTGGATGCAGATTGAAGAAGATAAACGCCAACAGGCAGCACTGCAAAGTGCTGCCTGCGGGCGAAACATGGGCTAATCAGCAAAGGCTTATTCGCTGGAAAGCAGGTCCATGGTGTGTTTATCCATCATTTCCAGTGCACGGCCACCGCCACGGGCGACGCAGGTCAGCGGGTCTTCGGCGACGATCACCGGCAGGCCGGTTTCCTGGGCCAACAGCTTGTCGAGGTCGCGCAGCAAGGCGCCACCACCGGTCAGCACCAGGCCACGCTCGGCGATATCGGAAGCCAATTCCGGCGGCGATTGCTCCAGGGCGCTCTTCACGGCCTGAACGATGGTGGCCAGGGACTCTTGCAGAGCCTCCAGCACTTCATTGGAGTTCAGGGTGAAGGCACGTGGAACGCCTTCGGCCAGGTTGCGACCGCGCACATCGACTTCGCGCACTTCGCCGCCCGGGTAGGCAGTACCGATTTCCTGCTTGATGCGCTCGGCAGTGGATTCGCCGATCAGGCTGCCGTAGTTACGACGCACGTAGGTGATGATCGCTTCGTCGAAGCGGTCGCCGCCGACGCGTACGGATTCGGCATACACCACACCGTTCAGGGAGATCAGGGCGATTTCAGTGGTACCACCACCGATATCCACCACCATCGAACCGCGCGCTTCCTCTACCGGCAGGCCGGCACCGATCGCGGCAGCCATTGGCTCTTCGATCAGGAACACTTCACGGGCACCGGCACCGAGGGCCGATTCACGGATGGCACGACGCTCAACCTGGGTGGATTTGCATGGAACGCAGATCAGCACACGAGGGCTGGGCTGCAGGAAACTGTTTTCGTGAACCTTGTTGATGAAGTACTGCAGCATCTTCTCGCAGACACTGAAGTCGGCGATCACGCCGTCTTTCATCGGACGAATGGCAGCAATATTGCCTGGTGTACGGCCGAGCATGCGCTTGGCCTCGGTGCCGACGGCAACGACACTTTTCTGATTACCATGGGTCCGAATGGCCACAACCGATGGCTCATTCAGGACGATACCGCGCTCGCGCACGTAAATAAGGGTGTTGGCAGTGCCCAGGTCAATGGAAAGATCGCTGGAAAACATGCCACGCAGTTTCTTGAACATGGGAAAGGGACCCTAGGCAACGCGTGGGTAAAAAAGTGCGGCAAACTCTAACAACGACAGGGATTTTGGGCAAGGCGCCAATGTGCTAAATTGGCCGACTTTCTGTGCACCTAACCCCACAATCGCGGCCGTAAGACCGTAGAAATGCGGTAGTGTTCCGACAATCTAACACACGGACAGCCTCCGTTCTGTTTTCCACTGGAGATTCCCATGACGCTTGAACGCTCCGACGTGGAAAAAATCGCGCACCTGGCCTCGCTTGGCCTCAATGATGCCGATCTTCCACAGACCACCGCAGCCCTGAACAGCATTCTCGGGCTGGTCGACCAAATGCAGGCCGTGAATACCGACGGCATCGAGCCTCTGGCTCACCCGCTGGAAGCCAGCCAGCGCCTGCGCGCAGACGTCGTGACCGAGAGTAATAATCGCGAGGCCTACCAGTCCATCGCGCCAGCGGTCGAAAACGGCCTGTACCTGGTTCCGAAAGTCATCGACTAAAGGGAAAGAGCCTGCAATGCATCACATGACTCTGGCCGAGATCGCCCGCGGTCTCGCCGACAAAAAGTTTTCTTCCGAAGAGCTGACCAAGACCCTGCTGGCGCGCATCGCCGAGCACGATCCAAAGGTCAACAGCTTCATCAGCCTCACCGAAGAACTGGCCTTGAGCCAGGCCAAGGCCGCCGACGCACGTCGCGCCAACGGTGAAAACGGCGCACTGCTGGGCGCACCGATCGCCCACAAGGACCTGTTCTGCACCCAGGGCATTCGCACCAGTTGCGGCTCAAAGATGCTCGACAACTTCAAAGCCCCCTATGACGCCACCGTGGTGTCCAAGCTGGCCGCCGCCGGGGCCGTGACCCTGGGCAAGACCAACATGGACGAATTCGCCATGGGTTCGGCCAACGAGTCGAGCTACTACGGCGCAGTGAAAAACCCGTGGAACCTGGACCATGTGCCCGGCGGTTCGTCTGGCGGTTCGGCCGCAGCAGTTGCCGCACGCTTCCTGCCCGCCGCTACAGCCACCGACACCGGCGGCTCGATCCGCCAGCCTGCGGCCTTCACCAACCTCACCGGCCTGAAACCGACCTACGGTCGCGTTTCCCGTTGGGGCATGATCGCCTACGCTTCCAGCCTGGATCAGGGTGGCCCCCTGGCCCGCACTGCTGAAGACTGCGCAATTTTGTTACAAGGCATGGCAGGCTTCGATAAACAGGACTCCACCAGCATCGATGAACCTGTGCCGGACTACAGCGCCAGCCTGAATACTTCGATCAAGGGCCTGCGCATCGGTGTGCCGAAGGAATACTTCAGCGCCGGCCTCGACCCGCGTATTGCCGAGTTGGTGCACAACAGCGTCAAGACGCTGGAAGGCCTCGGCGCGGTGATCAAGGAAATCAGCCTGCCGAACAACCAGCACGCAATTCCTGCGTACTACGTGATCGCGCCGGCAGAAGCCTCCTCGAACCTGTCGCGTTTCGACGGCGTGCGCTTCGGCTACCGTTGCGAAAACCCGAAAGACCTTACCGACCTGTACAAACGCTCCCGTGGCGAAGGCTTCGGCGCCGAAGTTCAGCGCCGAATCATGGTCGGTGCCTACGCCCTGTCGGCCGGTTACTACGACGCCTACTACCTCAAGGCCCAGAAAATCCGACGCCTGGTGAAGAACGACTTCATGGCGGCCTTTGACCAGGTCGACGTGATCCTCGGCCCAACCACGCCGAACCCGGCCTGGAAGCTCGGCGCCAAGAACGGCGACCCGGTGGCTGCCTACCTCGAAGACCTGTACACCATCACCGCCAACCTCGCGGGCCTGCCGGGCTTGTCCATGCCTGCCGGTTTCGTCGATGGCCTGCCGGTCGGCGTGCAATTGCTCGCCCCGTATTTCCAGGAAGGCCGCCTGCTCAATGTGGCGCACCAGTACCAGTTGAACACTGACTGGCACACTCGCACCCCTACCGGCTTCTGAGGAGAACACTATGCAATGGGAAGTTGTGATCGGGCTGGAGATTCATACCCAGCTCGCCACCCAATCGAAGATTTTCTCCGGTAGCGCCACCACGTTCGGCTCCGAGCCGAACACCCAGGCCAGCCTGGTCGACCTGGGCATGCCCGGCGTACTGCCGGTGCTGAACCAGGAAGCGGTGCGCATGGCGGTGATGTTCGGCCTGGCGATTGACGCCGAGATCGGCCAGCACAACGTGTTCGCACGCAAGAACTACTTCTACCCGGACCTGCCAAAGGGCTACCAGATCAGCCAGATGGAACTGCCGATCGTCGGCAAGGGCCACCTGGACATCCCCCTGGAAGACGGCACCATCAAGCGCGTCGGTGTGACCCGCGCCCACCTGGAAGAAGATGCCGGCAAGAGCCTGCATGAAGAATTCCCGGGCGCGACCGGTATCGACCTGAACCGTGCGGGCACGCCGCTGCTGGAAATCGTTTCCGAGCCGGATATGCGCAGCGCCAAGGAAGCCGTGGCCTACGTCAAGACCATCCACGCACTGGTGCGCTACCTGGGCATCTGCGACGGCAACATGGCCGAAGGTTCGCTGCGTTGCGACTGCAACGTGTCGATCCGTCCCAAGGGCCAGGTCGAGTTCGGCACCCGCTGCGAGATCAAGAACGTCAACTCGTTCCGCTTCATCGAAAAGGCGATCAACAGCGAAGTGCGTCGCCAGATCGAGCTGATCGAAGACGGCGGCAAGGTCATCCAGCAGACCCGCCTGTACGATCCGAACAAAGACGAAACCCGCGCCATGCGCAGCAAAGAGGAAGCCAACGACTACCGTTACTTCCCCGACCCGGACCTGTTGCCGGTGGTGCTTGAGGACTCATTCCTCAATGACATCCGCGCTACCCTGCCGGAGCTGCCGCAGCAGAAACGCGAGCGCTTCCAGGCGCAGTTCGGCCTGTCGGTCTACGATGCCAGCGTGCTGGCCTCCAGCCGTGAGCAAGCCAACTACTTTGAAAAAGTCGTGAGCATTGCCGGCGACGCCAAACTGGCGGCCAACTGGGTCATGGTTGAGCTGGGTAGCCTGTTGAACAAACAAGGCCTGGAGATCGACGAAGCCCCGGTCACCGCCGAGCAACTGGGCGGCATGCTGCTGCGCATCAAGGACAACACCATCTCCGGCAAAATCGCCAAGACGGTGTTTGAAGCGATGGCCAGCGGTGAAGGCTGTGCCGATGAGATCATCGACAAGCGCGGCCTCAAGCAAGTCACCGACAGCGGCGCGATCTCGGCCGTGCTGGATGAAATGCTCGCGGCCAACGCCGAGCAGGTCGAGCAATACCGCGCGGCCGACGAAGCCAAGCGCGGCAAGATGTTCGGCTTCTTCGTGGGCCAGGCGATGAAAGCCTCCAAAGGCAAGGCCAACCCGCAACAGGTGAACGAATTGCTGAAAAGCAAGCTCGAAGGCTGACACGTGCAGGACCCGGCTTCTGTGGGAGCCGGGCTTGCCCGCGATGCAGGCGCCTCGGTGCATCAGTGACACCGAGGTGAAGCCATCGCAGGCAAGCCAGCTCCCACACGAGCCAACTCCAACATTTGTAATGGGACTCCTTGCATGAAGCGTCTACTCGGCCTGCTGGCCCTGTTCTCCCTACTGGCCGGTTGCGCCAGCGGCATCATCAACCCCAACGGCTACGACGAAACCGGCACCGCCTCCTATTACGGCGCCAAGCACCATGGCAACAAGACTGCCAGCGGTGAACCCTTCAACCAGAACGCCCTGACCGCCGCCCACCGGCAACTGCCGTTTGGTACCCAGGTCAAGGTCACCAATCTCGACAACGACAAATCCGTGGTTGTCCGCATCAATGATCGCGGCCCGCATACCCGTGGGCGCTTGATCGACCTTTCACGCAAGGCCGCCGAGCAACTGGGTATGATCGGCAGCGGTACGGCGCGTGTGCGCGTACAAGCGCTGAGCAACTAAAGACGGAGCCCTGGCCATTTTCGGATTAACCGCCCTCTCGCCCTGGAGCCTGCTGGAATTGGTCAGCGGCCTGGTGCTGCTGATCATCGGCGCCGAAATCCTGGTGCGCGCCGCCGTGCGCCTGGCCGCAAGCCTTAAGGTGCGGCCGCTGATCATCGGCCTGACGATCGTCGCCTTTGGCAGCAGTGCTCCGCAGATGACCGTCAGCCTGCAGGCCACCCTGGCCGGCAATACCGATATCGCGGTGGGCAGCGTGATCGGCAGTAGCATCTTCAACATCCTGGTGACCCTGGGCCTGTCGGCGTTGATTATCCCGCTGCGGGTCTCACGCCAACTGGTGCGCCTGGATATCCCGGTGATGATCCTGGCCGGGCTGCTGGTGTTCACCCTCGCCGCCAACGAAGAACTTACGCCGGTCGATGGCCTGTTGCTGCTGGTTGCCTTGGTCGCGTACCTCGGTGTCTTGCATTACCAGACGCGCCACTCGCGCCGCCCTCGCACCCTGGACACCGTGGCCCGCGCGCCGTGGCTGAGCAGCGTGCTGTTGATGCTCGGCGGTTTTTTGATCCTGGTGCTGGCCGGGCATTTGCTGCTGGGCGCGGCGGTGGATGTGGCAGGCGACCTGGGCCTGTCGGAACGCGTAATCGGCCTGACCTTGATCGGCGTCGGCACCTCGCTGCCGTGCCTGGCGACGTCCCTGATTGCCGCCCTGCGCGGCGAACGTGAAATTGCCGTGGGCAACGTGATCGGCAGCAACCTGTTCAACCTGCTTGGCGTATTGGGGCTGACTGCCCTGCTCGCCCCTTCGCCGCTGTCAGTGTCGCCCAATGCCCTGGATTTCGATCTGCCGGTGATGCTCGGCGTGGTGGTGCTGTGCCTGCCGGTGTTCTACACCGGCTACCGCGTGACCCGCGCCGAAGGCCTGGGGCTGCTGGGCCTGTACCTGGCGTACGGGCTGCATGTGATGGCATTTACCACCGGCATGCCACTGGCCAACAAGCTTGAACAACTGATGCTGTATTACGTCCTGCCAGTGCTGGTGGCTTTTCTGTTGTTCAGCACGCTGCGAGCCTGGCGCCGCCAACACAAGAGGGAATCGCAATGACCGATCAGAAGAAGCCCGGGGTTGAAATGCGTCGCCAGGTCATGGGCGATGCATTCGTCGACCGCGCCCTGGGCAATGCCACCGAGTTTTCCCAGCCGCTGCAGGACTTCGTCAACGAACATGCCTGGGGCAGCGTGTGGAACCGTGAAGGCCTGCCACTGAAGACTCGCAGCCTGATCACCCTTGCCGCGCTCACCGCGCTCAAGTGCCCGCAGGAACTCAAGGGCCATGTGCGGGGCGCACTGAACAATGGGTGTACGGTGGAAGAGATTCGTGAAGCGTTGCTGCATTGCGCGGTGTATGCCGGTGTGCCGGCGGCGATTGATGCGTTTCGGGCGGCGCAGGAAGTGATCGATACCTACGAGGCACCGTAGGAGCCGGCTTACCGGCGATCGGTCCTCACAGACACCACAACACTCAGATCCAACCACCCGCCTGCAACACAAAGATCCCGATATTCGTGGTCACCGCCGCCATCAAGGTGGTGATCACGATAATGGCCGCCGCCAGCTCATGATTACCCTCGGCCGCCCTGGCCATGACAAAGCTGGCCGCCGCAGTCGGTGCACCGAAGTACAAGAACAGAATCCCCAGCTCCGGCCCCCGGAACCCCAGCAACCACGCGCCCAGCGTCGCCACCAGCGGCAGGCCGATCATCTTCACCAGGCTGGCGCTCAGGGCCATGCTGCCACTTTTGCGCAACGCTGCCAGCGACAGGGTGCCACCGATGCAGATCAGCGCCAGCGGCAAGGTCATGTCCGCCAGGTACTGGCCCGAAGATTCCAGCCAACCCGGCAAGCCAATCTGGAACACCGCGAACGGCGTGGCCGCAAACACACTGATGATCAGCGGGTTGGCCACCACGCTCTTGCAGATGCTCCACGGGTCGGACTTGATCACCGGGCTGTACACCGCCAGCACGATGGTCGATAGGGTGTTGTAGAACAGGATCACCAGCGCCGCGAGGATCGCGCCGAGGGAAATCCCGTAGTCGCCGTACATGCTCGCGGCCAGCGCCAGGCCGATCACGCCGTTATTGCCACGGAACGCACCCTGGGTATAGATGCCCCGGTCTTCACGCGGGCAACGAAAGATCGCCCAGCCCCAGGCCAGCGCGAAGCTGACCAATGTGGCGACGGCAAAGTAGATCAGCAAACCTGGCTTGAGCGCCGAGTGCAGGTCAGCATGCAGGATGCCGAGAAACAGCAACGCCGGCATGGTGACGTTGAACACCAGGGACGAGGCTGTATGGATAAAGTTGTCGTTGATCCAGTTGATGCGTTTGAGCAGCACACCCAGGAACAGCATGGCAAACACCGGCGCGGTGATGGTCAGGGTGGTGAGGAAAATTGCCAGCATGCCGGGTAGAACCTTGGTGAGCGTCGTTAGGTGGCCAATGATAAGCCAATGTAGGCCGCTTCGTCCGGGCAACGCTGATCATATGTGGGAGCCGGCTTGCCTGCGATGGCGGTGTACCGGTCGATACGCTCGTATCTGACACCCCGCCATCGCAGGCAAGCCAGCTCCCACAAGGTCCGTGGCGGGCTCAGGTAATGGGCGCCGGGTTGAACAAGGTGATGTCGTTGTGCAGCTTGTGGTGCTCCGCCCACGTCTGCTTCTTGCCGCTGGCCACATCCAGGTAGAAGTGAAACAGCTCCCAACCCAGCTCCTCGATGGTCGCGCGCCCGGTGGCAATGCGCCCGGCGTCGATATCGATCAGGTCTGGCCAACGCTGCGCCAGCTCCGTACGCGTCGACACCTTCACCACTGGCGCCATCGCCAGCCCGTAAGGTGTGCCGCGTCCGGTGGTGAACACATGCAGGTTCATCCCTGCAGCCAGCTGCAAGGTGCCGCACACAAAGTCACTGGCCGGGGTTGCGCAAAAGATCAGGCCCTTACTCTTGAAGCGCTCACCCGGGCCCAGCACGCCATTGATCGCGCTGCTGCCGGATTTGACGATAGAGCCCAAGGACTTCTCGACAATGTTCGACAAGCCGCCCTTCTTGTTTCCCGGCGTGGTGTTGGCGCTGCGGTCCGCCTCGCCCTTGGCCAGGTAGCGATCGTACCAATCCATTTCCCGGACCAGTTCCTGGGCAACGGCTTCGCTTTCAGCGCGAGAGGTCAGCAGGTAGATCGCATCGCGAACCTCGGTCACTTCGGAAAACATCACCGTCGCCCCAGCCCGCAGCAACAGATCCGAGGCATAGCCCAGCGCCGGGTTGGCGGTGATGCCGGAGAACGCATCACTGCCGCCGCACTGCATGCCCAGGATCAGCTCGGACGCCGGCACCGTTTCGCGGCGGCGCTGGTCGAGCTTCTTCAGGCGCGTCTCGGCCAGCTCCATGATCTGCTCGATCATCTCGGTAAAGCCGTGGCTGGAGTCCTGCAGCCGATACAGCCACGGCTCGCTCAGGTCGACCGAGCTGTCGTTGTCGTGCATCACCTGCCCGGCCTGCAATTTCTCGCAGCCCAGGCTGATCACCAGGGCCTCGCCCCCCAGGTTCGGGTTGCGCGCCAGGTTGCGCACGGTGCGGATCGGGATGTAGGCATCGGTCGCAGTGATTGCCACGCCACAGCCGTAGCTGTGGGTCAGCGCCACCACGTCATCGACGTGCGGGTACTTGGGCAACAATTCGTCCTTGATGCGCTTGACCGCATGGTCCAGCACGCCCGTGACGCACTGCACCGTGGTGGTGATACCGAGGATATTGCGCGTGCCCACGGTGCCGTCGGCGTTGCGGTAACCCTCGAAGGTAAAGCCCTCCAGCGGTGCCTGGGTTTCAGGCACCTCGGTGGACAGTGGCAAGCTGTCCAGTGGTGGCGCGGTCGGCATGCGCAGTTGATCTTCCTGCACCCAACTGCCGCGCGGAATCGGCGCCAGGGCGTAACCAATGGTCTGGCCGTAGCGAATAATCTGACCGCCTTCGGGGATATCTTCCAGGGTCACCTTGTGGCTCTGGGGGATGAAATCCACGGTCACCAGGCCGTCCGGGAACTCGGTCCCGGCCGGTACGCCCTGGTCATTGACCACGATCACCACGTTGTCGCGCTCGTGCAAGCGAATCGAGCGCGGCGAGTCGGCATGTTCAATCAACTGCATCACACGGCCCCTCAGGAATGCGCTTCGGTTAGGTTGGTCAACTCAGGCCCCTTGGTAGGCGGCTCTTTGAGTACTACACGTTTGATCGGGCCAACGATGACCAGGTAGCTGAACACCGCCACCAGGGCATTGGCGCCCACGAACACCAGGGCCCATTTGAACGAACCGGTGGTGCTGATGATGTAGCCGATGACAATCGGCGTGGTAATCGACGCGAGGTTACCGAAGGTGTTGAACAAGCCGCCACTTAGGCCGGCGATTTGTTTCGGCGAGGTGTCGGACACCACCGCCCAACCCAGTGCGCCAACGCCCTTACCGAAGAAGGCCAGGGCCATGAAACCCACCACCATCCATTCGATATCCACATAGTTGCAGGCCACGATGCTGCTGGAGATCAACAGACCACCGATGATCGGTGCCTTGCGGGCGAAGGTCAGGGAGTGGCCCTTGCGCAGCAGGTAATCGGAAATCACCCCGCCAAGAACGCCACCAATAAACCCGCAGATCGCCGGCAACGAGGCAATAAAACCGGCCTTGAGGATGGTCATGCCACGGTCCTGCACCAGGTACACCGGGAACCAGGTGAGGAAGAAGTAGGTGATGCCATTGATGCAGTACTGGCCCAGGTACACGCCAAGCATCATGCGGTTGGTCAGCAACTGGCGGATGTAATCCCACTTCGGCCCATCGGTTTTCTTGCCCTTGCCTTTGTCCTGGTCCATGTCGACCATCGCCCCATTGGCGGCGATGTGGTTGAACTCAGCTTCGTTGATCATCGGGTGCTGACGCGGGCTGTGGATCACTTTCAGCCAGATCAGCGAGAACACGATGCCGATCACGCCCATCACGATAAACACGTGCTGCCAGCCAAAGCTGTAGACGATCCAGCCCATCAGTGGCGCAAACAGCACGGTGGCGAAGTATTGCGCCGAGTTGAAGATCGCCGATGCCGTACCGCGTTCAGCGGTCGGGAACCAGGCGGCGACAATTCGAGCGTTGCCGGGAAAGGACGGCGCTTCGGCCAGGCCCACCATGAAGCGCAGCATGAACAGCGCAACCACGGCGGTGGAGACACCAAACTCACCGACATAGCCTTGCAGCACAGTGAACAGTGACCAGGTGAAGATGCTCAGGGCATAGACTTTTTTCGAACCGAACCGGTCCAGCAGCCAGCCGCCGGGGATTTGCCCGGCCACGTAGGCCCAACCGAATGCAGAGAAGATGTAACCGAGGGTGACCGCGTCGATGCCGAGGTCTTTTTGCAGGCTGGAGCCTGCGATAGCGATGGTGGCCCGGTCGGCGTAGTTGATCGTGGTCACCAGGAACAGCATGAGCAGGATCAAATAGCGGACGTGGGTCGGCTTGGTCGCTTGCATGTAGAAGTACTCCCACTAATTATTTTTTTTGCGGGTAATGGTCTATTTGTCGGTGGGGACCGCTTTCATGCGGAAGCCGGGCTTGCTCGCGATTCAGGCACCTCGGTGTGTCAGGCACACACCGGTGGATGCTATCGCAGGCAAGCCAGCTCCCACACAAAGCGGGCGCCACGGGTGTCGCGTATTACGAACCGATGTAGCTGGTCTTCACCACGGTGTAGAACTCTTGCGCATAGCGACCTTGCTCACGCGAACCATAGGACGAGCCCTTACGGCCACCAAACGGAACGTGATAGTCCACGCCGGCAGTCGGCAGGTTGACCATCACCATCCCGGCCTGGGAATGGCGCTTGAAGTGGTTGGCGTACTTGAGCGACGTGGTGGCAATGCCCGCCGACAACCCGAACTCGGTGTCATTGGCCATCGCCAGCGCTGCTTCGTAGTCCGCCACGCGCACCACGTTGGCCACAGGGCCGAAGATCTCTTCACGGCTGATACGCATGGCGGCTTCGCTGTCGGCAAACAACGTCGGTGCCAGGTAATAGCCTTCGGTGTCACAGGTCACCAGGCCACCACCGCTCACCAGCCGCGCACCTTCGCTCTGGCCGATGTCGATGTACTTGAGGTCCTGGTCCAACTGGGCCTGGGAAACCACCGGGCCGATGTCGGTGCCGCTCTTGAGGGCGTGGCCGACCTTGATCGACTTCATGCGCTCAGCCATGGCCGCGACGAACTGGTCGTGGATACCGGCGGTGACGATCAAGCGGCTGGAGGCCGTGCAACGCTGGCCGGTGGAGTAGAACGCGCTCTGCACCGACAGCTCGACGGCCTGCTTGAGGTCGGCGTCGTCGAGGATGATCTGCGGGTTCTTGCCGCCCATTTCCAACTGCACCTTGGCCTGGCGCGACACGCAGCTGACTGCAATCTGGCGCCCAACACCGACGGAACCGGTAAAGCTGATGCCATCGACCTTCGGGCTGTTGACCAGCACATCACCCACGACGCGACCGCTGCCCATCACCAGGTTGAACACACCGGCAGGGAAACCGGCGCGGGAAATGATTTCGGCCAGGGCCCAGGCGCAGCCCGGCACCAACTCGGCAGGCTTGATCACCACGCAGTTACCGTAGGCCAGGGCCGGGGCGATCTTCCAGGCGGGGATGGCGATCGGGAAGTTCCACGGCGTAATCAGGCCGACCAAACCCAGGGCTTCGCGGGTGACTTCAACGTTGACGCCCGGACGCACCGACGGTACGTAGTCGCCGGACAGGCGCAGGCATTCACCGGCGAAAAACTTGAAGATGTTACCGGCACGGGTCACTTCGCCGATGGCTTCGGGCAGGGTCTTGCCCTCTTCACGGGCCAGCAGGGTGCCGAGTTCTTCGCGGCGTGCGAGGATTTCGCTGCCGACTTTATCCAGGGAATCATGTCGCGCCTGGATGCCGGAAGTGGACCAGGCCGGGAATGCGGCGCGGGCAGCGTCGATGGCAGCGTTGACTTGGGCAACATCAGCCTTGGCGTATTCACCAATGACATCGGACAACTCCGACGGGTTGAGGTTGACGCAATAGTCGGCACCGGCCACCCATTGGCCGTTGATGTAGTTATCGAAACGTTGGGCTTGGGACACAAATCTTCTCCTGACGCAAAAGGCCGCTGATTACTCAGCGGCCTTGTAGATGGGTTATTGCGCGCCTTGCTTGTCGATCAGCGCGGCCAGGGCTTCATATTCTTCTGGCAGCAGGTCGGTCAGCGGCGTACGCACCGGGCCTGCGTCATAGCCGGCGATTTTTGCACCGGCCTTGACGATGCTCACCGCATACCCGGCCTTGCGGTTACGGATGTCCAGGTACGGCAGGAAGAAGTCGTCGATGATCTTGGCGACAGTGGCGTGATCGTCCTTGGCGATGGCGTGGTAGAAGTCCATCGCAGTTTTCGGGATGAAGTTGAACACCGCCGAGGAGTACACCGGCACACCCAGGGCTTTGTAGGCAGCGGCGTAAACCTCTGCAGTCGGCAGGCCGCCGAGGTAGCTGAAACGATCACCGAGGCGACGGCGGATCGACACCATCAACTCGATGTCACCCAGGCCATCCTTGTAGCCGATCAAGTTCGGGCAACGCTCGGCCAAGCGTTCCAGCAACGGCGCGGTCAGGCGGCAGACGTTACGGTTGTAGACCACCACGCCGATCTTGACCGATTTGCACACGGCTTCAACGTGGGCGGCAACCCCGTCCTGGCTGGCTTCGGTGAGGTAGTGCGGCAGCAGCAACAGGCCTTTGGCACCGAGGCGCTCGGCTTCCTGGGCGTACTCGATGGCCTGGCGGGTCGAACCGCCTACACCGGCCAGGATAGGCACGCTGGTGGCGCAGGTATCAACGGCGGTTTTCACCACCTGGGAATATTCGCTGGCAGCGAGGGAGAAAAACTCACCGGTACCGCCGGCAGCGAACAAGGCAGTGGCGCCGTAAGGGGCGAGCCATTCCAGGCGCTTGATATAGCCCGCCTGGTGGAAGTCACCCTGGGCGTTGAAATCGGTCACCGGGAAAGACAGCAGACCGTGGGAGAGGATGGACTTCAGTTCTTGTGGATTCATTATTCGAACACCCTGGGCGAAGACTTTCTGTCGAAAGGTTGTTGTTGGTTTTGGTGATGTCGTACGTCATCGTACAACTATAAAAAGATTCGTCAACTGCAATTCATCAGACTTCATCGGGTGACGTGTTTAGACGTGCGTTCTTGACGTAGGAAGTTTTTCCTCTATGCTCGGCATTACTGTATATACATACAGTTATTACGGAAGATTCCTACGACATAGCAAGGAGCTAACATGTCAGGTCTAGAACTCGCTGCACCCGAAAAGAACCCGCCTACCCTGCGCTTCGAAGGGGGTGAACACACCGCCATAGGCGACGACACGCTGTTGCGTTTCGTCAAAGACGCACCGGCCATTCCCGCACGCCAAGTCGAACTGCACCTGCCCAACGGGCTGGCGCTGACCTATGGTCAAGTGATCGCCCTGGGCGGCGACTTCTATGGCATCCCCGGCCAGCCCATCAGCGACGGCGCCTCCCCTGCCGATCGTCTGCAACGCTTTACCGCCGCATTCAACAGCCTGGCGGTACTGCCCGCCTCGCGGGAAGAAGCGCACAAGATCCTCGCGGTGATGCAAAAGGAGATCAATGCGGTCAAGCAGGCGATCAAGGATGGCAAGCAACCTCACGAAGCCTACGACGCGCTGGGTGACACGTTGTCGGAAGAATGGAATCGCATCACCGGCGGCGGCAGTGCGGTATCGGCGCTGATTCCGCTGGGGCGTTACTTGAAACTGGCAGCGGACAACGCCGATCACTTCGGGGAATGGGCGCTGTCGGCGTACCTGGCAGGCCACACGGCGGCGCTGCAACAAGCCGTTGTGGCCCACCAGACCGGCACCGACCAGGCGCTGGAACTGGCGTATGCCATGAACAGCTTTGCCGATCACTTTTTGACCGACCTGTTCTCAGCCGGGCACTTGCGTGTCCCACGCAAACAACTCGCAGCGGTGGTGACACCCGGTGAACTGGGTTCGCTGATCAGTCGCTTCATGCATGACGAAGACAGCAAGTTCGGACTCAAAGTACGCAATGCCATGGGCGATCAGTGGCACGCGTATGGGGATAAACGCTACTTCGACGCCATCGATGCGGACAACCGCGTGCAGGTCAAACGCGCTGTGCAAGCTTCGGCGGATGAGATTTTCGACACCTTCATCAGTGGTGTCCCCCCCTCCCCGGCCAACTTCAAGGCACCGCTGTATGTGCCGGACTTGAATGCCGCGCAGAACCCGGCGAACAACTTCTCGCCGTTGTTCAAAATGGAGGGCGACAAGGTGCTGCGTCGCAAGGACGTGAATGACTTGAACGACAAGTACTGGACGAATGATTGGTGGGGGTGGAGCACTTACCTGCTGCTCAAGGACTACAAGCCAAACCAACCCGCCAACTGACGCAGTAGGAGCCCGGCTTGCCGGCGATGACGATCTTTTGGACGCTATCGCCGGCAAGCCGGGCTCCTACAGGGTCGGTGCAGCCTTCAACCGCGCTGCGCTTCTGCCTCTTCATGGGCATGGCGCAGCCGCTCACGGCTGTTGGTCAGGTGCAATCGCATCGCCGCCCGCGCCGCATCGGAATCCTGGCGGGCAATCGCTTCATAGATTTCTTCATGCTCACGACTCAAGCGCCCCATGTAGTGCTGCTGGTCATCATGGGCCAGGCGCGCCGAATTCAGGCGGGTGCGTGGAATGATGCTGGTGCCCAGGTGGGTCATGATGTCGGTGAAGTAGCGGTTACCGGTGGACAGGGCAATTTCCAGGTGGAATGCAAAGTCGGAGGCCACTGCGTCACCGGCGTGAGCCGCGCTTTCATTCAGGGCATCGAGCGCCGCACGCATGGCGGCCAGTTGCTCGTCGCTGCGGCGCAAGGCGGCCAGACCTGCGGATTCCACTTCCAGGCTGATCCGCAACTCCAGAATCGCCAGCACATCACGCAGGGTCACCACGGTGGCCGGGTCGATACGGAAACCGCTCGGGCTTGGCGTATCCAGCACAAAAGTGCCGATACCATGACGGGTCTCGACCTGACCCGCCGCCTGCAAGCGTGAGATGGCTTCACGCACCACGGTGCGGCTGACCCCATGGGCGTCCATGATCGCTGACTCGGTGGGCAGCTTGTCGCCCCGCTTGAGCTGGCCGTCGCGGATCTGCTCGGACAACACCGTGACCAATTCCTGGGCAAGGCTGCGGCGCTTGCGGGGAAGACGAGGGGCGGTGTTGGCGTTTTCCATGATGAATCATCTTTCTCGGTGAGCTTGAGCACGCATCATAGCCCATGGTGGTTGTACGATCACCGTCTGGGCGCGACTTTCATCCTTATCCTGCGCGCAAAAAAATGCCCCGACACAGGTCGAGGCATTTTTCCAGCCACCCCAAGGGGACAGCTCGTTATTTCACGACTTTCAGGCTCGGCCGGCCACTGGGGCGCGGTGGCTCGGAATCCGGTGGCGGCAGATCATCGCCCTCTTCGGTTTCAATCGATTCGTCATCCTCGAAAGGCGACTCCAGATCAAACACCATGCCTTGGCCGTTCTCCCGGGCATAAATGCCAAGGATGGCGCCAATCGGCACGTACAGCGTATGCGGCACACCGCCGAAACGCCCTTCGAAGCTAACCGCTTCATTGTCCATGTGCAGGTGGCGCACAGCACTGGGTGATACGTTCAGCACAATCTGCCCGTCACTGGCAAAACCCTGCGGCACCTGAACCGCAGCAAATTCGGAATTGACCAGCATGTGCGGGGTGCAATCGTTGTCCACAATCCACTCATAGAGCGCGCGGACCAAGTAGGGTCGACTGGAGTTCATCAGCGGCTCCTTAAGCCTTAGCGCATATCGCGTTCGACACCAGACAGACTCGCCTGGAAAGCCTCACGCGCAAACTGGCGCTCCATATAATCAAGCAGCGGCTTGGCAGGCCGCGGCAGTTCAATACCGAGAATCGGCAAACGCCAGAGTATCGGTAATAGGCAGCAATCGACCAAACTTTGTTCCTCACTGAGGAAAAAAGGTTTATCGGCGAACAGCGGCGAAACGCCGGTCAGGCTCTCGCGCAATTCCTTACGCGCCTGTACACGTGCCGCCTCTTTACTGCGGGTATCCAGAATCACATCCACCAGCCCGCACCAGTCACGCTGGATCCGATGGATCAGCAGGCGGCTATTGGCACGCGCCACCGGGTACACCGGCAGCAAGGGTGGATGTGGGTAACGCTCATCCAGGTATTCCATCACGACGGTCGACTCCCACAACGCCAGGTCACGATCGACCAGGGTGGGCAAGCTGCCGTAGGGGTTCACTTCGATCAGTTTGGGTGGATGACGACCTGCTTCCACACTGATGATCTCGGCGCTGACACCCTTCTCTGCGAGCACGATACGTACTCGGTGGGAATAGTGGTCGGCGGGGTCGGAGTAACAGGCCAACCGGTTGGTCACGCCCATGGCGGTCCTCCTCGCTTGTTGAAATTATCGAAAGCTCAAAAACGAGCGCGCCCAGAGAGCATCTCTGTAACGCCTGGTACAACCAGACCGCTACGTATTCAGAGATGCCGCTGGGCGCGCAAGATTAACAGCAATTGCTTACGGTTGGATCAATGCACATCCTTCCAGTATTCGCGTTTGAGCAGATAGGCGAATACGAAGAAGAAGGCCAGGTACAGCAACACATACGTACCGATGCGCTGATGCTGCAGTTTGACCGGATTGGCCGAGTAGGCCAGGAAAGTCACGAGGTTCTTGACCTTCTCGTCGAACTGCTCGTCTGTCAACGAACCTGGGGTTTCTATCTTCAGTTGATCGCACGCTTCATGAGTCAAAGGCGTGCCAGTCAACGGATCGTATTGCTTCTTGCCGTCTTCAACGACCTGAATCTGCTTGCATCCTACCACTTGCTTGCCTTGCAGGCCGACCAGAACGTTAGGCATGCCGACATTCGGGAATACACGGTTGTTCACGCCATAAGGGCGCGCCGGGTCTTCGTAGAAGGATTTCAGGTAGCCGTAGAGCCAGTCGGTGCCGCGTACACGTGCCACCAGGGTCAGGTCAGGCGGTGCTGCGCCGAACCAGGTCTTGGCGTCGGCGGGCTTCATGCCGATGGTCATGTGGTCGCCGATCTTGGCACCGGTGAACACCAGCTTCTCCAGCATCATTTCATGCGGGATACCGAGGTCATCGGCCACCCGTTCGTAACGCTGGAACTTGGCGCTGTGGCACCCCATGCAGTAGTTGGCGAACGTACGTGCGCCGTCTTGCATGGCTGCCTTGTCAGACACGTCGATATCGACTTTTTCCAGTTCCGGGCCGCCGTGCTCGGCAGCGAAGGACAGTAGCGGCAGGGCCGCAAGCATCAATGCAACGAATAACTTTTTCATCAGCCAGTCACCCTTTCCGGAACCGGTTTGGTCTTCTCGAGCCGGGTGTAGAACGGCATCAGAATGAAGTAGGCGAAGTACAGGAAGGTGCAGACCTGCGACAGCAACGTACGCTCAGGGGTCGGCGCCAGTACGCCCAGTACACCCAGGATCACGAACGCAATGCAGAACACCCACAGCCAGATCTTGCTCAGCCAGCCCTTGTAGCGCATGGACTTGACCGGACTGCGGTCGAGCCAAGGCAACACGAACAGCACCGCGATGGCCGCGCCCATGGCGATTACGCCCATGAGCTTGTCGGGGATCGCCCGCAAGATCGCGTAGAACGGCGTGAAGTACCAGACCGGGGCAATGTGCTCAGGTGTCTTGAACGCGTTGGCCTGTTCGAAGTTAGGCTTCTCCAGGAAATACCCGCCCATCTCCGGGAAAAAGAACACGATCGAGCAGAACACGAACAGGAACACCACCACGCCGACAATGTCTTTCACGGTGTAGTAAGGGTGGAACGGAATGCCGTCCAGCGGGATGCCGTTTTCGTCCTTGTGCTTCTTGATGTCCACGCCATCCGGGTTGTTGGAACCCACTTCGTGCAGCGCCAGGATGTGCAATACCACCAGGCCCAGGATCACGATCGGCAAGGCCACCACGTGCAGGGCGAAGAAGCGGTTCAGGGTGATGCCCGAGATCAGGTAGTCACCACGGATCCACTGGGTCAGGTCGTTGCCGATCACCGGGATCGCACCGAACAACGAGATGATCACCTGGGCGCCCCAGTACGACATCTGGCCCCACGGCAGCAGGTACCCCATGAAGGCTTCGGCCATCAGCGCCAGGTAGATCAGCATGCCGAACACCCACACCAACTCGCGGGGCTTCTGGTACGAGCCGTAGAGCAGGCCGCGGAACATGTGCAGGTAGACGACGATGAAGAACGCCGACGCGCCGGTAGAGTGCAGCAGGCGCAGGATCGAGCCGTACTCGACGTCACGCATGATGTACTCGACGGAGGCAAATGCCTCTTCCGCCGACGGGGTGTAGCTCATCGTCAGCCAGACGCCAGTGACAATCTGGTTGACCAGCACCAGCAATGCCAGGGAGCCGAAGAAGTAGAAGAAGTTGAAGTTTTTTGGCGCGTAATATTTGCTGAGATGGTCTTCCCACATTTTAGTGGCGGGGAAGCGCGCATCCACCCAATCCATGAACTTGCTCATCACGCGTTCTCCTTATCGAGGCCAATGACAATGAGGTCGTCAGTTTCGTAGGTATGCGGAGGCACAGGCAGGTTCAGTGGCGCGGGCTGGGACTTGTAGACACGGCCAGCAAGGTCGTAGTGGGAGCCGTGGCAGGGGCAGAAGTAACCGCCAACCCAATCCTTGCCCAGGTCGACTGGGGCCACTTCCGGGCGGAAGGTAGGCGAGCAACCCAGGTGGGTACAGAGACCGACCAGCAGCAGGATCTCTGGCTTGATCGAACGCACTTCGTTCTTGGCGTAGGCGGGTTGGTCGGAATTCTCGGATTTTGGGTCAGACAACTGGCCTTCGATCTTTTTCAGATTCCCCAGGATTTCCTCGGTACGACGAACAATGAAGACCGGCTGGCCGCGCCACTCAGCAATCATCTGCTGTCCTGGCTCGATCTTGCTGATATTCACCTTCACCGGTGCACCTGCGGCTTTCGCCTTGGCACTGGGAAACCATGACCCCACGAACGGGACCGCAGCCCCCACCGCTCCTGCAGCACCCACCACGGATGTGGCTGCTACCAAGAAGCGACGCCGGCCTGCATTCACGCCGTCATTGCTCATTCAGTCCTCTCCCATCAGCTTTTTGGCCTGTTAAATCAGGCGTCTACTAAGTGTTGAATCTTTACTTATAAAAATTTTGCCGAATGGTAATGAAAAGCCCCACGTATGACAAGGGAATTGCCCTGGGCTCAGCCTCCAGGCCTTGTAGTATAGGGGGTCTACGGATGTGGCAAGTTGTCACGGCGATTTTTCTGCATAAATTGCAGGCAATAAAAAACGCCCAGCTCCGTGAGGAGGCTGGGCGTTTTTGTGGAACGTAAAGCGAATTAACGCTTCGAGTACTGCGGACGCTTACGCGCTTTACGCAGACCGACTTTCTTACGTTCAACTTCACGGGCATCGCGAGTTACGAAGCCAGCTTTGCGCAGAGCGCCACGCAGGGTTTCGTCGTACTGCATCAGAGCGCGAGTGATACCGTGGCGGATTGCGCCAGCTTGACCACTTACACCGCCACCGATAACGGTGACGTAGATGTCGAACTTTTCAACGGTCTCGGTCAGTTCCAGCGGCTGACGAACTACCATGCGGGCAGTTTCGCGGCCGAAGAAGTTGTCCAGGGAGCGGTTGTTGATCGAGATGTTACCAGTGCCCGGACGCAGGAAAACGCGTGCGGTTGCGGTTTTGCGACGGCCAGTGCCGTAATTTTGAGTCGCCGACATAATGAACTATTCCGTTAAAACTTCAGTTCTTGGGGCTGCTGAGCAGCATGAGGGTGTACAGCGCCCGCATAGACTTTCAGCTTGCGAAACATATCGCGACCCAGTGGGCCCTTAGGCAGCATGCCTTTGACCGCGATTTCGATCGGGGCTTCAGGCTTCTTGGCAATCAGGCCTTCGAAGTTGGAAGACTTGATACCGCCTGGGAAACCGGAGTGACGGTAGTACATTTTGTCGCTTGCTTTGTTGCCGGTTACACGAACCTGCTCAGCGTTGATGATCACGATGTAGTCACCAGTGTCAACGTGAGGGGTGTACTCAGGCTTGTGCTTGCCACGCAGACGGCTGGCGACTTCAGTGGCCAGACGACCCAGGGTCTGACCAGCGGCGTCGACGACAAACCAGTCGCGCTGAACTGTTTCCGGTTTTGCAGTAAAAGTTGTCATTCTTTAATAGCCTCAGGGGCCGCCCTGTAAATTAGACGGCGGATCTTACTGAATAGTGCGTACTTTGACAAGTCAAAGGCAGCCGGATACAGACGCTATCGGGGGCTCGGGTCGGCGCGTCCGTTCAACGGCAAGATTCTTCGGCAGGCGGCGCATCACTTCCACTGCAGAAAGAGGTGGGCAATTATGCAGATTGCGAAAAAAAATTCAACCTGCTTTTATGATTGTTTTCCCTGAAGGAGCACCCGATGGATTATCGACAGCTGGGCCGTACGGATCTGAACGTGAGCGCGATAGCCCTCGGCACCATGACGTGGGGCGAGCAGAACAGCGAGGCAGAGGCCTTCGCACAGATCGAGCGGGCCAAGGCCGCGGGGATCAACTTCCTCGACACAGCCGAAATGTACCCGGTGCCGCCCAAGGCCGACACCTACGCCACGACCGAGCGCTACATCGGTAATTACTTCAAAAGCCGTGGCGACCGCGCCGACTGGATCCTCGCCAGCAAGATCGCCGGCCCCGGCAACACCATCGACTACATCCGCGATGGCCACCTGCGCCATAACCGCAAGCACATCGTCGACGCACTGGATGCCAGCCTCAAGCGCCTGCAAACCGACTGGATCGATCTCTACCAGCTGCATTGGCCAGAACGCAGCACCAACTTCTTCGGCCAACTGAGCTACAAGCACAAGGACGAAGACGACCTCACCCCGCTGGAAGAAACCCTCGAGGCGCTGGACGAGCAAGTGAAGGCGGGCAAGATCCGCCACATCGGCCTGTCCAACGAGACCCCGTGGGGCACCATGAAATTCCTGGCCCTGGCCGAAGCCCGTGGCTGGACCCGTGCGGTGTCGATCCAGAACCCCTACAACCTGCTCAACCGCAGCTTTGAAGTGGGCCTGGCGGAAGTCGCGATTCGCGAACAATGCGGCTTGCTGGCCTACTCGCCACTGGCGTTCGGCATGCTCAGCGGCAAGTACGAAAACGGCGCGCGCCCGGCAAAGGCACGCCTGACGGAATACAGCCGCTTCAGCCGCTACTTCAACCCGCAGTCGGAGGCGGCGTGCAGCCGGTATGTGGCACTGGCACGCGAACACGGCCTGGACCCGGCGCAGATGGCGCTGGCGTTCGTGACCCAGCAGCCATTCGTGACCAGCAATATCATTGGCGCCACCAGCCTGGAGCAGCTGGACAGCAACATTGCCAGTGCTGAC
Source organism: Pseudomonas pergaminensis (assembly GCF_024112395.2). NCBI lineage: Bacteria > Pseudomonadati > Pseudomonadota > Gammaproteobacteria > Pseudomonadales > Pseudomonadaceae > Pseudomonas > Pseudomonas pergaminensis. The sequence continues at coordinate 992,525 of NZ_CP078013.2, read as the reverse complement.
CTGAAACTGTCGAAAGAGGTATTGGAAGGGATTGAAGCGATTCAGAAGGATCACCCAAACCCAGCACCTTGATTGACCGTTAGATCGCTATCGCAGGCAAGCCAGCTCCCACATCTCACGGTGTTCACGCGCCAAAATGTGGGAGCTGGCTTGCCTGCGATGGCGCCCTTAAAAGCCCCACAAGCTCAAAGCGCCCGCGCAATGATCTCCTTCATGATCTCATTGGTCCCCGCATAAATGCGCTGCACCCGTGCATCCGCCCACGCCCGGGCAATCGGGTACTCCCACATAAAGCCGTAGCCGCCGTGCAGTTGCACGCACTCATCGAGCACCTTGCATTGCAGGTCGGTGGCCCAGTACTTGGCCATCGCCGCCGTGGGCACATCCAGCTTGCCCTCCAGGTGCAACGCCATGCACCTGTCGACGAATACTCGGCCGATCTGAATCTCGGTGGCCATCTCCGCCAGCTTGAAGCGCGTGTTCTGAAAGTCCGCGATCGCCTTGCCAAACGCCTTGCGCTCGCGGGTGTATTCCAGGGTCCATTGCAACGCCGCCTCGGCTGACGACAACGCGCCAATCGCCACGGTCAGGCGCTCCTGGGGCAACTCCTGCATCAAGTACGCGAAGCCCATGCCCGCCTGGCCCAGCAGGTTTTCCTTGGGCACCCGCACATCCTGGAAGAACAGCTCCGAGGTGTCCTGGGCCTTCATGCCCACCTTCTCCAGGCGCTTACCCTTGTCGAAGCCTGGCGTGTCGGCTTCCACCAGGAACAGGCTGGTGCCCTTGGCGCCCGCCTTGGGATCGGTCTTGGCGACCACGATCACCAACTCAGCCAGGTAGCCATTGGTGATGAACGTCTTGGAGCCGTTGATCACGTACTCATCGCCATCCAGCACAGCAGTGGTCTTGACGCCTTGCAGGTCGGAACCGGCCCCCGGCTCGGTCATGGCAATGGCCGTGACCATCTCGCCGGAGATCAATTTGGGCAGGTATTTGTGCTTCAGCGACTCACTGCCGTAATGCAGGATGTACGGTGCAACAATGTCCGAGTGCAGGGAAAAACCGATGCCGGTCAGGCCCAGCCGGCTGATCTCTTCGATCACCACCGCGCTGTACAGGAAGTCCGCGCCCAGCCCGCCATATTCCTCCGGCAAGTGCGAACACAGCATGCCCGCCTCCCCCGCCTTGCTCCACAAACTGCGGTCGATGTAGCCCTGCTTCTCCCATTGCCCATGGAACGGCGCAGCGTCCTTTTCGAGGAAGGTGCGCACGCTCTCGCGGAAGAGTTCGTGTTCCGGGCTGAACAAGGTTCTGGGAATCATGGGTCACCTGCGTGGATTGTCGGACAAAGACGAGCCCACAGAGACTATGCCGCGAAGGCAGCACGGGACACTGGACACATGCGACAAAAAATAAGACGATCCAGCCGTCTGGTGACCACTTTCCCCTATAAGAATAAATGAAATTATGTCTAACCAAATCTCCACGCCGTTGCGGCGCGTCAGCATTTTGGCCATTGATCGGGTATTCGCTTCAACCCTCATGCAAGCCAAGGATTTCTTCCATCTCGCCAGCCTGCGTTACGGCAAACAGCAAGGCCTGGGCCTGACCCCCGCGTTTGAAACGCGCCTGGTCAGCCCCGACGGTCAATCGGTGCGCAGCTTCAGTGATGTGATCATGCCGGTGGACGGCGGCCTGGAAGACGCCGACATCATCGTGCTGCCAGCCTTCTGGGATGACTTCGACGCCTTGTGCACACGCTACCCGCAGGTGTTGCCCTGGCTGCGCGATCAGCACGCACGCGGTGCGGTGTTGTGCGGCGAAGCCACCGGGGTGTTCTGGCTGGCTGAAGCCGGCCTGCTCGATGGCAAGGAGGCGACCACCTATTGGCGCTTCTTCAATGCGTTCAGCGAACGCTTCCCCAAGGTCCAACTCAACCAGGACAAGCACCTCACCGACGCCGACAACCTGTATTGCGCCGGCGGCACCACCTCGGCGTGCGACCTCTACATCTACCTGATCGAGCGTTTCTGCGGCGCCAACATCGCCCAGGCCGTGGCCCGCGACATTCTCTATGAAGTACAGCGCAGCTATGCACCGGGACGCATCGGGTTTGGCGGACAAAAGCTGCATCAGGACGTGATCATCCTGCAGATCCAGCACTGGCTCGAAGAACACTTCGCCGACAAATTCCGCTTCGAAGACGTGGCCCGGGAACACGGCATGAGCATCCGCAACTTCATGCGCCGCTTCCAGACTGCCACCGGCGACAAGCCTTTGCATTACCTGCAACGGCTGCGTATCGAAACGGCCAAAGGCCTGCTCTCGGGCAGCCGCAAGAGCATCAAGACCATCAGTTATGAGGTGGGTTACGACGATGCGAGTTTCTTTGCGCGGCTGTTCCGGCAGCACACGGAGTTGTCGCCGAACCAGTATCGCCAGCAGTTTCAGCAGGCTGCCTGAGCAGAGGCAAACACAAAACTAGTGTGGGAGCTGGCTCGCCTGCGATAGCGGTGTATCAGCTAGCAGATAAGCTGGCTGACAGACCGTTATCGCAGGCAAGCCAGCTCCCACATTTTGATCTCCATTTTTCTGAAGATTTGCTTACGGCTTGTGCCCACGCGACAGGAACTCGTGGGACTGCATTTCCAGCAAGCGGCTCAGCGTGCGCTGGAACTCGAAGTTCAGGCGCCCGCCGGTATACAGGTCCTTGAGCTCGACTTCCGCCGAGATGATCAACTTGACGTTACGGTCGTAGAACTCGTCGACCATGTTGATGAAACGTCGCGCGATGTCGTCGGTGGTGACGCTCATCTGCTCCACGCCACTCAGGATCACCGCGTGGAAGATCTTGCCCAGTTCAATGTAGTCGTTCTGGCTACGCGGGCCGTCGCACAGCTGGCGGAACTCGAACCAGGCCACGTCATCACAGGTGCGCAGCGCGATGATTTCGCGGTTCTCGATCATCAGCTTGTCGTTTTCCACCGCCTGGGTGCATTCCGGCGTGAGGGCGCGGAAGCTCTTTTTCAGGCTTTCGTGGGCGGCTTCGTTCAGCGGGAAGTGGAACAGCTCCGCTTGCTCCAGGTGACGCAGGCGGTAGTCGACGCCGCTGTCGACGTTGACGATCTCGGTGTTCTGCTTGATCAGCGCGATGGCCGGCAGGAAACGCGCGCGTTGCAGGCCGTCCTTGTACAGGCCGTCAGGCACGATGTTCGAGGTGGCGACCAGGGTCACACCGTTCTTGAACAGCTCTTCCATCAAGGTGCCAAGGATCATGGCGTCGGTGATGTCGGAGACGAAGAATTCATCGAAGCAGATCACCCGGGCTTCTTCGGAGAACCGCTTGGCGATGATGGTCAGCGGGTTTTTCTCGCCCGGCAGGGTCTTCATCTCTTCATGCACGCGCTTCATGAAGCGGTGGAAGTGCGTCCGGACCTTTTCCTTGAACGGCAGCGCCTCGAAGAAGGTGTCGACCAGATAGGTCTTGCCCCGGCCTACGCCGCCCCAGAAGTACAGGCCCTTGACCGGCGTGTGGTCTTTCTTGCCAAACAGCTTGCTGAACATCCCTGGCTTGTTCTGCGAGGCCGCGATCAGGTCGTCGTACAGGCGCTGCAAATGACGCACCGCGTTTTCCTGGGCCGCGTCATGGAAGAATTCAGGGCGTTTCAGATCAGCTTGATATCGTTCTAGGGGCGTCATAATTTCGTTAGCAAGGCAACAAAAACGGGCCGTCACTGTAACGACGGCCCTGGATAATGGCAATCAACCCTTGGTCGGGTTAATCCTCGAGGGGGGTCAACGCGACGCGCAGAGCAGCGATGGCCGCATCGCGAGACGCTTCGTCGGCGAATTCCGCACTGTCCGCCACCGCCACGCCGTCCAACCATACGCTGAAGCCCAGGGCCTCGGTGCGCAGGTCCAGCGCGTCGCCGCTTTGCAGTTGCTTGGTCACTGCGCCTGCCGCCTTGCCATCGGCAAAGTTGCGCGACAACAGCAGTTGCTCACCATCGGCGGCCAGCAGGCGGAAGCGGAAACTGCCGTCGTCTTCACGGAAGCTCACGAAGCGCGCGGCTTTCGCGGCTTTCTTCTTGGCCGCGACCGGCGCTGCCGCCTGGTTGACGAACGAACGCAGGCCGACCGCTTCACGCAGTTCAGCCAGGAACGGAGCGGCCACGGCACGCGCCTTCTTGGCGCCGATCAGCAGCAAGTCTTCCATGTCCGATGGGCGCGACATCAATTGATGGTAGCGCTCACGGGCTTCGCCCAGTTGGCCATCGAGCAGTTGGAACAGACGGTTTTTCGCCTCGCCCCAACCCAGCCCTTGCAGCAGCTCGGCGCGGAACTCTTCTTCCTGGGCCTTGCTGGCAAACGCCTGGTACAGGGTGAACAGGTGCGAATTGTCCGGGTCCTTGGCTTCGCCCGGCGCGCGGGAGTCGGTGACGATCCGCGAGATCGCGTCCTTCATGTCCTTGGCGCTGGTGAACAGCGGGATGGTGTTGTCGTAGCTCTTCGACATCTTGCGGCCATCCAGGCCCGGCAAGGTGGCGACGCTTTCTTCGATCAACGCCTCGGGCATGGTGAAGAATTCTTTACCGTTGCCGAACAGGTGGTTGAAGCGTTGGCCGATGTCGCGGGCCATTTCCACGTGCTGGATCTGGTCGCGACCGACCGGCACCTTGTGCGCGTTGAACATCAGGATATCTGCCGCCATCAGCACCGGGTAGCTGTACAGGCCCATGCTGATGCCCGCATCCGGGTCTTCGCCGGCCTCAACGTTCTTGTCCACCGAGGCCTTGTACGCATGGGCGCGGTTGAGCAGGCCCTTGGCGGCAACGCAGGTCAGCAGCCAGGTCAGCTCGGGGATTTCCGGGATGTCCGACTGGCGATAGAAGGTCACCCGGTTCACATCCAGGCCACCGGCCAGCCAGGTCGCGGCGATTTCCATGCGCGAGCGCTGGATGCGCTGCGGGTCATCGCACTTGATCAGGGCGTGGTAGTCGGCCAGGAAGTAGAAGGAATCGGCATTGGCGTCCTGGCTTGCGAGGATCGCCGGGCGGATCGCACCGGCGTAGTTGCCCAGGTGCGGCGTGCCGGTGGTGGTGATGCCGGTGAGGATACGGGTACGAGTCGTCATGGGTAATCGCTTATCAGACTGCTATCAATTCGAGAGGCGCGGCAGTACCAGATCCTTGAGATCGGTCAGCTTGCCGTGAAAAAAGTGTCCGCATTCTGCCACTTTCAGCAGCTCATGGGGGCGTTTCAGGGCGGCGGACCAATCGTAGACCAGCTGCGGGTCGACCACTTCGTCGGTTTCCGGCTGGATCAGGGTCAGCGGGCAGCCTTGTGGCAACACATCGGTATCGCGCAGGCGCATCACCGCCGCGGCAACCATAAACAGATGCGATAGCTTTTCACCCTTGGCTTCCAGGCGACCACCGAGGCTCGCCGCAACATAGCCACCGAAGGAAAAACCAAGCAAGGTGATCGGCAAATCAGGGTGTTTTGCCCGCAGCCAGGTGGCAGCCGCTTCGGCATCGTCCACTTCACCGGTGGCCATGTCGTGGGTACCGGCACTCGCGCCGACGCCACGGTAATTGAAACGCAACGTAATCAAACCGGCATCGCGGGCGGTGCGTTGCAGGGTCGATACCACTTTATTGAGCATGGTCCCACCCTGCACCGGGTTGGGGTGGCAGATCAGCGCCAGGCCACGTGGCTCGGGGTGATCCAGGTACAAGGCTTCCAATTGGCCTACCGGGCCATCGATCAAAACGGGGGTTTCACGCATGAGCAAGGAATGAACTCCGTGACCTCTCAAGGGGTCGACTCGTCTAGCTAAAAGTCTGTGCTTGGCATCATTGCGAGCTTAATCGCGGTATACAGCGCAGGTCCGAGCCGTTAACGTAAAGCAAAGCCGTTTATAGAGGAAGGACTCGTGGAACACTCGCTCTTAGTTTGGTTGTTGCCGACTCTTGCCCTGGTTGCCGGTGTCGCCATTGGTTTCCTGGTTGCTCGCTTGCTGCCGAATGCCGCGCCTAACCGCACGCAGCGTCAGTTGGATGACATTCAGGAACGTTTTGACAGTTATCAGAACGAGGTTGTTACCCACTTCAACAGCACCGCGACCCTGGTCAAGAAGCTCACCCAGAGCTACCAGGAAGTACAGGATCACCTCGCCGATGGCGCCAACCGCCTGGCCCTCGACGACATCACCCGTCAGCGCCTGCTGGCCGCGTTGCATTCCGATGCCCCGCAAACCCCACGGGAACGCCTGACCCCACCCCGGGAAAACCAGGAACCACCACGGGACTACGCGCCAAAAACGCCGAACGCCCCAGGCATGCTGGATGCGCATTACGGTTTGAAGAAGTAAATCATCTTCAAGCACTGAAAAGCCCGGCTGATCGATGATCAGCCGGGCTTTTTGTTGGATAGAGATCCGGCTCCTACAAGGACCGTGTCAGGACACGGGTTGCTCTTGCAATTGGCCGCCCTCGATCCGCACATGCCGACCATGGAAGCGCTTGAGGCTGCTGCGATGGCCGACGCTGACGATACTCAACCCCGGCAACTCGTCGATCAGCGCCTGATACAGCGTCGCTTCATCCTCTTCATCCATGGCCGACGTGGCTTCGTCCATGTACAGCCATTGCGGCGCGAACAGCAACGCCCGGGCAAAGGCCAGGCGTTGCTGTTCGCCCGGCGAGAGCATGCGCTGCCAGTGATTGGCTTCATCCAACCGCCCGACCAGGTGCGGCAGGCGGCAGGTTTCCAGGACCTGTGCATAACGCTCTGCCGGGTAAACACTGTCCTCCTGTGGATAACTTAATACCGCCCTTAACGTGCCGATCGGCAAGTAAGGCTTTTGCGGCAGGAACAGATAACGCTCGGCTGGCAGGCGGATGTTGCCATGGCCGTTGGGCCATAGGTTGCCCATCGCGCGCAACAAGGTCGATTTGCCACTGCCCGAGCGACCACTGAGCATCAAGCGCTCACCTTCGGCGACGGTCAGGTCGGCACCCTGCAGCAAATGGCGGCCGTCGGCCAGGTCCAGGCTCAGGTCCTTGACCTGCAAGTTGCCGCCCTGATGCTGCAGGCCAATGCCCATGGTGCGGGTTTCGTTGTCCTGCATGGCCTGGCCGAAACTCAACAGACGATCACAGGTGGCGCGCCAACTGGCCAACAGCGTATAGGCATCGACAAACCAACTCAGGCTGCCTTGCACACTGCCAAACGCCTGGGCAACCTGCATCAACACACCCAGTTCGATCTTTCCGGAAAAGTAACGAGGTGCCGCGACCACAAAAGGAAAGATGATCGCAATCTGGGAATAACCACTGGTAAAGAAGTTCAGGCGCTTCTTGAGCTGCATGATGCTCCAGAAATTGCTCCACACTCGCCCGAAACGCGCGCTCAATTGCTGATGTTCGTTAGGCTCGCCATTGAACAGCGCGATGCTTTCCGCGTTCTCCCGTACCCGCACCAGGCTGAAACGCAAGTCAGCCTCAAAGCGTTGTTGGCGGTTGCTCAAGCCGATCAGTTTTCGCCCAATCAGGTGGGTTAACCAACTGCCAACCACCGCGTAGACCAACGCGGCCCAGAACATGTAGCCGGGAATGGTGATGCCCCACACTTCGATGCTGCCCGACACGCCCCACAGGATCACCGAGAACGACACCAGGCTCACCAGGTTGGCGATAAAGCCCAAGCCCAGCGTGAGGGTGCTGCTGGTAAAGGCGTTGAGGTCTTCGGAGATACGCTGGTCGGGGTTGTCGGTGTAGCCGCCGTATTCCAGGTGGTAGTAATTCTTATGGCCCAGCCACTGGGCGAAATAGGTTTCCGTCAGCCAGCGGCGCCAGCGGATGGTGAGCATCTGTTGCAGGTAGGAGGTAAACACGCCGGTCACGATCGACACCACCGCAATCACGCTGAAGTACATCAGCAAGTGCGTAAAGGCGTCGTAGTCCTTGTTTTCCAGCGCGTTGTAGAAATCACGGTTCCAGCTGTTGAACCACACCGACACGGCGACACTGAACAGCGACAACCCCAGCACTACCAACAGCAGCAGCCAGGCCTTGGCCTTTTCTTCGCTGCGCCAATAAGGCGTAATCAGCCCCCACACCCGCCGTAAAAATTGCCCACGCACCGCGTCGTTGACCGCGGAATACTCAGCGTTCTGATTCATCGTTCAGGCTCTGTAAGAAAATGTGACAGGCGTTCGAACCGATCATAGTTGATCGGTTCGAGGCTCCGTGCGGCCTGAAGCAGATTGTTCAGCTGTTGTTCAGATCAGCCTCAGCGGCGTACCGGGCGCTTCTGCAACTTGCGCTGCAAGGTACGGCGGTGCATGCCCAGGGCGCGGGCAGTGGCGGAGATGTTGCCTTCGTGCTCGGTCAGCACACGCTGGATGTGCTCCCACTGCAGGCGGTCCACCGACATCGGGTTTTCCGGCACCAAGGTGTCGAGGTCGGCATGTTCGGAGAGCAAGGCGGCCAGTACGTCATCGGCGTCCGCCGGCTTGCACAGGTAGTTGCAGGCACCACGCTTGATCGCCTCGACGGCGGTGGCGATGCTGGAGTAACCGGTGAGGATCACCACGCGCATTTCCGGGTCGAGTTCCAGCAGCTTGGGCAGCAGCACCAGGCCGGAGTCGCCGTCCATCTTCAGGTCGAGCGCGGCGTAGTCCGGCAGGTCAGCCTGGGCGATGGTGAAGCCCTCCTCGGCCGACCCAGCGGTGCTGACACGGAAACCGCGCCGGCTCATGGCGCGCGCCATCACGCGGGTAAAGGTGGCGTCGTCATCTACCAGCAACAGGTGCGGCAGTTCTTCGCCTTCGACTTGGATCTCGTCACTCATCGATATCTCCTCGTGCGACACGGGGCAGGCGCAGCTCGGTGAGCGTGCCACCTTCCTCATGACTATAGAGCTTCACTGAGCCGCCCGCGCGGGTCACGCTGGCCTTGCTCAAAAACAGGCCCAGGCCGAAGCCTTTGCCCTTGGTGGTAAAGAAGGGTTTGCCGATCTGTTCGGCAATGGCCAACGGTACGCCCGCGCCGTGGTCACGAATGCTGATGGTCACGTCTTCCGCATCCCAGTCCAGCTGTACGCCCAAGCCTTCGGGGCAGGCGTCAGCGGCGTTGTTCAACAGGTTGAGCAGCGCCTGGGTCAAATCCGGTGGCGGCGCCATGCGTGGCACGGTGCCCTGCCCCAATAGATGAAACCGGTAGCTGGCTTCGGGGCGCATCAGGTGCCAACGGTTCAGGGCTTCGTCGAGCCACTGGGTCACGTCCTGCATCTCCACTGCCAGGCGGCGATTGGCTTCGGCGGCACGTACCAGTTGTTGCAAGGTCTGCTTGCACTGCTTGACCTGTTCGCGCAGCACACCGAGATCTTCCTGCAGCGCCGGGTCGTGATGGTCCTGGGTCATTTCGTTGAGCAGCACGCTCATGGTGGCCAGCGGCGTACCCAGTTCATGGGCGGCGCCGGCGGCCTGGGTGGCGACGGCGAGCAACTGCTGATCGCGCAGGCCTTCTTCACGGCGAATGGCGCGCAGTTCTTCCTGGCGGCGCAGCTCCTCGGCCATGCGCGCGGCGAAGAAGGTGATGACCGCAGCCGACAGGGCAAAGCTCAGCCACATCCCGTAGATCTGCAGGTTTTCCCGGGCGATGGGGAAAGTTTGCAGCGGGTAGAAGCGCGCCAGCAGCAGGGTGTACAGGGTCAGGGCAATGCCAGACAGCACCACCGAATAGCGCCACGGCAGGGTTACGGCGGCGATGGTCAATGGCACCAGGTAATACGAAACAAACGGATTGGTGGAACCGCCAGAGAAATACAGCAACACACTGTGGATAAACAGGTCGCAAGCCAACTGCAGGGCGTATTCCAACTCGGTCACCGGCCACGTGGTGCGCAACCGGATGGCGGTGAACACACAGAGCACAATGGAAAAGCCGAGGGTCACTCCCAGTTGCAGCCACGGCAGCGGCAACAGGTCGAACCAATAGGCGAGCCCGACGGAGCCGGCCTGTGCGGCCAGGACCAGGGTACGGATGAACGTCAGGCGCCAGAGGTTCTGGCGAGTGGCGGAAGTCAGTTTTACGGCGGCGAGCATGAGCTCTCCCGGTGAGCGCTGCAGGCGGATCGGCAGGAGTATAAACGAAGCAGGCCGGCTGGCACGGCGCGTGTGGCTCTTTGCCGCAGGCCGGGCAAATGACCGTTCGTCGGCACCCCCGCAACTTGTAGCTAATGTGTAAACCCGAAGAACCCCACCCCACCGTCTACAGTCATACCCAACACGACTATCTCAAGGAGCTTCCATGTCTCGTTTCACTCGCAGTGCAGCCGCCATCACCCTCAGCATGGGCACCCTGGTCAGCCTGCCAGCACTGGCCGCTGACGCACTGAACTACAACCAGATTTCCCTGCGCGCCGAGGTCAGCCAGGAGGTGGCCCGCGACAAGATGATCGTGACGCTGTACACCGAATCCCAGAACAGCGACCCGGCCAAACTCGCCGCCGAAATCACCACTACCCTGAACAAGGCGCTGGGCCAGGCCCGCGAAGTCAAAGGCGTGACCCTGCGCCAGGGCAGCCGCAACAGCTACCCGATCTACGACAACAAGAACCAGAAGATCACCGGTTGGCGCGAGCGTGCCGAACTGCGCCTGGAAAGCGCGGACTTCCCGGCACTGTCCAAGCTCACCGGCGAACTGCTGAACACCCTGAAAATGGAAAACATGGACTTCGCCATCGCCGACGCCACGCGCAAGTCCAGCGAAGATGCACTGCTCAAGGACGCGGTCGCTGCATTTAAAGCACGCGCGCAACTGGCCACCGATGCGTTGGGCGGCAAGGGCTACAAGATCGTCAACCTGAACTTCAACACCAATGGCTACCCGATGCCTTACGCCCGTGGCGGGATGATGATGAAAGCCGCGATGGCCGATTCCGCACCCACGCCTGAGGTGGAAGCCGGCACCAGCCAGGTCAGCATGAGTGCTGATGGGGTGATTGAAGTACTGCAATAACGCGCTGACTGAGGCGAACGGGTCTGTAACAACGGCGTCAGTACCCGTTCAGCCAACTGAAGGCCTGATAGCTGGCGCAACCTTGTGGATGCGCCTTTTTTATGGGCGCAACCGCTACCAGATAATTCAGTACATATTGTTCGTTACAAACATACTTCCTCACATCCATTCGTACAACGCTCTTTATATGTGCCCCGACTCAATACAGCAGCACAACTAACCCACCTCACACTTTTCAAAAAGTGTTAGCCGTAATATCCAAACAGATATACGGAACAGATGGCAGGAACGTCAACGCGATCATTTCCCACGCATGTATCGAACAAACCAATGCCAGGGAGGCTCACTTGCCAAGAGCGATACAGAATGATCACGACGTCTTTACCCCCTGTTCTTACATCCGCACCCGAAACAACGAACGCCTCGACAACCCCAGCCTCAAACGCAACGCCCGCTAATGCCGAACATGAGGCCCGCCAAAAAAGCCCCAAGCGTCGCAATCATCACGAAACGCTTATTCCGGGTCTGCCCTATAACCCTGGGATAGAGAAGTACATCGCCAAATCGACTGCTGGGTTCAAGACGCCCAGCCAGAACACGGCAGAGATTATTCAAGTAGAGTTAAAGAAGCGTTGGGGGAAGGATTTAGATCCCGATAAAACGTTTATCGTCACGTTGAACTACGACCCCAAGAAGCCAAAGCCTACGAATGGCAAAGTCTTAAACAAAATATCCCTGACCCAAGCCGCACTGCATAACGTACAGCGCGCCAATCACAACGACGAACACCAGACCCCAGCCGAAAAAAAACGATCAACCCTGCACACCTGGCTCGATCGGCTGGCGCCCGTGCTCCCTGTACCCGCAATAGTTGACCAGATAGATACAGTCGCGCATCAGCCAACGACCTACGAAGGCATATTTGTTGGCGCGCAGCCCGGTCAACGGGAGGTGTACAACACGACAAACCTGTTGCCCCATCAACCTGCGGCCTTCCGAAACATCGTGTGGAACACTGAGTTCAGCAAACCCTACACCCAGTTCCTGAATGAGTTCTGGCCCGCCCATCAGCACAAATACGAACAAATGAGCAAAGCGTCCCTAGTGGCGAGTGCCTTGGGGCAATTTGAGAACGATAGTTTGAACGCCCGTGATACCGATTTGGTGATGCGCGCCGCCGGCCTGCCGTCGAACACGACTTGGAAGAACCTGAAGCTGGACGATCTGGGCCCCGCCGCCACCAAGGATCCCGACGTGCAGGTAGGCTTGTTGAGCATCAATAGCTTCAAGTCTGTGAGCTTGCTGACTATCACTGACAAGAAAACCAGCTTCGATACGAACGGTAAGCCGATCAACCGTACACTGCTTTACATACCCGGAAACTCCTCGCCGATTCATGGGTTCGACAGCCCGTCACAGATGAAAACCTGGTTGGCGGAACAGGCGGCGGACCCGGTCAAACGTGAAGCCTTATCGATGCACTTCTCCCAGCGCGATCAGGCTGATCGCTTTTTCTCTGAAGGGGTCAATCAAACGCTGGTAGGGATCGGCGGCTGGTCGAAAAAGGATGCACCCGATGCCAGCGTTCTGGAACGCCTGAATGAATTCGACCCAGAGCAGTTCATTAAAGTTGAACCGCTGGCTGGGGACCCCTTCATCGAAATGACCCAAAGGCAGAAAAAACGCTCATACGACGATGCCGAGACCGAAATAACCACGGATGGCGACGTCACCAAAGCCACTATCCTGGAAGTGTTGGAGACCACCACAAAAATCGCGTTGATGATGACGCCCCTGGCCGCCGTCATGCCCGAAGTGGCAGTGGGGTTGGAGGTGTTTTATCTCACAGCCGGGGCGGCGGAAGCCGGGATTGGTGCAGACGACCTCAAGCATGGCAAGCCCGGTGGCGCAGACCATATTGTATTCGGTGTACTGAATGCGGCCCCCGTCATCGCCGGTGGCGCGAGCAAACTGATAAAGGCCGAGCAGGGGGCGACCCATCTGGTCGGCGATAGCATCGAGGCTTCCGTCAAAGAGCCAGTGGTGCCAGACGTCGAGACGCCAGAGAAGCCCATCGTCGTTGAGCCCCCCGTTAATCGACTCAGGCCGATACAGGCAGCTAACATCAGTCAGCACGCAGTGCCGAACGGCGAGCAACTGATCGAAGGGGCAACTCGCAATTCAAAAGGTATCTATCAAGTCAAAGCCGCTGATGGCACGGACCAATGGCTCATCCGTTACACCGATGCCACCGGCGTTCCCAAGGTGTATGAGATCAAAGGTGATTTCAAACTGAGCAATGATTATGTACAGATCATTGATCGTTCGACGCGCAAGCCAGTGATGACCGTGCATTCCACACTGGACGGCGAATGGGCCCGAGAAATTGGCCCAGGTGGCGCGCGCAAGTGGCCGTGGCAGCGTACGCCATCGCCGACCCCGAGTAACGAGTTGAAGATACCGCCCAAGTTTTCCGATCAATTCGTCACAGTCGAAGGTTCGAAAATCCAGGGTGCCGAACCTTTTGACAAGTACTTTAATTTCGACACAAAAACAGACTATGTTTTGTCCACGACTAACTACGAAGAACAGGGTGCGATCAAGCAGAGCCTCAACGTTTCATGGACACAGGAAGAGGAAAACTTTGCAGTTCTGGCGGGCGAAAAAGCTACGCCTTATGAAGGTGGAAGTGACTACTATGATGGCTTTGTAAAAGATTCCAATCGAAGTAATTACAGCATCCGAACGACGACACCTACTGGGAGTACGGAACACACGTTGAGTAGCACAGGGCGCAGTTCCGCCGAGGAAATACAAGCTGACAAGATCAAACAATTCGAACAACTTATTCCAGATCCAGAATTGCGTGCACGTATTTCCGAAGTGGCTCACCAGGGATCCATGGGACCAGCCATGGAGCCATTTTTTGCACATAAAACAGCCTCTGGCGAATTCGAAAACCGCCTATTAACTGATAACGTAGTTATCAGTAATCGTGACCATGTGCACTTTCACATCGACTACGACCCCTCCAAAAATGTCACCCACGTGACGGCTTCCGGGAACTATCGTCTCATGCACACAGAAGAGGGCGCGTTGGACAACATAAACGTCCAGGCCAGGCGCACCTTTACTATTCACCACACCCCCTCGGCGGGCAGCCGCTACACGATCGACAAAAATGCGCCGACCCATTTCGAAATATCGGTTAAAACACCTTAAACATGGTGAAAAAACGAGGCGTGATTAGCGTTGCCCCTCGGCCATCTACCTGAAAATGCTTAACGGCGGTAACCTCGGTTACCGCCGTTTTTCGTTCGGGCAGCATTTACCTGCCACCTCAGGGGTCTCCATGGAAAGAATTGCCTTAAAACCGCTCATCCTCGCCGCAGGCCTGCTGGCCTTCATGCCGCTGGCCCAGGCCGCCAGCACCCTGGTTTACTGCTCCGAAGCCAGCCCCGCCGGTTTCGACCCCAGCCAGTACACCAGCGGCACCGATTTTGATGCCTCTGCCGAAACCGTGTTCAACCGCCTCACCCAGTTCAAGCGCGGCGGTACCGAAGTCGAACCGGGTCTGGCGACCCGTTGGGACATCTCCAAAGACGGCCTGACCTACACCTTCCACCTGCGCGATGGCGTCAAATTTCACACCACCGATTTCTTCACCCCTACCCGCGACTTCAACGCGGATGATGTGCTGTTTACCTTCAATCGCCTGCTGGATGCGCAAAGCCCATTCCGCAAGGCCTACCCCTCCGAGTCGCCGTACTTCACCGACATGGGCTTGAACACCACGATCAAGAGCGTCGACAAACTCGACGAACACACCGTGCGCTTCAACCTGAATAACGTCGATGCGTCGTTTGTGCAGAACCTGGCCATGAGCTTCGCCTCGGTGCAATCCGCCGAGTACGCCGCGCAACTGCTCAAGCAAGGCAAGGCCGAAGAGATCAACCAGAAACCGGTCGGCACCGGGCCGTTCGTGTTCAAGCGTTACCAGAAGGACTCGCAGATCCGCTACGTGGCCAACAAACAGTATTGGAAGCCCGAGGATGTGAAACTCGACAACCTGGTGTTCGCCATTACCCCGGACGCCGCGTCGCGCCTGCAAAAGCTCAAGGCCGGGGAATGCCAGGTCAGCGGTTACCCGCGCCCTGCGGATATAGAAGTGATGAAGCAGGACCCGAACTTGCGCGTGCTGCAGCAAGCCGGTTTCAACCTGGGGTTTCTGGCCTACAACGTGACACACCCGCCGCTGGACCAACTCAAGGTGCGCCAGGCCTTGGACATGGCCATCGATAAGCCGGCAATTATCAAGGCCGTGTACCAGAGCGCCGGGCAATTGGCGCAGAACGCGCTGCCACCTGCGCAGTGGTCTTATGACCCCAGCATCAAGGACGCACCTCACGATCCAGTGAAGGCCAAGGCGCTACTAAAAGAAGCAGGGGTTGCACCAGGCACCACCATCAACCTGTGGGCAATGACCGTGCAACGCGCCTCCAACCCCAACGCGCGCATGTCCGCACAAATGATCCAGCAGGATTGGGAAAAGATTGGCATCAAGGCCAATATCGTCAGCTATGAGTGGGGCGAATACATCAAGCGGGCCAAAAACGGTGAGCACGACGCCATGATTTATGGTTGGACCGGTGACAATGGCGACCCGGATAACTGGCTGGGCGTGCTCTACAGTTGTGCCGCGGTCAAGGGCAGCAACTACGCCAAATGGTGTAACCCGGCCTACGACAAGCTGGTGCAGCAAGCCAAGGTCAGTAATGACCGCGAGCAGCGCATCAAGTGGTATCAACAGGCTCAGAAAATCCTTAAGGAACAAGTACCTATAACGCCTATTGCGAACTCGACGGTTTTCCAACCGCTGCGCAAGGAAGTGCAGGACTTCAAGATCAGCCCCTTTGGCCTGACGCCGTTCTATGGTGTGAGTCTAGATAAGTAACAGCAGCGCCCCAACCGAGTGCGCTAGACGCCTCGGTTGGTCATTTTTGGTGCGTCAGTTGCACCGAAAAAACCCTCAAAATATGCGCAAATATGTACAAACTTTCATAATTGCGACATTCCTGTACGTTCGTACCACTGTTTCACCCTCACAACGGTTCAGCATCTTGCAATGGGTATGGCGCCTGCATAAGTATCCGCAGGCCGACTCACGAGGTCGCCCTCACCACCAAAAATGACAACAAATCATGAGGCCAACATGCTTAAACACGCAGTCATTCCGTTAATTGTTAGCGCTGGCCTTATGGCCGCAGCTCCTTTCGCCCAAGCGGCGACTAACCTGGTGTTCTGCTCCGAAGGGAGCCCGGCCGGTTTCGACCCAGGCCAGTACACCACCGGAACAGACTTCGATGCCTCGGCCGAAACCATGTTCAACCGCCTGACCCAGTTCGAACGCGGCGGCACCGCTGTGATTCCTGGGTTGGCCACCAGCTGGGACGTGTCCCCGGATGGCTTGACCTACACCTTCCACCTGCGTGATGGCGTCAAGTTCCAC
Source organism: Pseudomonas pergaminensis (assembly GCF_024112395.2). Classification (NCBI taxonomy): domain Bacteria; kingdom Pseudomonadati; phylum Pseudomonadota; class Gammaproteobacteria; order Pseudomonadales; family Pseudomonadaceae; genus Pseudomonas; species Pseudomonas pergaminensis. The sequence continues at coordinate 975,989 of NZ_CP078013.2, read as the reverse complement.
ACCACCTCGTACTTCAAGCCGACCCGTACCTTCAATGCCGATGACGTGCTGTTCACGTTCAACCGCATGATCAACAAGGACGATCCGTTCCGCAAAGCCTACCCCACCGAGTTCCCGTACTTCACGGACATGGGGATGGACACCAACATCAAGAACATCGAGAAGGTCGATGAACACACCGTCAAGTTCACCCTTGGCACCGTGGACGCCGCCTTCATCCAGAACCTGGCAATGAGCTTCGCTTCGATCCAGTCGGCTGAATACGCCGCCCAACTGTTGAAAGAAGGCAAGGCTGCGGACATCAACCAGAAGCCGGTCGGCACTGGCCCGTTCGTGTTCAAGAGCTACCAGAAAGACTCGAACATCCGTTACACCGGCAACAAGGACTACTGGAAACCTGAAGACGTGAAGATCGACAACCTGATCTTCGCCATCACCACCGACCCGTCGGTGCGTATCCAGAAGCTGAAGAAAAACGAATGCCAGATCACCCTGTTCCCACGTCCGGCCGACCTCAAGGCGCTGGAAGCGGACAAGGACCTGAAACTGCCGAACCAGGCCGGTTTCAACCTGGGCTATATCGCCTACAACGTCATGGACAAGGTCAAGGGCAGCGACCAGCCAAACCCATTGGCTGACCTGCGCGTACGCCAGGCGCTGGACATGTCGGTGAACAAGCAGCAGATCATCGATTCCGTGTACCAGGGCGCCGGCCAACTGGCCGTCAACGCCATGCCGCCGACCCAATGGTCGTATGACACCACCATCAAGGACGCCAAGTACGACCCTGAGAAAGCCAAGTCGCTGCTCAAGGAAGCCGGCGTCAAGGAAGGTACTGAAATCGTTCTGTGGGCCATGCCGGTTCAGCGTCCGTACAACCCGAACGCCAAGCTGATGGCAGAAATGCTGCAAAACGACTGGAAGAAGATCGGCCTCAACGTGAAGATCACCAGCTACGAGTGGGGCGAGTACATCAAGCGCTCCAAAGGTGGCGAGAACCAAGCCATGATCATTGGCTGGAGCGGTGACAATGGTGACCCGGACAACTGGCTGAACGTGCTGTTCGGCTGCGACTCGCTGTCCGGTAACAACTTCTCGAAATGGTGCGACAAGAAATTCGACGGCATCGTGAAAGAAGCCAAGGCTACGTCGGACGTCGCCAAACGCACCGAGCTGTACAAGCAGGCGCAACATATCCTCAAAGATGCAGTCCCGATGACACCTATCGCGCACTCGACGGTGTATCAACCCATGCGCAACACCGTGCAGGACTTCAAGATCAGCCCGTTTGGCTTGAACTCTTTCTACGGCGTGAGCGTAAGCGGCAAGTAAGAAGCCATGACGGCGACGTTTCATAACGTCGCCGTTATTGCATCCGCCTGGACCGTAGGAAACAGACCACGCTCGAAATCGTTGCGTCCTACAGCAATGAACTGCGATGTGTGTCTCCGTTGCCTACAAGGTCAATCCAATTTGGTGCATTTACTGCCAGGTCCACGACCCATAACGTCGTAGGACAGCGGAAGCTCCTTACATGGATAGGCACTTGCTGCGTGTGGGATCAGTGATGTCGCCCTGGCACGCCGGGGTGATTGCTCGCTGATGACAATTACAAACAAGGATCGGGATCGTCATGCGCCATACCACCGTTCTATCCGCAATTTTTGGCACCAGCCTGTTGGCTGCGGCCATGATGGGCCACGCCGCCGACAAGCGGAGCCTGGTGTTCTGCTCGGAAGGCAGCCCGGCAGGCTTTGACACCGCGCAATACACCACCGCCACCGATAACGATGCGGCCGAGCCGCTGTACAACCGCCTGGTTGAGTTTGAAAAGGGCGAGACGGGTGTCGTACCTGCGCTGGCAACCAAGTGGGATATTTCGCCAGACGGACTGACCTACACCTTTCACCTGCGTGAAGGGGTGAAATTCCACAGCAACAAGGAATTCAAGCCGACGCGCGACTTCAACGCCGACGACGTGCTGTTCACCTTCAACCGCATGCTTGACCCCGACCACCCGTTCCGCAAGGCCTACCCCACCGAGTTTCCGTACTTCAACGGGATGAGCCTGAACAAGAACATCGCCAAGGTCGCGAAAACCGATCCGCATACCGTGGTGATCACCCTGAACACAGTGGACGCCGCATTTATCCAGAACATCGCCATGAGCTTCGCCGCGATCCTCTCGGCCGAATATGCCGAGCAGTTGCTCAAGGCCGGCAAGCCCAGCGACATCAATCAGAAGCCGATCGGCACGGGCCCCTACGTGTTCCAGCGGTATCAGAAAGATTCGCAGATCCGTTACGTGGCCAACAAACAGTACTGGGACCCGAGCAAGGTCAAGCTGGACCAGTTGATCTTCGCCATCAACACCGACGCGTCGGTGCGGGTGCAAAAGCTCAAGGCCGGCGAATGCCAGGTGACCCTGCATCCGCGCCCGGCTGACGTCGATGCCCTCAAGGCCGACCCGAACCTGCAACTGCTGACCAAACCGGGTTTCAACCTCGGCTACATCGCCTACAACGTGCGCCACAAACCTTTCGACCAGCTCGAAGTGCGCCAGGCGTTGGACATGGCGGTGAACAAGCAGAGCATCCTGAACGCCGTGTACCAGGGTGCGGGGCAACTGGCGGTCAACGCCATGCCGCCGACGCAGTGGTCCTACGACGACAGCATCAAGGACGCCGCCTACAACCCGGAAAAAGCCAAGGAACTGCTCAAGGCCGCCGGCGTGAAGGAAGGTACCGAGATCACCCTGTGGGCGATGCCGGTACAACGGCCGTACAACCCCAACGCCAAGCTGATGGCCGAGATGCTGCAAAGCGACTGGGCCAAGATCGGCCTCAAGGTCAAGATCGTCAGCTACGAATGGGGCGAGTACATCAAGCGCACCAAGAACGGTGAGCACGATGTGAGCCTGATCGGCTGGACCGGCGACAACGGTGACCCGGACAACTGGCTGGGCACCCTCTACAGCTGCGACGCCATCGGCGGGAACAACTACTCCATGTGGTGTGACCCGGCGTACGACAAGCTGATCAAGCAAGCCAAGGTCGTGACCGACCGCGAACAAAGGACTGTTCTGTACAAACAGGCGCAGCAACTGCTCAAGCAGCAGGTGCCGATCACGCCAGTCGCCCACTCGACGGTCAACCAGCCGTTAAGCGCCAAAGTCGAAGGGTTCAAGGTCAGCCCCTTCGGCCGGAACGTGTTCTCGGGCGTCAGTATCACCCCATAAGAAAATAACCGGATTGCGCAGGGCGAGCCCCGCCTTGCTGCAAACGCGCGGCCTTTTGTTGGGATTTTTCCTACGCCAAACGTTTGCCATGGCTTGAACGAGTTACACACCCAATAGCCGGATCACCAAAAAAGACCGGCATTAAAAAGAGAACCAAAGGAGCTTCACCCATGAAACTGAGCAGCAAAGCGCTTCTGGCCCTGGCCATCAGCAGCATCACGGCAACCGCCTACGCTGAAACCGCCAGCCAGGACTTCGTTCCAACCACATTGGCCGGCGCCAGCGCCCAAAGCGAGGCCAAGGGCTTTATTGATGGTCAAAGCCTGGGCGGCACGACCCGTAACTGGTACTCCAACGAAATGAAATTTCGTGGCCAGAAGTTCGGTTATTACAAAAATGAAGCCGATAAAGCCAATGATGTAACCACCAGGGTTTCCCGCCGCTACAACTGGGCCCAAGGCACCATCCTCAACTACACCTCGGGCTTCACCCAAGGCACGGTTGGCGTGAGTACCGAAGTCGCCGCTTACAACTACATTGCGCTCGACCGGGACCAAAAAGACATCGCCGGCGGCTCCAACCGTACCCTGGCTCACTCCTTCGGTGACGCTGTAGGCCAGTGGAGCAAGCTGGGCTTGGCTAACGTCAAATTCCGCGTGTCCAACACAACCTTGACCGCCGGTCGCCAGAACTTCAGCAGCGGAATTGTCGACACCATCGGCAACCGTGCACTGCCATCGAGCTTCGAAGGTGTGAGCTTCAACAGCGAAGAGTTCAGCAACCTGTCGTTCCAGGGCGGCATCTTCGATCGCGTTTCGCCGCGTACCGAACAAAGCCTGTCGAAATTCCGTTCCGAGTACGGCAATGGCCAGGAAACCGACAAGGTCAAAACCCTGGGCTTCAACTACCAGCCGTTCAAGAGCCTGAAAACCAGCGTATTCGCCGCTAACGTCGAAGACTTCTGGAACCAGTACTACTTCGGTGCCACCCACGAATTGGGTGATGCACAGACCCTGGCACTGACCACCGGCCTGAACTACTACAAAACCACCGACACCGGCAGCAAGAAGATGGGCAACATCGACAACGACACTTACTCGTTGTCCCTGGGCTTGACCCACCAGGCCCACAGCCTGACCTTCTCGTACCAGGAAGTGAACGGTGACGAGTACTTCGACTACCTGCACGAAACCAACGGCATCTACCTGGCAAACTCCCTGACTTCGGACTTCAACAGCCCGAACGAGAAGTCTTTCCAGATCGCCTACGCCATCAACATGGCCGAATACGGCGTGCCAGGCCTGAAGTTCAACGTCTACTCGGCGCGCGGTTGGGGCATCGACGGTACTCACTACAACGGCACCGCCTACGGCGAAGCCGGCGCATCGCGTAGCGACCTGCGCCTGATGGACGGCGAGAAACACCAGGAATACGGCGTTGGTACTTCCTACGCAATTCAGAGCGGCCCGCTCAAGGCCACTACGATCCGTGGCACCTACGTGACTCACCGCGCCAGCGCCCAACAAGCTGACGGCAACATCAAAGAGTTCCGCCTGGTCACCACCATCCCGTTCAACATTCTTTAATTAGCGCCAGGTAAACGGCGGGCTCAGGACGAGCCCGCCGTCTACGCTTGTCTGGTCCCATCGATTGCAGAGGGCTATGAATGAAAATGCTTCCGCTACAAGCCACCATGGCCGCCGCGCTGTTGAGCGTGGCGATCGGCGTTTCGGCCAAACCACTGGTTGTCTGCACCGAAGCCAGCCCGGAAGGTTTCGACCCGGTCCTGTACACCACGGCCGTGACCGCAGACGCCGCCGCTGAAACCATGTTTAACCGTCTGGTGGACTTCAAGCCAGGCACCACTGAAATCGTTCCCGCGCTCGCCAAGACCTGGGAAATCAGTGACGACGGCCTGACCTATACCTTTCATCTGCGCGATGACGTCAAGTTCCACACCACCGACTATTTCAAACCCACGCGCAACTTGAATGCCGATGACGTGCTCTGGAGCTTCCAGCGCCAGTTGGACCCGAAACACCCTTGGCATAACAAATCCACCACGGGTTTCCCCTATTTCGAAAGCATGGGCTTCAAGGAATTGCTCAAAAGTGTCGAGAAGACTGATGACCACACGGTGGTCTTCACCCTGACGCGCCCTGAAGCACCGTTCCTGGCCGATGTCGCGATGCCGTTTACCGCCATCCACTCCGCTGAATACGCCGACAAACTGCTCGCCGCCGGTAAGACCGATGAGCTCAATAGCAAGCCGATCGGCACCGGCCCGTTCATCTTCATCCGCTACCAGAAAGATGCCCAGGTACGCTTCAAGGCCAACCCGGAGTACTTCCGTGGCAAACCGCCGGCCGACCCGTTGATCCTGGCCATTGCGGTCGACAACAACGTGCGCCTGCAGAAGCTCAAGGCCAACGAATGCCAGGTCGCGCTATATCCCAAGCCGGATGACCTGCCCAGCATCAAGAAAGACCCGAACCTGAAGGTCGATGAACTGGCGGCGATGACCACCGCCTACACCGCACTGAACACCACCCACAAGTACATGAGCGACGCGCGGGTGCGTCATGCGATCAACATCGCGTTCGACAAAAAAGGCTACAACGAATCGCTGTACGGCAAAGGCAACGCTGTCGATGCCACCGGCCCGTTTCCCCCCACGCTGCTGGGCTTCAACGACAAGCTGAAAAACCCACCGCGCGACCTCGACAAGGCCCGCGCCCTGCTCAAGGAAGCCGGCGTGCCGGAAGGCACCGAGTTCACCCTGTTCACCCGTAACGGCGGCGGCCCGACCAACCCTAACCCGATGCTCGGCGCCCAGCGCATGCAGGCAGATCTGGCGCAGATTGGCCTGAAGGTGAATATCAAAGTCATGGAATGGGGCGAAATGCTCAAGCGTGCTAAAAACGGCGAGCACGACATGGTGTCCGCCGGTTGGGCGGGGGATAACGGCGACCCGGATAACTTCCTCACGCCGAACCTGAGTTGCGATGCAGCGAAAAACGGCGAAAACTACGCGCGCTGGTGTAACAAAGAGTTTCAAGACTTGATCGACAAGGCGCGCGCTGTCGCTGAACCCGCACAACGCGCTGCACTCTATGAACAAGCCATGGACGTTTTCGACAAGGACCAACCATGGATCCCCATGGCTTACCCGAAAATGTTCACCGCCATGCGCAAGAACGTCGAGGGTTATACCCAAAGCCCTCTGACGAACAATAACTTCGCCACTACCCAGGTGAAGTAAATAAGAAAAACGCTCGGCACCGTCGACACTGACGGTGCCGAACCTGCCTAACCGGCTGATTGAGGTACACGACAAGATGTTTAGCTTTATTGCCCGCCGACTGGGGTTACTGATCCCTACGTTTTTCGGCATAACGTTGCTCACGTTTGCGTTGATTCGCATGATCCCTGGCGACCCCGTCGAAGTCATGATGGGCGAGCGGCGCGTCGACCCCGAGATGCACGCACAGGCAATGGAACGCCTTGGCCTTAACAAGCCGTTGTATGCGCAATACCTGGACTACGTCGGCAAATTGGCCCAGGGCGACCTTGGCGAATCGCTGCGTACTCGCACCAGCGTGTGGACCGAATTCACCGCACTCTTCCCGGCGACCCTGGAACTGTCCATGGCCGCCCTGCTGTTCGCCGGTATCCTGGGCCTGTTGGCCGGGGTGATCGCGGCCTTGAAGCGAGGATCCCTGTTCGACCATGGGGTGATGGGCATCTCCCTGGCGGGATATTCGATGCCGATCTTCTGGTGGGGCCTGATCCTGATCATGTTCTTCTCGGTGAGCCTGGGCTGGACCCCGGTTTCCGGGCGTATCGATCTGCTCTACGACATCGAGCCACGCACCGGCTTCATGCTGATCGACACCCTGCTGGCTGACGAGCCAGACGCTTTCTTCGACGCCCTGCACCACCTGATCCTGCCGGCCATCGTGCTCGGCACCATCCCGCTGGCGGTGATCGCGCGGATGACCCGTTCGTCGATGCTCGAAGTCCTGCGTGAAGACTATATCCGCACCGCCAAGGCCAAGGGCCTGTCGCCGGCGCGCGTGGTGTTCGTGCACGGCCTGCGTAACGCGCTGATCCCGGTACTGACCGTGGTCGGCCTGCAAGTCGGCACCCTGCTGGCCGGTGCGGTTTTGACCGAAACCATCTTCTCCTGGCCCGGCATCGGCAAATGGCTGATCGAAGCCATTGGCGCGCGGGACTACCCGGTGGTGCAGAACGGCATCCTGCTGATCGCCTGCCTGGTGATCCTGGTGAACTTCGTGGTGGATATCCTCTACGGCTTCGCCAACCCACGCATCCGTCACCAGCGCTGAGATCATGACCATGACCACACCTACTCAAGTGTCAGCAGTCGATCAAAGCCTGCTGTACCCGTCCCCGTACAAAGAATTCTGGCAAGCCTTCTCCAAGAACAAAGGCGCGGTTGCCGGCCTGCTGTTCATGTTGCTGATCGTGTTCTGCGCGATCTTTGCCCCGTGGGTTGCACCGCATAACCCAAGCGAGCAGTACCGCGACTTCCTGCTGACCCCGCCGGCTTGGCTGGAAGGCGGGCAGATGCAGTTCCTGCTCGGCACCGATGAACTGGGCCGTGACCTGCTCTCGCGCCTGATCCAGGGCTCGCGCCTGTCCTTGCTGATCGGCTTGTCGTCGGTCGTGATGTCGCTGATCCCGGGGATCCTGCTGGGTCTGTTCGCCGGGTTCTTCCCGCGCCTGCTCGGCCCGACCATCATGCGCCTGATGGACATCATGCTGGCCCTGCCGTCGCTGCTGCTGGCCGTTGCCATCGTCGCGATCCTCGGCCCTGGCCTGATCAACACCGTGATCGCCATCGCCATCGTGTCGCTGCCGTCCTACGTCCGCCTGACCCGCGCGGCGGTGATGGGCGAACTGAACCGCGACTATGTGACTGCCGCCCGCCTCGCCGGCGCCGGCCTGCCACGCCTGATGTTCATCACCGTGCTGCCTAACTGCATGGCGCCGCTGATCGTCCAGGCCACCCTGAGCTTCTCCTCGGCGATCCTCGACGCCGCGGCCCTGGGCTTCCTGGGCCTTGGCGTACAACCGCCAACCCCGGAGTGGGGCACCATGCTGGCTTCGGCCCGTGACTACATCGAACGCGCCTGGTGGGTGGTGAGCCTGCCTGGTTTGACTATTTTGCTCAGCGTGCTGGCAATCAACTTGATGGGTGACGGCCTGCGCGACGCGCTGGACCCGAAACTCAAGAACGCCGCCTGAGGAGATTCCCATGTCACTGTTAGAAATCAAGAATCTCAATGTCCGCTTCGGCGACAAGACCGCCGTGCCGGTGGTCGATGGCCTCGACATTTCCGTCGACAAAGGCGAAGTACTGGCAATCGTTGGCGAGTCGGGCTCGGGTAAATCCGTGACCATGATGGCGCTGATGGGCCTGATCGAGCACCCCGGCATCGTCACCGCCGATGCCCTGAACTTCGACGGCAAGGACATGCTCAAGTTGAGCAGCCGCCAGCGCCGCCAGATCGTCGGCAAAGACCTGGCGATGGTGTTCCAGGACCCGATGACCGCGCTGAACCCCAGCTACACCGTGGGTTTCCAGATTGAAGAAGTGCTGCGCCTGCACCTGAAAATGTCCGGCAAGCAAGCGCGCAAGCGGGCCATCGAGCTGTTGGAAAAGGTTGAAATCCCGGGCGCTGCCAGCCGTATGGATGCCTACCCGCACCAACTGTCCGGCGGCATGAGCCAGCGTGTGGCCATCGCCATGGCGATTGCCGGCGAGCCAAAGCTGCTGATTGCCGACGAACCGACCACCGCGCTGGACGTCACCATTCAAGCGCAGATCATGGACCTGCTGCTGGCCCTGCAGAAAGAGCAGAACATGGGCCTGGTGCTGATCACCCACGACCTCGCGGTCGTGGCCGAAACCGCCCAGCGCGTGTGTGTGATGTACGCCGGCCAAGCCGTGGAAGTCGGCCAGGTGCCGCAACTGTTCGACATTCCGGCGCACCCGTACAGCGAAGCCCTGCTCAAGGCGATCCCCGAGCACAGCCTCGGCGCCACGCGCCTGGCCACGCTGCCGGGTATCGTGCCCGGTCGTTATGACCGTCCGCAGGGTTGCCTGCTGTCGCCGCGCTGCCCGTACGTGCAGGAAAACTGCCGTACCCAGCGCCCCGGCCTTGACCCGAAAAGCAACAGCCTCGCGCGCTGCTTCTACCCCTTGAACCAGGAGGTGGCGTAATGGCCGTCGTTCTTACTGCCCGCGACCTGACCCGTCACTATGAAGTGTCCCGTGGCCTGTTCAAGGGCCACGCCACGGTGCGTGCCCTCAATGGCGTGTCCTTTGAGTTGGAAGCCGGCAAGACCCTCGCTGTCGTCGGCGAGTCGGGTTGCGGCAAATCCACCCTGGCCCGTGCGCTCACCTTGATTGAAGAGCCGTCCTCCGGCTCCTTGAAAATCGCCGGCCAGGAAGTCGCCGGCGCCGACAAGGCCCAGCGCAAGCAATTGCGCAAAGACGTGCAGATGGTGTTCCAGAGCCCGTACGCCTCGCTCAACCCTCGGCAGAAAGTCGGTGATCAACTGGGCGAGCCGCTGTTGATCAACACCAACCTGTCCGCCGCCGAACGCCGTGAGAAAGTGCAGGCGATGATGAAGCAAGTGGGCCTGCGCCCCGAGCATTATCAGCGCTACCCGCACATGTTCTCCGGTGGTCAGCGCCAGCGCATCGCCCTGGCCCGCGCCATGATGCTGCAACCCAAAGTGCTGGTGGCGGATGAACCCACCTCCGCACTGGACGTGTCGATCCAGGCCCAGGTGCTCAACCTGTTCATGGACCTGCAGCAAGAATTCAACACGGCCTACGTGTTCATCTCCCACAACCTGGCGGTGGTCCAGCATGTTGCCGATGATGTGATGGTGATGTACCTCGGTCGCCCGGTGGAAGTGGGCCCCAAGGAGGACATCTACGCGCGTCCCCTGCACCCGTACACCCAGGCGCTGTTGTCGGCCACCCCGACCATCCACCCGGACCCGAACAAGCCGAAGATCAAGATTGTCGGCGAGTTGCCCAACCCACTGAACCCACCGCCTGGCTGCGCGTTCCACAAGCGCTGCCCGTATGCGACCGCACGGTGCAGCACCGAGGAGCCGCAGTTGCGGCCGCTGGATAACCGCCAGGTGGCTTGCCATTACGCGGAGCAATTTGTGGCGTGACACCGCAACAAAAATGCCCTGGGTGACTAAGCCCAGGGCATTGCATGTGTTCTACAGCCCTTCCCATCAGGTTGCGCATCAGCCTGGCGGGAGGGGTTTTCTTTTGGGCTTGGATGGAAAACGCTTGCGCAGGGTTTTACCCCAGGGAGCAGCCCCCTTGACGTCGCCCTCGCCCTTTATCGACATAACACCGCCGTTCAGGGCAACCTCAATCCCAAAAATGAGCTTAACGCGCCAAATGCCCGGATCGCTGGAAGAAAAGTCCGCCGCTTCCCGAACCACGTAGCCGCCCTGCCAACTATTAGGTCGACCGCCGACAGTGTAATGAACCGAGGCTTGATACTCGTCATGGGAACCGTAGGTGTATTTTTTACGTTGCGGGTCTCGTTCTGGAATATAGAGCGTCAGCTCGACATCTACACCATCGCTTGCAGTGGAACGGGCTTGAACCACGAAATCCTCGCTTTGGTCATCAGCCACAAAACCCAGATCGGTCGATTCAAAGGCCTGAGCTCCCACTTTCCATTTAAACCGTCCCGTCGCGTTGTTTTTCATGGTGCTCTCCTGTTTCAGGCATTGATCCGCCCCTGGATAAAGACACCTGAAAAATAAGGAGGCGAGCGCCGGCCGTCTACTGTCAAACCTGACAGGTCGGCTCAGCAATCAAAGGTAATGGGGAGCGTCAAAGAATGCGTTCCCACGCAGAGCGCGGGAACGATCGCGGGCATTACAGGCAGGGGGGCCCAGACGTATCAGGTGTCGCTGTCACCTTCAGTGTCATCGTCATCTGGCGGCGCTTGCTGGTCGTCATCATCCTTTGAGCCGCCCTGATCTTCGTCACCGGGTTCCGACTCGCTCTTGGCCAGTTGCAAACCACCGGCCTGCACCGTCTTCGCCGCCACAAAGCCCGGCGCCTGGCTCTGCACAGCCGCACTGGCCCATGCGGACGAGATGCCCAGGGATAACATCACCAACACTTTCAGCAACAGCACTACACGTTGAAAGATAGTCATGGTCGATTTCCGTCCAGTCAGTGAATCACGTGCGGCGGCGTAGGACCGTCGCTGTGGATTAAGCTAGTTCCGATCCTGGGTTTGCGCCAATTACGCCTCAGGTATCGCCATCATCGTAGGTTTCGCTGTCTTCGCCCTCGTTGTAAGGGTTTTCTGCATCCTCCTTCGGCGCCGGCTGGGCCTGGGGCTGCCAGCTGCCAGAGTTGACCTCGTTCTGTTTGCGCTTGGTGACCGGTCCAGTGTCCTTCCACTGGGGGGTGCCTGCACCCGCCAACGCCCAGGAGGCAGACAACCCCAAGACGCCAAGCAGCACCAGTTGAATGGCGCATCGAGTTAAACGCATCAGGAACTCCTATTCCGTCGGTGAATCGGTGAAATATGTGAACGCTAGACCGGATACGGGGTTAGCGCCAATTCAGTAGGAGCCGGCTTGCCGGCTCCTACAGGTTGGGCTTGTGGCGAGCATGAAAAAGGGCGAAGCCATTACAGCTTCGCCCTTTATCGACCGCTTGGACCTTAGTGGTGCTCGCGGGTCGCGCGGAATTTCACATCTGGCCAGCGCTCTTCCATCAGCGCCAGGTTGACCCGGGTCGGCGCCAGGTAGGTCAGGTGACCGCCGCCGTCCACCGCGAGGTTTTCCACGGCTTTGTTGGAGAACTCTTCCAACTTCTTCTTATCGCTGCACTCGATCCAACGCGCGGAGTACACGGTGATTGGCTCATAGGAGCATTCGACCTTGTATTCCTCTTTAAGGCGGCTGGCGACCACGTCGAACTGCAGCACGCCGACGGCGCCGAGGATGATGTCGTTGCTGCGCTCGGGGAAGAACACCTGGGTGGCGCCCTCTTCCGCCAGTTGCTGCAGGCCCTGGCGCAGTTGCTTGGACTTGAGCGGGTCACGCAGGCGCACGCGGCGGAACAGTTCCGGGGCGAAGTGCGGGATACCGGTAAAGCCCAACGCTTCGCCTTCGGTGAAGGTGTCGCCGATCTGGATGGTGCCGTGGTTGTGCAGGCCGATGATGTCGCCGGCGTAGGCTTCTTCGAGTTGTTCACGCTCGGAGGAGAAGAACGTCAAGGCGTCGCCGATGCGCACGTCCTTGCCGGTACGCACGTGGCGCATCTTCATGCCTTTTTCGTATTTGCCGGAGCAGATGCGCATGAAGGCGATACGGTCGCGGTGTTTTGGGTCCATGTTCGCTTGGATCTTGAACACGAAGCCGGTGAATTTCTCTTCGACCGGTTCCACGGTGCGCTCGTTGGCAACACGGGCCAGAGGCTTGGGCGCCCAGTCGACAACGGCGTCGAGTACATGGTCGACACCGAAGTTGCCCAGGGCGGTCCCGAAGAACACCGGGGTCAGTTGGCCGTCGAGGAACTCCTGCTGGTTGAACTCATGACAGGCGCCCTGCACCAGTTCCAGCTGATCGACAAAGCGGTCGTACTCGTCACCCAGGTGGGCGCGGGCTTCGTCGGAGTCGAGTTTCTCGATGATCTTGGTTTCGGTGCGTTCGTGACCGTGGCCGGCGGTGTAGACAATGATGTAGTCGTCAGCCAGGTGGTACACGCCCTTGAAGTCGCGATAGCAACCGATCGGCCAGGTGATCGGCGCGGCCTTGATCTTCAGGACGGCCTCGATTTCATCCAGCAACTCGATGGGGTCGCGGATGTCGCGGTCGAGTTTGTTGATGAAGCTGACGATCGGCGTATCACGCAGACGGCACACGTCCATCAGCGCGATGGTGCGGGGCTCGACGCCTTTACCGCCGTCGAGGACCATCAGCGCCGAGTCCACCGCGGTCAGGGTGCGGTAGGTGTCTTCGGAGAAGTCTTCGTGGCCCGGGGTATCGAGCAGGTTGACCATGTGGTCGCGATACGGGAACTGCATGACCGACGTGGTAATGGAGATACCCCGTTGTTTTTCCATTTCCATCCAGTCGGAGGTGGCATGGCGGTCGGATTTGCGGGATTTCACCGTGCCGGCCACCGCGATTGCCTTGCCCATCAGCAAGAGCTTCTCGGTGATGGTGGTTTTACCGGCATCGGGGTGGGAAATAATGGCAAAAGTGCGGCGTTTCGCGACTTCGGCGGCCTGGTGGGTCATGGGAAATCGCCTGGCAGGTGAGTCAAAAAAGGGCGGCGAGTATAGCGCAAACCCCAGGGGCCGGACCACCGTTCACCCGATTGGGGGTGGCTAATTGCTGCCAAGTGTGGAACCTTTTAAAAGGTAGAGACGTCCACTCCCCTGCTGCCGCACTCGGAACAGGGGCTGATAAATCAGCAAGTTAGCCTGACGAGGCTGCGCTCATGGCTCGATCGCATACCGCGTTGCCGGTATCGGCGAGCTGCTTTTCGCGAACTCATTCGCCGACAGCCAGGAATGGCATTGCCGCTCGGAAATGTGTTCGCCGACAAAAGAAAAAAGGAGTCCGCCTGTGGCTATTCGCTATGGCAAAGGGCTGATAGGAGGAGCGGTTGTCGTCGCCCTCTTGGCCCTGCTGGTCCACTGGATCGGCATCAACACGATCGAACTGTACCGCGACGATTTGTTGTTTTACCTGCAAGCTCATCTGATCCTCGTTCTTGTCTCCATGCTGGCCGCCCTGATTGTGGGCATCCCCGCCGGTATCCTGCTCAGCCGACCGAACATGGTCGGGCGTGCAGAACGCTTCATGCAGATCTTCAACATCGGCAACACCGTCCCTCCCCTGGCCGTACTGGCCATCGCCCTCGGCGTCCTTGGCATCGGCAGCGGCCCGGCCATCTTCGCGCTGTTCCTCGCCTCGTTGCTGCCCATTGTGCGCAACACCTACGAAGGCCTCAAAAACGTTCAAGGCTCACTGAAAGAAGCCGCCACCGGCATCGGCATGACGCCGCGCCAGGTGCTGTTTCGCGTGGAATTGCCCAACGCCGTGCCGATCATCATCGGCGGTGTGCGCGTGGCCCTGGCGATCAACGTGGGGACCGCCCCGCTGGCCTTCCTGATCGGCGCCAACAGCCTGGGCAGCCTGATCTTCCCCGGCATCGCCCTGAACAACCAGCCGCAATTGCTGCTTGGCGCCGCGTGCACCGCGTTGCTGGCATTGCTGCTCGACGGTCTGGTGACCATGGCCAGCCGCCTCTGGCTGGAACGCGGGTTGCGTCCGTCTTAAGGCTTGGCAAAGGAAATCACATGAAAAGACTGACCCTGATATTGAGCTGCGTCCTGCTGCTTGCAGGTATTGCGCAAGCTGCCGAAAAACCGGTGATCCGCATCGGCGCCCGGGTGTTCACCGAACAGACCCTGCTGGCCGAAATCACGTCCCAGTACCTGCGTACCAAGGGCTATGACGCCCGTGTGACCGGCGGCCTGGGCAGCAACCTGGCACGCAGTGCCCAGGAGAGCGGGCAACTGGATCTCATCTGGGAATACACCGGCGTGTCGCTGGTGGCCTACAACCATGTCGACGAGAAACTCGACAGCGAACAGTCCTACGCTCGGGTGAAAGAACTCGATGCGAAAAAAGGCCTGGTCTGGCTCTCACCGTCGCGCTTCAGCAACACCTACGCCCTGGCCCTGCCCGAGAATGTGGCCAAGGAGTTCCCGCAGATCAATAGCATCAGCGACCTGACCCAAGCCCTGGCAGAGAAAACCAAAGGTACGCGCCTGGTGGCCCTGGACACCGAGTTCGCCAACCGTTCCGACGGCATGGGCGGCATGGTCAAGCTGTATGACATGAACCTCACGCGCAAAAACACCCGGCAGATGGACGCCGGCCTGGTCTACACCGCCCTGCGTAACGGCCAAGTGTTTGCCGGTTTGGTCTACACCACCGACGGTCGCCTGAACGCCTTCAAATTGAAGCTGCTGGAAGACGACAAGCACTACTTCCCGGACTACACCGCCGCACCGGTGATCCGCCAGGAATACCTCGACCAGCATCCAACCCTCGCGGCTGAACTCAAACCGCTGGCCGAACTGTTCGACGACGAAACCATGCGCCAACTGAACGCGCGCGTCGACGTCGACCATGAAAGCCCATCCGCTGTTGCCGCCGATTTCCTGCGCCAACATCCCATCAATCAATAAGAGGAGAAGACATGGAATTCCTGAACGCCTTTTCCCATCTTGATTGGGCCCAAGTCCTGCACTTGACCTGGCAGCACATCACCCTGGTCGGCATCGCCGTGCTGCTGGCGATTTTTATCGGTGTGCCCCTGGGCATTCTGATGACGCGCTTCCCGACCCTCGCCGGCCCATTGCAGGCCAGCGCCACGGTGTTGCTGACCGTGCCGTCCATCGCGCTGTTCGGCCTGCTGCTGCCGTTCTATTCCAAGTTTGGCCAGGGCCTGGGGCCGATGCCGGCGATCACCGCCGTGTTCCTCTACTCCCTGCTGCCGATCATGCGTAACACCTACCTCGCCCTCACTGGCGTCGAGCCGGGCATTCGCGAAGCCGCACGCGGCATCGGCATGACCTTCGGCCAGCGCCTGCGCATGGTCGAACTGCCCATCGCCGTGCCAGTGATCCTCGCCGGCGTGCGCACCGCCGTGGTGATGAACATTGGTGTGATGACCATCGCCGCCACCATCGGCGCCGGTGGCCTGGGTGTACTTATTCTGGCTTCCATCAGCCGCAGCGACATGTCGATGCTGATCGTTGGCGCCGTGCTGGTCAGTCTCCTGGCCATCTTCGCCGACCTGCTTCTGCAATGGCTGCAACGCTCGCTGACTCCAAAAGGACTGCTCAAATGATCGAACTTCAAAACCTGACCAAGACTTTTCAAAGCAACGGCAAGACTGTCTCTGCCGTGAACGACGTAAGCCTGACCGTCAACGAAGGCGAGATTTGCGTATTCCTCGGCCCGTCGGGCTGCGGCAAGAGCACCACGCTGAAGATGATCAACCGCCTGATCAAGCCCACCTCGGGCAAGATCCTGATCAACGGCGAAGACACCACCGACCTCGATGAAGTGACCCTGCGTCGCAACATCGGCTACGTGATCCAGCAGATCGGCCTGTTCCCCAACATGACCATCGAGGAAAACATCGTGGTGGTGCCCAAGCTGCTTGGCTGGGACAAACAGAAATGCCATGACCGCGCCCGCGAGTTGATGAGCATGATCAAGCTGGAGCCCAAGCAGTACCTGCATCGCTACCCGCGTGAGCTGTCCGGTGGCCAGCAACAGCGTATCGGCGTGATCCGTGCACTGGCGGCCGATGCGCCGTTGCTGCTGATGGACGAACCGTTCGGCGCGGTCGACCCGATCAACCGCGAGATGATCCAGAACGAATTCTTCGAGATGCAACGCGCACTGAACAAGACCGTGATCATGGTCAGCCACGACATCGACGAAGCCATCAAGCTGGGTGACAAGATCGCCATCTTCCGCGCCGGCAAGCTGCTGCAGATCGACCATCCGGACACCCTGCTGGCGCACCCGGCCGACGAGTTCGTCAGCAATTTCGTGGGCCAGGACAGCACCCTCAAGCGCCTGCTGCTGGTGAAAGCCGAAGACGCGGCAGACAACGCCCCGTCGGTGAGCCCGGAGACCCCGGTGGCCGATGCCCTGGAACTGATGGACGAAACCGACCGCCGCTACGTGGTGGTCACCTGTTCCGAGAACAAGGCGCTGGGGTATGTACGACGTCGCGACCTGCACCGTCAGACCGGCACCTGCGGCCAGTATCTGCGCCAGTTCAACGCCACGGCGGCGTACGACGAGCATTTGCGCATCCTGCTGTCGCGCATGTACGAGTTCAACCGCTCGTGGTTGCCGGTGATGGATGCGGAGCGGGTGTTCCTCGGGGAAGTGACCCAGGAGTCGATTGCCGAGTACCTGAGCTCTGGTAAGTCGCGTGGGGGCAAGACCAGCATCGTCTCCCCTGCCGAGACGGCGCTCGCATGACCTGACGCGCCGCGTTCAACATGTGGGAGCGGGCTTGCTCGCGAAGGCGGAGTGTCAGCCAACGGATGCATTGGCTGATACACCGCATTCGCGAGCAAGCCCGCTCCCACATTGGATCTTCACAGTGCCTGAAACACCTCAAATTGCCCCATCCGGGGAACATCATTCCGTCACACCTGTCGGTTACATAAGTAGCTGCACGTGGCTCCGCGACGAACGCGTGCAAAAACGCGACATTTTTAGTTGATCTATGGCCCCTCACGTCCTAAAGTTCGCGCCGAACGTCCATGCTGGAAACGATCCATCCGGCTCAAGTACTGACGACGAGACAGCAAGGCCAAGGGAAGCGGTTATTCCCATGGCCTTTTTGCTTTCGGCGACATGCCTTGGGAAGTAGGCGAACCAAAGTGGGGATACGGAGGACGTTCAGGAGGGTGTGTCATCAATGAATTCACGAGTGCGCCGGCGCCTGCTTTTGCGCAGGGCAAGGCATGAGGACCGAAGTTTGGTTGTTCCAAATGAGGTCCGAGTAACGCAGCCCTGCGCAAAAGCAGGCCCGGCCCTTCGGGTTGTGCCTGAGCGCGCGCCATGCTGCGTTGCAGGCCTTGCGAAGGGAATAGCCATTAGCTGCGGCCTGCGCCTTGCCTGGCACGCGCTCAGGCGCAACGCACTCGCGAATTCATTGATGACACACCCTCGCACCCATTGATCAAATTAGTTTGCCCTTAGGAGTTCCCAGCATGTCGATCAACGTCGAAGATTATTTCGCGCGCGCCACTTTTGACAAAATGAAGGCGTTCGCCGACAAGCAAGAAACCCCGTTCGTGGTGATCGACACCGCGATGATCAGCCAGGCCTACGATGACCTGCGCGCCGGTTTCGAATTCGCCAAGGTCTATTACGCAGTCAAGGCCAACCCAGCTGTCGAGATCATCGACCTGTTGAAAGACAAGGGGTCGAGCTTCGACATCGCCTCGATCTACGAGCTGGACAAGGTCATGGACCGTGGCGTCAGCGCCGACCGTATCAGCTACGGTAACACCATCAAGAAATCCAAGGACATCCGCTACTTCTACGAGAAGGGCGTGCGCCTGTTCTCCACCGACTCCGAAGCCGACTTGCGCAACATCGCCAAGGCCGCGCCGGGTTCGAAAGTGTATGTGCGTATCCTCACCGAAGGCTCGACCACGGCTGACTGGCCTTTGTCGCGCAAATTCGGCTGCCAGACCGACATGGCCATGGACCTGCTGATCCTCGCCCGTGACCTGGGCCTGGTGCCGTACGGCATCTCGTTCCACGTGGGCTCGCAGCAGCGCGACATCAGCGTGTGGGACGCGGCGATCGCCAAGGTCAAAGTGATCTTCGAGCGCCTGAAGGAAGAAGACGGCATTCACCTCAAGCTGATCAACATGGGTGGCGGCTTCCCGGCCAACTACATCACCCGCACCAACAGCCTGGAAACCTACGCTGAAGAAATCATCCGCTTCCTCAAGGAAGATTTCGGCGACGACCTGCCGGAAATCATCCTGGAGCCGGGCCGTTCGTTGATTGCCAACGCCGGTATCCTGGTCAGCGAAGTGGTGCTGGTGGCGCGTAAATCCCGTACCGCCGTCGAGCGTTGGGTGTACACGGATGTGGGCAAGTTCTCCGGCCTGATCGAAACCATGGACGAAGCCATCAAGTTCCCGATCTGGACCGAGAAGAAAGGCGAGATGGAAGAAGTGGTCATCGCCGGCCCGACCTGCGACAGCGCCGACATCATGTACGAGAACTACAAGTACGGCCTGCCGCTGAACCTGGCGATTGGTGACCGCTTGTACTGGTTGTCGACCGGTGCCTACACCACCAGCTACAGCGCGGTAGAGTTCAATGGCTTTCCGCCACTGAAATCGTTCTACGTCTGATCATCCCGCCCGGGAACGATCAATCTTTGTAGGAGCCGGCAAGCCGGCTCCTACGGGTTTAGGTGCATAGCGCGACCTTTGTATAGTTCGGCCATCGCGCGGATTTGCGCATTGTCTGCCGCCTCCAACGCCTTCTGCGCCGTGCGCAGAAACTTCAAATTCCCGCCCGCCAACGCCTCTCGCAACCACTCCAGCGCCGCTTCGATTTGACCTCTGTCAGCCAACACCGCCGCATAGCTGAACTGCCCGCGAAAATCCCCGGCTTCGGCGGAGCGTCGATACCAATCCACGGCGGCATCCAAATCCCTTGGGCAGCATTGTCCGTCTTCCAGATAACGGCCCAACAGGTTCATCGACTTGGCATGGCCTTGTTCCGCTGCCTGGCGATATAGGCTCAGCGCTAGTTGCTGGTCTTGGGCAATACCACGCCCGGTCGCCAGCAGATTGGCGTAGTTGTATTGCGCCCAATCCAACCCTGCCTCGGCGGCCAAACGGTAATTGCGCGCCGCTGCCGCTTCATCCGCCGCACACCCCCAGCCATGTTCCAAACAGCGCCCAGTCATATTGCGCGCCATCAGGTGACCGCCCTGCGCCGCAATCTGGAACCAGCGCAGCGCCAAGGCTTCATCGCGCTCAATGCCACGCCCTTCCAGCAGGATTTGGCCGAGCAGCGCCTGGGCATCCACCACGCCTGCCTTGGCCGCGATCAGGATGGCCTGGGCTGCACGCACCGGGGAGTCGTCGAGCATGGATTGGAGTTGTTCGACGTTGAGTACTTCTTCACGACGTAACAAAAAACCCACGTCAGACCTCGACCCAGCGGCGCAACAGGTTGTGGTAGGTGCCGGTGAGCTGGATCAGCGCGGGGTGGTCGGGCACGTCGGCGCTCAGTTGCTGGATCGCGCCGTCCATTTCGAACAGCAGGGTGCGCTGGCTGTCTTCGCGCACCAGGCTCTGGGTCCAGAAGAACGAGGCATAGCGTGCGCCACGGGTGACAGCATTGACTTTATGCAGGCTGGAGCCGGGGTACAGCACCATGTCGCCGGCTGGCAACTTCACGCGCTGCAGGCCGAAGGTGTCCTGGATCTCCAGTTCGCCGCCGTCGTATTCGTCCGGATCACTGAAGAACAAAGTGGACGACAGGTCGGTGCGCACCCGCTCATGGCTGCCACGCGCCTGGCGCACGGCATTGTCGATGTGGAAGTCGAAGCTGCCACCGGCCGTGTAGCAATTGAGCAATGGCGGGAAGACTTTATGCGGTAACGCCGCTGACATAAACAGCGGGTTTTTCCACAACCGTTCGAGCATCGCCGCGCCGATTTCCTTGGCCAGCGGGTGGCCCTCGGGCAATTGCAGGTTGTGCTTGGCCTTGGCGGACTGGTGCCCGGCGGTGATTTTGCCGTCGGCCCAGTCGGTGTTTTCCAAAGCCTGGCGAATGCGCTGCACCTCCTCACGAGAGAACAGGCCGGGAATGTGCAGCAGCATGGGGCAACACCTGAATTCGGAGAGGCGTCAATGGTATTGATTCTTATCCGCCCTGTAAAACGTGGCAGACGAACGAGTTCGTAAAAACCGTAAGCAAAAAGTGTAAAGAATGTAAATTCGATGCAATTAGCAATGTATCGCAATTGATAGAAAGTCTTGTTCGCCCTATATTCCGCGGCCTCACATCCTTGGGGAAAGGACACGTCATGTCGCGCACCATTACAAAAATACCTGCCAGTTCACCTCGCATGTTGGCCTCGGCCATCGGCGTGGCCCTCAGCGCCAGCTCTGTCGCCCACCTGGCGCAAGCGGCCGAAGACACTGAACAAAAAGGCCAGCGCAACAGCATCTCCCTGGGCGCCACCAGCATCACCGGGGAAGAGCAGGACAACACCTCCTACCAGGTCGAAAAAGCTTCGTCGCAGAAATACACCGCGCCGCTGGTCGACACACCGCGCTCGGTCACCGTGGTGCCGCAACAAGTGCTCAAGGACACCGCCGCCACTTCGCTGCAGGATGCCTTGCGTACCGTCCCGGGCATTACGTTCGGCGCCGGCGAAGGTGGCAACCCCCAGGGCGATCGCCCGTTCATCCGTGGTTTTGACGCCCAAGGCGACACCTACCTGGACGGCGTGCGCGACACCGGCGGTCAGAGCCGCGAGATTTTCGACATCGAGTCGATTGAAGTGAGCAAGGGCCCGAACTCTTCGTTCGGCGGTCGCGGCTCGGCCGGTGGCAGCCTCAACCTGGTGAGCAAGACCCCACAAGCACGGGACTTCACCAATGGCGGCTTCACCTACGGTTCCGACCAGACCCGCCGCTACGTGCTCGACGTGAACCGCCAGTTCCTCGACGACAGCGCCGCGTTCCGCCTGAACCTGATGAGCCACGAACAGAACGTGGCCGGTCGCGACGCGATCAATTACGACCGCTGGGGCGTGGCACCGTCGCTGACCTTTGGCCTGGGCACCCCCACCCGCGTCAACCTCAGCTACTACCACCTGGAAAGCAATGACCTGCCGGATTCGGGGATTCCGTACGGCTACGGCTCGTCGACCGCGACTGCCCACGTGCATGACAAACCCAACGACGGCGGCGACAGCAACAACTTCTACGGCCTCAAGGACCGTGACTTCCGCAAGACCCGCGCCGATATCAGCACGTTCTCCATCGAGCACGACCTGAACGACACCATGACGCTGAAAAACACCCTGCGTCACGGCAGCACTGGCCAGGACTACATCCTGACGCAACCGGATGACAGCAAACTCAACGTCAACCGGTTCGGCACCGTGTGGCGCCGCGCCAACAGCCGGGTCTCGACCACAACGACCACCACCAACCAGACGGACTTGTTCGGCAGCTTCCAGGCGTTGGGCTTCAAGCACAGCTATTCCACCGGCCTGGAGTTCACCGGCGAAGAAACCCGCGTGAGCAGCTACACCATCAGCCCCAACGCCAACCCGATCTGCACCGTGGCCAAAGGCAGCCTGGGCGGCCAGTGCACCTCCCTGAGCAACCCGAACCCGGATGACGCCTGGACCGGCAGCATCGCACGCAACTACTACGGCACCGCCACCAAGGCCACCAGCCGTGGCGCCTATGTATTCGACACCATTGAGCTGGACCCGAAATGGCTGCTGAACGTCGGCCTGCGCTATGACACCTTTGACACCGTTGCCAACACCGATTCCGCGACCGGCCGCAGCAAAATCAAAGAAGACAGCCAATTCTTCAACTGGCAGGCCGGCCTGGTCTGGAAGCCTGTGGAAAACGCCAGCGTCTACGCGTCCTACGCCACCTCGGCAACGCCTGCCGGCGGCCTGGTCGGTGAAGGGTCGGACGGCAACCCATTGTCAGCCGGTGCCGCCACCAGCGACCTGCAGCCGGAAGAAACCGTCAACTACGAGCTGGGCACCAAATGGGGCCTGTTCCACGATCGCCTGTCCCTGACCGCCGCGGTGTTCCGTACCGAGAAGAAAAACACGCGCATCCTCGTCGATGCGCTGACCTATCAGAACGCAGGTGAGTCCCAGATCGACGGCCTGGAATTGTCCGCCAGCGGCAAGATCACCGACCAATGGCAAGTGTTCGCGGGCTACAGCTACCTTGACAGCGAACTGGTCAAATCCGGCCTGAACGGTCGCAACGGCGTGGTCAGCTCGGGTTCGAACAAAGGCAATCAAATGCCCAACACGCCGAAGAACACCTTCAGCCTGTGGACCACTTACGACGTCACCGCCAAGCTCACGATCGGTGGCGGCGCGTTCTATGTGGACCAGGTCTACGGCGATGCCGGCAACACTGTTTATGTACCGTCCTACACCCGCTACGACGCCATGGCCAGCTACAAACTGACCAAGAACGTCGACCTGCAATTGAACGTGCAAAACCTGACGGACAAGACTTACTACGACAAGGCCTTCTCGACCCATTTCGCCAACCAGGCGGCCGGTCGGACAGCCCTGTTCTCCACCAATTTCCACTTCTAAACAGCAACGCCACGCAGCAAATAGCCCCACGCATCGGATGCGTGGGGCTTTTGCGTGTAAAACAGAAAGTTTCTCGAAAAGCCACGGCATAATGCGCGCCGTGCCCTACATATCCAGATAGACGAGGCGGTCAGACGTGTTGAAGAAAACCCTGTTCCAGTTGCACTGGTTCTTCGGCATTACCGCCGGGCTGGTGCTGGCCTTGATGGGGATCACCGGGGCTGCGGTCTCGTTTCAGGATGAAATACTGCGCGCGCTCAACCCGAGCGTATTGACCGTGCAAAAACGCGACGCCGGCGTACTGCCGCCCGCCGAGCTGGTGCGCAAGCTGGAGGCCACCGAAGGCCAGACCGTGGCCATGCTGTTCGTCGAGAGCGAAAGCGGCAACGCTGCACGCGTGTTCTTCACCCCGCCGCCCGGCGAGCGCCGTGGCCAGTTGCGCTATTTCGATCCCTACACCGGCGACTACATGGGCGACGTGGTTGGCGAGGACGTCTTCGGTTTCCTGCTGCAATTTCACCGTTTCCTGGTGATGGGCGATACCGGGCGCAACATCACCGGTGCCTGCACGCTGATCCTGGTGTTCTTCTGCCTCTCCGGCCTGTACCTGCGCTGGCCGCGCCAAGTGGCGAGCTGGCGGGCCTGGCTGACGCTGGACTGGCGCAAGAAAGGCCGTGCCTTCAACTGGGACCTGCACTCGGTAGTCGGCACCTGGTGCCTGCTGGCCTACCTGTTGTCGGCGCTGACCGGTTTGTATTGGTCCTACGACTGGTACAGCCAGGGCCTGACCAAACTGCTGTCCGACGCCCCGCACAACGAACGGGTGCGCAAGCGCGGCCCGGCACCCGAGGGTGCGGCGCCCGTGGCCAACTACGACGCGATCTGGAGCAGTATCTACAGCAACGCCGGCCCCGGCTTGAACGCCTACAACATCCGCATGCCCGCCGTCGCGGGGCAACCGGCAACCGTCTACTACCTGCTGGAAAACTCGCCCCATGACCGCGCACTCAACCAGATCAACCTGGACCCGGCCACCGGAGAGGTCAAATCCCACGACCAGTATGCGAACAAGAGCCTTGGTTCCAAACTGCTGACCAGCGTCTACGCACTGCACACCGGCAGTTATTTCGGCCTGGTGGGGCGGATTATCCTCACGCTCAGCTCGGTGTTGATGCCGCTGTTCTTTATCACCGGCTGGTTGCTGTACCTGGATCGGCGGCGCAAAAAGCGCCAGGTGCGTGATGCGCGCAAAGGCCTCGCGGCCAACCACAGCGATGCGCCAGCGTGGCTGATCGGCTTTGCCAGCCAGAGCGGATTTGCCGAGCAGCTTGCCTGGCAAACGGCTGGGCAATTGCAGGCGGCTGGCCTGCCGGTGAAGGTGCAACCCCTGGGCAGCGTCAGCCAGGATGACCTGCGCCAGTCGGAAAACGCGCTGTTCGTGGTCAGCACCTTCGGCGACGGCGAAGCCCCCGACAGCGCCCGAGGGTTCGAGCGCAGCGTGCTCGGCCAGGACCTGTCCCTCAAGGGCCTGAACTATTCGGTGCTGGCCCTGGGTGATCGTCAATACGAACACTTCTGCGGCTTCGCGCGGCGCCTGCATTTCTGGCTCACCCACCAGGGTGGCAATGCATTGTTCGCCCCGGTGGAAGTCGACAGCGGCGACACCAGCGCCCTGCTGCACTGGCAACAACAGCTTGGCCAACTCACCGGCCAAGCGGCGGTCAGCGCCTGGCCAACCGCCCAGTATGAAAACTGGACACTCAGCCAGCGCACCCTGCTCAACCGCGACAGCGCCGGCTCGGATGTCTATTTGCTTGGCCTCACCTCGCCGTCGCCCCAACGCTGGCAAGCCGGCGACCTGGTGGAAGTGTTGCCACGCAATTGCCCCTGGGCCATCGAACATTTCCTCGAAGGCCTGGGCCTGGCCGGCAGTGACGGCGTATTGATCGAAGGCCTCGCGCAATCCCTCAACCAGGCCCTGGCTACCCGCCAACTGCCGGACAACCGCGCGCATCTGGTCGGCCTGCACGCACAGGCACTGGTCAACGCGCTGGTGCCTTTGGGCATGCGCGAATACTCCATCGCCTCGATTGCCAGCGACGGCGTGCTGGAGTTGATCGTGCGCCAGGAGCGCCACCCCGATGGCAGCCTGGGGCTGGCGAGCGGCTGGCTCACCGAGCACGCCACCGTCGGTTCAAGCATCAGCCTGCGCCTGCGCCGCAACAGTGGTTTCCACCTGCCGGAGGCCCCCGTGCCTCTGATCCTGCTGGGCAACGGCACCGGCCTGGCCGGCCTGCGCAGTTTGCTCAAGGCACGTATTGCCGATGGCCAGCAGCGCAACTGGTTGCTGTTCGGCGAACGTAATATCCAGCACGACTTCCTGTGCCAGGACGAGCTGCAAGGCTGGCTGACCAGTGGTGACCTGGCGTTGCTGGACCTGGCGTTTTCCCGCGATCAGGAAGAGAAAATCTACGTGCAGGATCGCCTGCGTGAATCGGCGGATGTACTGCGCAAGTGGCTGTCGGAAGGCGCGGCGATTTATGTGTGCGGGAGTTTGCAAGGCATGGCGGCTGGGGTGGACCAGGCGCTGGTGGACATACTCGGCAGAGAGGCGGTGGATCGGCTGATCGAGCAAGGGCGTTATCGCCGCGACGTCTACTGACCTCCCCCCTCTACTGTAGGAGCCGGCTTGCCGGCGATGAGGCCCCTGAGCCCTGCATACCTCTCAAGGGCGCCATCGCCGGCAAGCCGGCGCCTACAGGGGGCGGGGTTTAGGCGGGTTGTAGCTTTTGTTCGAATACCGAGACGCCATCCAGGTCGCGCAGAATGACCGTCAACTCCGCTGTCTGCGCATCGATCTGCACTTCGCCAAAAAACTGAAAACCCGCGAACGGCGAGGTGTTCTGTGCCGGCGGAGCCTTCTCGAATACCACTTCGGGGCCAAAGGTTTTATCCAGCGGGTTGGGCCCGAAACTCCCCGCATTCAACGGCCCGGCGACAAACTCCCAGAACGGCTCGAAATCCTGGAACGCTGCCCGATCCGGGTGATAGTGGTGCGCTGCGCAGTAATGCACGTCGGCCGTCAGCCACACATGGTTGCGTACTTTTTGCGCCCTTAAAAAGCCCAGCAACTCTGCAATTTCCAGCTCGCGCCCTTGCGGCGCACCCGGATCGTTGTTGGCGATGGCTTCCCAACGCGCCACACCGGGGCTGACCTCACCGTCGGGCACGCCGAGGCCGATGGGCATGTCGGCGGCGATCACCTTCCACTGCGCCTGAGACGCCTTGAGTTCACGCTTGAGCCAATCCAACTGCTCGCGGCCAAGGAAGGGTTTTTCACCGCCCAGGTTGTCATCGTTCGGTCCGCGATAGCTGCGCATGTCCAGCACGAACACATCCAGCAGTGGACCGTAGCTGAGCTTGCGATAAATCCGCCCGCCGCCATCGGCGCTTTGCCGGCGCATGGGGGAGTACTCCAGCCAAGCCTGGCGCGCACGGCCCACCAAGGTGTTGATGTCCTTTGTCTGGTAACGCTCGTCCAGTTGCTTGCTCGGCGACCAGTTGTTCACCACTTCGTGGTCGTCCCATTGCCAGATCTGCGGCACCTCGGCGTTGAAGCGACGCACGTTTTCATCCATCAGGTTGTAGCGGTAATTGCCGCGATACTCATCCAGGGTCTCGGCGACTTTGCTCTTGGCTTCGGTGGTGATATTGCGCCAGATGCGCCCGCCTTCGGTGGTCAGTTGCGCCGGCACCGGGCCGTCGGCGTAGATGGTGTCGCCGCTGTGGATAAAGAAGTCCGGCAGGCGCAGGCGCATGGCTTCGTAGATGCGCATGCCGCCGATGTCCGGGTTGATGCCGAAGCCCTGGCCAACGGTGTCGCCGCTCCACACAAAACGGATGTCGCGGCGCTGTTGCGGCACGCTGCGCAGGTGGCCGAACCAGGGTTCACTGGCGACGCCGGTCTGGGCATCCTCGAAGTGCACGCGATAGAAAATCGCCTGGTCGGCGGGCAGTCCGGTGAGTTCGACGCGGGCGGTGAAGTCGGTGCGATTGTCGGCCAGGGGCGAGATGAACCGGCGCGGGTTGCTGAAGACGCTGCGGGTGTCCCACTCCACCACCATGCGGGCTGGGCGGTCGCTGCGGCTCCAGATCATGGCGCGATCGCCGAGCAGGTCGCCGGACTGCACGCCGTCGGTGAGTTGCGGCCGGTCCTTGACTGACGCGATCACTGCCGGGGCCAGGCCCGGCAACAACAGGCCGGCGCCGACGGCTTGCATCACGCGGCGGCGGCCGAGATCGAAGTGGCTCATGCAGGTGCCCTCTTGAGTATCAAAAGGGAAACTTAACCACGTCGGGATGAAAGCCAGATGACACCCCCCTGTAGGAGCCGGCTTGCCGGCTCCTACAGGGTCAGGCAGGGGCGACGGCCAGCTCTTGCGCTTCGGGGCGTTTGATCAGCGCGTACACCAACCCCGTCAGCAGGCTACCGGCAACGATTGCCAGCAAATACAGCAACGCATGGTTCATCGCATTCGGGATCACCAGCACCGCCAGCCCGCCGTGGGGCGCTGCCAGTTTGCAACCAAAGTACATCGACAAGGCACCGGCCAACGCGCCACCGGCGATGCTGGCCGGGATCACGCGCAGCGGATCTTTGGCCGCAAAGGGAATCGCACCTTCGGAAATGAACACCATCCCGAGAATGATCGCCGCCTTGCCAGCTTCCCGCTCCGTCTGGGCGAACTTGCGGCGCGCCAGGAATGTGGCGATGCCCATGCCGATGGGCGGCACCATGCCCGCGGCCATCACCGCGGCTATCGGCGCGCCACTGTGCTCGGCGAGCATGCCGACCGAGAACGCGTAGGCGGCCTTGTTGATCGGCCCGCCAAGGTCGACGCACATCATGCCGCCCAACAGGACACCCAGCAGCACGGCGTTGGCGGTGCCCATGGTGTTGAGGAATCCCGTCAGGCCCACCAGCATCCGCGCCACCGGCGGCCCGACCAGATAGATCATCGCAAGGCCGGTGAACAGGCTCGCCAGCAACGGGATGATCAGGATCGGTTTGAGCGCATCCAGGCTCTGCGGCAGTTGCACCGCACGGCTGATCAACTTGACGCAGTAGCCGGCGAGGAAACCGGCGAATATCCCGCCGATGAAGCCTGCACCCAGGGTCGTCGCCAGCAGCCCGCCAATCATGCCGGGGGCCAGGGCGGGACGGTCGGCAATGGAGTAGGCGATATAGCCTGCCAGCAGCGGCACCATCAACATGAAGGCCTGGTTACCCACCGTTTTCAACGCGGCGGCGAGGGTGCCTTGCTCTTCAAACGCCGTGATGCCGAACATGAATGACAAGGCGGTCAACAATCCACCCGCCACCACCATCGGCAACATGAACGACACCCCGGTGAGCAGGTGTTTGTAGACGCCGGTTTTTTCCTTCTTGGCCACGGTACCGCTGGCCGCGCTTTCCACCGCGCCTTCAGCAAGGGCTTTGTTAAGGGTGGCTTCGGATTGCTTGAGGGCAATGCCGGTGCCGCAACGGTAGATCTTCTTGCCGGCGAAGCGCTCGGTGGCGACTTCAATATCGGCGGCCAGCAACACCACGTCTGCATCAGCGATGGCCTGCGAGCTCAAGGGTGTACGGGCACCGACCGAGCCTTGGGTCTCGACCTGCAAGTCGTAGCCCAGACGCTTGGCGGTCTGCTGCAAGGCCTCGGCCGCCATGAAGGTGTGGGCGACGCCCGTCGGGCAAGCGGTGATCGCAACAATACGCGGCGCTTTTTTGGCCGCGTGTTCGGTGGCGACATGCACCTGCGCCTCTTCGGCGCCGCGCCGCAATACGGCGTCGACATCTGCCAGGGCCTGGGCCGGTGTGCTCTGGAACACACGCTTGCCGACAAACCGCTGCATATCCACCGGGGTGCTGCTGACCAGCAACACCCATTCGGCGTCGTCGATCGTGGCTTGGGACAACTGGCGTTCCGGGCGCTGCACATCCACCACTTCAACGCTGGTGCTCCAGCCCTGACGCTGCGCGGCGGCGTCCAACAAGCGAGCGCACAGCACACTGGTGACCATGCCGTTCGGGCAGGCGGTAACAATGGCTAACTTCATCACAAACCCTCTTATTGTTCTGTCAGCGTGCGCACTTGGACGCCGCTTTCGAGGCGCGCCAACTGCGCGTGATCGCTGATGCCGAAACCGATCTGCGTCACCGCCATCGCGGCAATTGCCGTGGCTCGGCGCAAGGTTTGATCCGGCGTATCACCCGTGAGCAGACCGTGGAGCATCCCGGCCAGTAGCGAGTCGCCGGCGCCGACGGTGCTGGCGACCGCGACCTTGGGCGGTGTGGCGTGCAGCGATGCGCCTGGGCTGTACCAGCTCACGCCGGCGGCGCCGTCGGAAACCACCACGTGTTCCACACCTTGTTGATGCAACTGGCTGATGGCATCCGGGGCATTACCCAGCGCATCGGCCAGTTCTTCGGTATTGGGTTTGACCAGCCACGGGCCGGCTTTCAAACCGGCGCGCAGCGCTTCGCCGCTGGTGTCCAGGGCGACTTTCAAGCCCAGGCCCTTGATTTTCTCCAGCAAACCCTGGAACCACTGAGGGCTGATACCACGCGGCAAGCTGCCAGCCACCACCACCGCATCGAATTCAGGGCCGACGATGGCGATGAGTTTGAGCAGTGCGTTCTGCGCCTCTTCACTCACCAACGGCCCAGGCGTATTGATGTCGGTGACCCGGCCATCCTGCTCGGCAATCTTGATATTGCTGCGTGTTTCGCCCGGCACGCGAATGAACGCATTGCCAAATCCACGGAGGGCAATCAGCGCGTCGAACGCCTGGGGGTTTTCTTCACCGAGAAACCCGCCCACGCTCACCTGATGGCCC
Source organism: Pseudomonas pergaminensis (assembly GCF_024112395.2). Taxonomy (NCBI): domain Bacteria; kingdom Pseudomonadati; phylum Pseudomonadota; class Gammaproteobacteria; order Pseudomonadales; family Pseudomonadaceae; genus Pseudomonas; species Pseudomonas pergaminensis. Next base: position 945,852 of record NZ_CP078013.2, on the reverse strand, counting down.
AGATCGGCCAGCACCTGCGCCACATTCACACCCTTGCCGGCGGCATGGGTCAGCAGGGTTTCGCTGCGATTGACTTCACCCGGCTCCAGGCGCGCCAGGCGTACCGTCAGGTCCAACGCCGGGTTCAGCGTCAGGGTCAGAATCCTTGCCATCTACACGGCCTCCACTAGGGCACGCACTTCGGCGGGCGAGCCCACCGCCAGTGCTTGTTGCGCCAGGCCCTGGGCCTCGCTCAGACTGAATTCGCGTACACGCGCCTTCACTTCGGGAATGCTGCGAGCCGACACACTCAGCTCATCAACGCCCAGGCCGATCAGCACCGGCACGGCCAACGGGTCCGCTGCCAGCTCGCCGCACACGCCGACCCATTTGCCATGGGCATGGGCGGCGCGCACGGTGATGTCGATCAATTGCAACACCGCCGGGTGCAGGCCATCGGCCTGGGCCGACAGCGTCGGGTGACCACGGTCGATGGCCAGGGTGTACTGGGTCAGGTCATTGGTGCCGACGCTGAAGAAGTCCACCTCCTTGGCCAGCACCGGCGCGAGCAATGCCGCCGACGGCACCTCGATCATGATGCCCAGTTGCAGGTCCGCCACCGGGATTTCCAGGCGCAGACGCTCGGTCATGTCGCGGGCGGCACGCCATTCGTCAACACTGCCGACCATGGGAAACATGATGCGCAGCGGGCGATTATCCGCCGAACGCAGCAGCGCCCGCAGTTGCGCTTCCATGATCTGTGGGCGCTGCAAGGTGAGACGAATGCCGCGCACACCAAGGAATGGGTTTTCCTCTTGGGCGATCGGCCAGTACGGCAGCGGTTTGTCGCCGCCCACATCGAGCGTGCGCACCACCAGCGGACGACCGGCGAGGCCATCGAGGACGCGACGGTATTCGGCTTCCTGGGTGGCCTCGTCCGGCGCTTGCGGGTGGGCCATGAAAATCAGTTCGGTGCGCAGCAAGCCAATGCCTTCGGCGCCCTGCTCCACCGCGCTGGCCACGCCTGCGCTTTCGCCGATATTGGCAAACACTTCCACGGCGTGACCGTCGCGGGTCAGCGCCGGTTCATGGCGTTGCGCCGAGGCAGCTTGCAGGCGCTGTTCGCGGGTGTCGCGCTCGACCGTGGCGCGTTGCAGCGTGGCAGTGTCGGCGTCCACATGCAGGCGGCCGCGCTGGCCGTCTAGCAACAACGGCGTACCGGAAGCCAACAGCAACACCGCCGGGCCGGCGCCGACCAATGCAGGGATACCAAGGGCGCGGGCGACAATGGCGCTATGGGCCGTCGCGCCGCCACGGGCGGTGAGGATGCCGGCGACGCGCGCCGGATCAAGCCGCGCAACGTCGGACGGGCCGACTTCGTCCATCACCAGAATGTAGGGTTCGCTCGGCTCCTGGGCGGTTTCAACGCCGCACAGTTGCGCCAGCACGCGACGGCCGATATCCCGCAGGTCGGCGGCACGCTCGGCGAGCAGGGCGTCTTGCAGCGACTCCTGCTGCTTGGCGGCCGCTTCGATCACACTCATCCACGCCGCTTCAGCGCTTTCGCCTTGCTTGAGACGGGTGTCGACTTCGTCGGTGAGTTCCGGGTCGTCGAGCATTTCCTGGTGGGTGATGAAAATCTCGCGGATCGCCTTGGATTGGCTGCGCTCGATCAGGCCCTGGATGTCGCGGCGCACCTCGGCCAGGGCGCTGTGCAGGCGCTGGCGCTCGATGGCCGAGGACTCGCCGCGCAACGGGTAATCGAAGGTTTGCTGAACCTGAATATGCGCAGGGCCGATGGCGATGCCTGGCGCGGCGGCGATGGCCTGGATCTGGCTGCCGGCCAATGGCGCGCTGATCACCGGTTCGATATCGAGGGCTTCGGGCTGGGCGCTCAGGGTCGGCAGTGGCTCGACGTCTTCGCCGAGGCCTTCTTCCACCGCCGCCAACAGCGCGGGCAGTGCGTCGCCAGCAATGCTCGGCTCGGCGACAAATTCCAGCACCTGGCCGCGCCGCGCGCCGAGGCTCAGCAGCTTGCTCAGGCTTTTCACCGACACCGCGCCTACCGGGCCATCGACGATGCGCACGCGGATATCGCCATCAAAACTTTTCGCCAACTGCGCGAGGATCTTCGCCGGCCGCGCATGCAGACCGTGGGCGTTGGCCAGGGTGATGCGCACGCTGGGCCAATCGGGCGGCAGTTCGCCGCCGAGCACTTCGAGCACGGCGCGGCTGCTGGTGGCGCGGCCAAGTTCCTGGCCGCGCCCTTCGATCAGCAAGGCGCACAAGCGTTCGAGCAGGGTCTGGTGGGCTTCACCAAGGCTGGCCAGGCAGAACAGGCCATGGAGCGGTTGGCCGAGGTAGCGCATGGGTTTGTCCGGGGTAACAAACGCCAGGCCCGGGCGCTTGACGGTCTGCTCGCTGTGCAGCCACCACAGGCCGTCACCGAGGGGCAGCGCATCCACCTGCTGCAACACGGCGGCGAAACCATTGCTCACACAATCGGCCTGACGCAACAGGCGTGCGCCGCGCCATACCAGCTCTTCAAAGTCGTCGGCGGACACGCCCAGGCTGATCATCTGCGCATCCAGCGCCAGTTCCTGCGGAGCGCCCTGCAACAGTTTCAGCAAGGCTTCGGCGGTGCCGGCGCGGCGCAGTGCCTGGCCCAGGTCGGTTTCGCCAAGGGCGCGGGTGAGCAGTTGCAACAAGCGCAGGTGCTCGTCGGACTTGGCCGCAATGCCGATGGCCAGGTACACGATCTGGCCGTCGCCCCAGTCCACCCCTTCGGGGAACTGCAGCAGGCGCACACCGGTGGAAAACACCTGGTCGCGGGTTTCGGGGGTGCCGTGGGGGATGGCAATACCTTGGCCGAGAAAGGTCGAGCCTTGGGCTTCACGGGCTTGCAAACCGCTGAGATAACCCTCGGCGACCAGGCCGTCGGCCACCAGTTTGTCAGCGAGCAGGTGCAAGGCAGCAGATTTGTCCACAGCCACCTGGCCCATGGAAATCTGCTCTACAGTGAGCTCAAGCATGCCGTTCTCCTAGTTAGTGCAAGGGCGCACTAGGTATTGTTTTAAACAAACAGTGTAAGGGGTGTTCACGATTAACTGACTGAGCAGTCAATTGGCAGTAGCCACTCAGTCGCGAACGTCTTAAAAATACGCTGGCTGAAACGTTTAATCTAGAATTTATGGAAGACTACGCGTTAATTGCGCCTCATTGAAGAACCACTCGGCACTTGAGCTGAGACATTGGTCGGGTGCTGGAATCGGTTACGATTGGACAAAATGTCGGGGCAAGCTTCAGAAAACAAGGAAATCCCGGTTTGAAACTCAGTGATATCGCACGTCTCGCCGGTGTGTCCGTGACCACCGCCAGCTACGTCATCAATGGCAAGGCCGAACAGCAACGCATCAGCAACGCCACCGTTGAACGGGTGCGTGCTGTGGTCGAAGCCCATGGCTTTACCCCAAACCCACAGGCCGCCGGGCTGCGCAGTCGGCACACGCGCACCTTGGGCTTTATCCTGCCGGACCTGGAAAACCCCAGTTACGCACGCATCGCCAAGCTCCTGGAGCAAGGCGCACGGGCGCGCGGCTACCAGCTGCTGATCGCCAGCTCCGACGACGACGCCGAAAGCGAGCGCCAATTGCTGCAACTGTTTCGCGCCCGCCGTTGTGATGCGCTGTTTGTCGCCAGTTGCCTGCCGGCCAGCGATGACAGTTACCGCGAGCTACAAACCAAGGGCCTGCCGGTGATTGCCATCGACCGGGTGATGGGCTCGGACCAGTTTTGCTCGGTGGTCAGCGACGACCGCCAGGCCTGCCAGCAACTGACCAGCAGCCTGTTGCAACCGTTGCCCAAGCAGATCGTGCTGATCGGCGCACGGCCCGAGCTGAGCATCAGTCAGGAACGTGCCGCGGGTTTCCGTGAGGCCCTCGAAGCGTTCACCGGCGAAGTGATCATCGAACATGCTGAAGCCTTCAGCCGCGACTGTGGCCGACAGTTGATGGAGCAACTTCTGCAACAACTGGGGCATTTGCCTGACGCGCTGGTGACCACTTCCTACGTGCTGCTGCAAGGCGTGTTCGATGCCTTGCATGACTTCCCGCTCAAATCACGACCGCTGCGCCTGGGCACCTTTGGTGATACGCAGTTGCTGGATTTCCTGCCGCTGCCGGTCAATGCCATGGCCCAGCAGCACCAGTTGATCGCCGATACCGCCCTGCGCCTGGCGCTGGCCGCGATCGAAGAAGAACAGTATCAACCCGGCGTGCATGCCATCGGTCGAACCTTCAAGCAGCGTATTCACGAGGCGTGAGCGTGGAGCTGATCGACACCCATACCCACCTGGACTTCCCGGATTTCGACAGCGACCGCCGGGACGTCCTCGCAAATAGCCGCACACTGGGCGTGCGGCGCATGGTGGTGTTGGGCGTGTATCAGCAGAATTGGCAGCGCCTGTGGGACCTGGTGCAGGCAGACGAAGGTTTGTTCGCTGCCTTTGGCCTGCACCCGGTGTACCTCGATGAGCATCGCCCCGCCGACCTCACGGAATTGGGCGACTGGTTGACGCGCCTGCATGGCCACCGACAACTGTGCGCGGTCGGCGAGATCGGCCTGGATTACTTCCTCGAACAACTGGACCGCGACCGCCAGCAAAGCCTGTTTGAAGCCCAACTCAAGCTGGCGGTCGACTTCCAATTACCAGCGTTGCTGCATGTACGTCGCAGCCACGCCGCAGTGATCGCCACCCTCAAGCGCATCCGTGTGCCGCATGGCGGCATCATCCATGCGTTTGCCGGTAGCCGCGAAGAAGCCCGTGAGTACATCAAGCTCGGTTTCAAGCTGGGCTTGGGCGGCGCCGCCACTTGGCCCCAGGCCCTGCGCATGCACAAGGTGCTAGCACAACTGCCGCTCGACGCGGTGGTGCTGGAAACCGACTCACCCGATATGGCGCCCGCCATGTACCCCGGTCAACGCAACAGCCCGGAACACCTGCCGGACATTTGCGCTGCCCTCGCCGAGCGCATGGGCACCACCCCCCTATTGCTGGCTGAGGCGAGCACACGCAATGCGTGCGAGCTGTTCAATTGGCAGTGACGGCGTAGCCAGTTGCAGGTCCAGGGTTATGCGCTGGCGATACCGGGCGTATCGCAACACCAGGAAATGCACCAGCACCACCACCAGCGAAATGTTGAACTGGCCGATCACACTGATCAGCCCTACCCACTCGGTCACCAATGCCACGATCAGCACCATGCAGGTCAGCACTACCATGCTCGGCTGTACCAGCGCCCAATGGTCCAGGGATCTGAACTGGCGCAACTGCCGAGGACAGTTCAACTGGAGAATCCACTGGCAATACGGGCAATCGAATGGCTCCTCAATGGCGATGGCATTCACTTGCCAAGGCTTGAGATTGAAGGTGATGTCGCAATGAGCGCAGTGCCCCTTGATGCCGATTACAGCGTTCATCGCTGTGCCTCCTCTAAGCGTGAAATCGAGTGAAACAATTTTCACCCATTCAGGGACCCAGAAAAGAGACGCCGCGAAATCAGGACGGGCACCACGCCAGCAAACGATAAATCCTACAACTAGATCTCACACGCGAAACGCACCGATCAATTGCTTCAACTCGATCACCTGCATCGACAACTGCCGGCTCGCTGCCTCGGTCTGATGCGCACCTTCGGCGGCATGTTCGCCGGCACGATTGATTGCAACAATGTTCTGGTCAATGTCGTGGGCGACAGCGGTCTGTTGCTCCACGGCAGCGGCAATCTGCTGATTCTGGTCGACGATCATTCCTACGGCGCCGAGGATATTTTCCAGGGCCTGCTGGACCTTTTCCGACTGACCCACGGTGCCATTGGCCATTTCATGGCTACTGCCCATGGCCTTGACTGCCGCTGCCACGCCGCCGTGCAAGCGGCTGATCATCTGTTCGATTTCTTCTGTGGAGTGCTGGGTGCGCCGGGCCAGGGTGCGCACCTCATCGGCCACCACCGCAAATCCCCGCCCTTGCTCACCGGCGCGCGCCGCCTCGATGGCGGCGTTGAGCGCCAGCAAGTTGGTTTGCTCGGCGATGCTTTTGATCACCTCCAACACACTGCTGATGGACTGGCTGTCGGTGGCCAACTGGTTGATCACCCGCACCGACTGATCGATCTCCGAGGCCAGCCGCGCAATGCTGCCCTGCTGGGACTGCACCAGGCCACGGCCGCTGACGGTTTCATCGTTGACACTGTGGGCACTGCTGACCGCAGCCGCCGCGCTGCGGGCAACCTCCTGGGCAGTCGACGACATCTGGTTCATGGCCGTCGCCACCTGTTCGATCTGGGTGCGCTGGCCCGACACCGCCTGGTTGCTCCGGGCCGAGACCGTTTCGACCTGACCAGCCTGCAACTCGACTTGGCTGACGGTATGCCCGACGCGCTCGATCAGGTCATGGATCTTCGCCACGGTGCCATTGAACACCTGGCCCAGGTCACCCAGCTCGTCGCGGCTATGGGCAACAAAGGTGACGGTCATGTCGCCGGCCGCCACTTTGTCCATCATCGCGCCCAGGCGGCGCAGCGTGGTGCGCGTGGAGGCGTAGAACCCGGCGTACAGATAGAAGATCAGCAAGAACACCGCTGTCAGGGCCGAGACCAGCACCACCATGTGCGTGCGATGCTGCGCCAAGCGTTGCTCCAGCTGCTGGCCGAGGAACGTCATAGTGGCGTCATCGAGCTGGTAAGTCTGGGCCATCAACCGGCTGACGCTGTCGTAGAAACCCTGCCACGGCGCGTCAAGGGTTTCGGCCATCACCACCTGCTCCTCAAACAACTCGCTGCCCTGCTTGAGGCTGGCGTTGCTGGCCTTGGCCAGGCTGTCGAGCGCTGTGTGAGCAGCGTTGCTGGAGCCCAGCGCATCCTGCAACTTCAGGCCATATTCGGCCTGGAGTTTTTCCAACTGCTGCAACAGTTCGTCAAAACGTGTGCTGGACGACGAATTGAGAAAGCCCTGCCCCAGGGAATACGCGCCCATCGCCCGGCCTTCGCCAAGGGTCTGGGTGACGTGCGGCGTGACACTGGTGATCAGTTCGCTGAGCTGTCGCAGGTCGCTCTGGGGGTCGCGGCTCAAGCCGGATTGGCTGGCAATGATCTGGCTGAGCATCTGCGCCTTGTTGAGCAACTTGCCGATCAGCGCACTTTTGCTCAGCAGCGACGTTTCCTGTTGCTGGGCCTTGAAAGCAGCGATCAACTCGTCGCGCTTGGCGTCAAAAGCAGCGATTTGCTCGGGCTCGGTGGCCATGGCGTCGAGGCCTTGCAGGCGGTTCAGCACGCTTTGTTCCAGGGCACTGATCTTGCCCTCAAGGTCGCCGGCCTTGCCGGACTGGCCGAGGGTGGCATTGATCTGCACTTGGTTATTGAGCGTTTCCAGGTCGCGACGCAGGGCCAGGCTGCTGCCGAGCAAGTCGAGGCTTTGCAGTTCTACGCGCGTGCCCTGGAATTCACGCCATGAATCACGCACCAGGTAATAGTTGGTCGCGAGCATGGGCAGCAGGAATAACACGCTGATCAAGCTGAACTTCATGCCGAAGCTCAGGCGATTCATCAGCGCGACGGCGGGATAGAGCAAGCTCTTCACAGGTGAACTCCCTTTCTTTTATTTTTATTGAGGCGCAGGGCGGCAGTTAGCCAGCATCTGTATAGCTCAATTTGACAGAGAGTTTTGTAACTTAAGGTTAACGACAGGAAGGGCGCGGCAAAAACAAATGTGGGAGCGGGCTTGCTCGCGAATGCAGTGTGTCAGTCAAAGACTCATCGACTGATATACCGCATTCGCGAGCAAGCCCGCTCCCACATTTTTTGACCTTGTTCGCAGTCAGGGCAGCACGGTCCAGATCGCAAACCCGGCATACCACAGCACCGCCGCGCGCAGCAGCAGTTCCCAGAGCCGGTCGAGGCTATTGATGCCGTCGGGGCCTACCGCCGGCGGCGGGATTTCGGCGGCAACCAGGCCGACTTTCTCCACCAACTCGGCGGCACTGATGTCCCAACTCAACAGTTCATGCAGCATCACACGACCAACCGCGACGAAGTTGCCCACCAAGGCAAAGCTGGCCGCCAGCAAGCGTACCGGCAGCCAGTCAAACGCGTGGCGCAATTGGCCCGCACGCTCGGCCACCAGTGGGTTCTTGCTGTGTTCACTGGCCAGTGCGAGCAGGCGATAAGCCAGCGCGGCAACCGGGCCCAGCAGGAAGTACCAGAAAATCACCGCGAAAAAGCTCTGGTAGGCCTGCCACAACAAATGACCCTGCACGCGCTCCAGCAATTGCTCGCCACTCTCGGCGCTCAGGCTCAGGTCACGTTCGGCCACATGTTCGGCGGCCTGCAGGTCGCCCCGCCGCCAGGCATCCCGAAATGGACCGAGCCCGGCGAGCAGGTCACCGCGGCCCAGGCTGTAGATGACGATCAACAGGTGCACCGGCAGCGCCAGCAATCCGTAGGCCACCGGCTCCAGCACCAGCAGCAACAACGCCAGCAAGGCCACCGGCAACAACACCAGCAGGGTCAGAATCAGCCAAGGCTGCTTGCCCATGCGCGGGCTCGATTCCAGCTTGGCCAGTTCGCGCAGCCAACCGCCATCACGTTGCAAACGCTGGCGCAGGGCCGAGAACTTCTCGATCCATACGGCCAGCACCAACACCAGGAAACTCATCGTGCTTGTCCTCCATGCTGCAGGGCGCTGCGAAAGCGCGCCCAATCAAAAGCGGGGCCAGGATCGGTCTTGCGTCCCGGCGCGATATCGCTGTGACCACAAATGCGCTGGGGCGTGATACCTGGGTAAGCCGCCAGCAGTTGGCGGGTCAGATCGGTCAGGGACGCATATTGGGCATCCGTGAACGGCTGATCATCCGTGCCCTCCAGCTCTACCCCCAGGGAAAAGTCATTGCAGGTGTCCCGCCCCTCGAACTGCGAGATCCCGGCATGCCAGGCCCGATCAAGACAGGACACAAACTGCGTCACCGCGCCATCGCGTTCAATCAGAAAATGCGCAGACACCCGTAGGTCGGCAATCCCTTCAAAGTAGGGATGCTCCGTGACATCCAGGCGATTCTGGAAAAATTCCTGCACTTTGCCCGTGGCAAACTGCGCCGGTGGCAGGCTGATGTTATGCACCACCAACAGTGAAATTTCGCCTGCGGGGCGCTCGTTGAAGTTGGGCGAAGGGCAATGGCGGATGCCCTCGCACCAACCGCTGGCGGGGTCCAACTGCATACAGGTTCCTTGAACGAGACAAAGTGTGACCAGTATGCCGCGTTAGACCCTCAGGTTGCGATCACTTGCCGCGATTGAGTTGACGCAGCTCGCCCACCACCGCGGCCAGCGCGCGCTCGAACAGCGGTCCGTCATCCAGGGTATGCAGCGCACCACGCTTGAACGCCAAAGCCAGTTGGCCGGCGCTCTTCTCCAAGACTTTGAGCCCCGTGCGACTGGTGAACACATAGGCATTGGCCGGCGCCATGATCGCCGTCAGCTTGCACCGCAGCGTATGGGCGTCGCCTTCCTGGAAGACCACCCAACTGCCCACCTTGAGTTGATGAGCCTTGAGCAGGTCGGGGTCGTTGTCCGGCAGGTCGATGATGGCGTCCGGTGACGCCGCGCTCAGTACAAACGGCTCGCGCACCTCGCCCCACTCATCGACGCCTTCAGGTGCCTGGACATGCAGGGCCTGCAAGCGCACAAAGAATTCGCGCGTGCTGAAGGGATCGAACGCGGCGCTGGTCAGACCGTCGCGCAACGCCTTGAGCAGGCCCGGCAGTTGCTCCAGCAAATGGCGCCCGGCCTCGGTGTCTTGCTGCAGACCCACACTCCAGATCAACTCATCCATGGTACGCAGCGCCGCCTGCCACTGCACAGACTGCTCGCCGTGCTTGAGACTGGCCAGCAACAGCACCTGGCTCCAGGCTTGCTGCAGGAACTGCACGACCGGACGTGGCAGGACCTTGCCCAGCAATCGCTTATTCATGACATCCGCCACACGCTGGCGAACAACTTCGGTGCGTACGCGCCCGGCTTCGGCATCTCGGGTGTGTTGTTCAAGCAACTCACTGCGACGCCGCTCATCGGCGGTAAACGCGCTGAACTCGGCGAGCAACTGGGAAAAAATCGCCGGGTCTTCGACAAACTCGTTGAGCAGGCGCTGCACGACCTGCTCGATGCGCAGGTAGAGGTGGTCGCGCTGGTAGTCTTCGCTGGGGCTGCTGCCCAGGGCAGCGGCCGCGATTTCGTTGAGCAGGCGCCGCGCCGGGTGGCTGGCGCGACTGAAAAAGCTCTTGTCCAGCAACGCCACTTTGAGCATTGGGATCTGCAAGCGACCGATCAAGGCCTTGAAGGCATCCGGCACGGCGCGGTCGTTAAGGATGAACTCGAACAGCAGCGCGACCAGATTGATTACGTCTTCGTCCGCGCCCTCCACCACCCGCGACTTGCCACTCTTGACGCTAAGGCGGGTGAGCAACTGTTCAAGCTGGCTACGCAGGTCGAAGTCGTCTTCGGCCTCGGGCTCCGGCACGTACTGCTGCAAGTGAGAGAGCAGGCGCAGCAGGTCACGGGTGGAAATGGGCAAGGGCTCGGCGCTGGCCTCGAGCGTCGGCGCCACGCTGCCACGCACCGCCGTAAGCAGCTGTTGGAGCGCAGCGAACGCTTCCTGGCCATTTTCGTCGACGGGCAGGTCGGCAGCCGGCAAGCTTGCTGCTTGCGCATGTTCACGGTCCGCACGCCCTTCAGGGCGGCGGGACGGTATGGCCTTGAGTTCGGGTAATACGCCCGTTGCCACCAGCAGTTGATTGGCTTCGCCGTAGAGTTGGTCGGCATCGCTGAGCACGTATTTTTCAAACAGCTTGAGCATGATCAGTTTGACGCGGATCTCCACGCCCAGACTGCGCCCCGCCCGCAGGAAAAACTCACAGAGCAGCGCAGGTCCCAGGGGGTTCTCACGATCGTCCAGGCGGTTGCCGAGCAACACGCTCAAACGCGCCGTGAGTTGCGCCAGGGCCAGACCGTCGCGGTGCCGCACCCGGCCCAGCATGGCGTCCAGCGCCACCGCTTTTTCGAGGTCATCCTTGGATGAACCCGGTGCGGCCTCATAGGACACCACCGGCACCAGCTGCAACTCGCCCCGCCCCGCATGGCCCAGGCTGGCGAAGGCTTCGAACAGACGCTCCATGAACACGCGTTCGAAATTCTTGCGCTTGAGGCGCAGGTCGCGCATGGCTTCAAAGAAAATATGGTGGTCC